>NZ_JBEXPG010000011.1:0-160212 GCF_040611935.1 Streptomyces sp. NPDC006512 | reverse complement strand
CAGCACGCCCGCGGGCCCCCGCGCTCCGGGCCGCCCCGACCGCCGCCCCCCACCCCGAAGGGGCGGAGCGGCTTCGCAGCTGCTCCGCCCCTTCGGCGTGCGTGACGGTCGGGCGCGGGTCAGACCCCGCGCTCCCGGGCGGCGGCGGCCTTGGCGGCCTTCTCCGCGGCCTCTTCGGCCTCGTACTCGGCGATCACGTCGATCGGCGGCGGCGCCTTCGCGAGGAAGAGCCAGGTGAAGTACACGGCCAGCACCATCGGCGGGAGCTTCAGGGCGATCAGCACCCAGCCGAGCTGGGTGGCGTCGCCCCACCAGTACAGCGGGAAGAGGATCGCGTACTTGGCGAGGAAGATCAGGCCCCAGGCGAGGCTGGCCTTCGTGTACGCCTTCTTCCGTCCGGGATTGCGGGTGCGCCAGGACAGGTTCTCCTTGAACACCGGCCCCAGGACCACGCCGAGCAGCGGGAACCCGACCAGCGCGGAGACCGTGAAGGCCACGCCCAGGCCGGCGCCGTAGATCATGCCGGGCAGGTAGAAGCCCTTGGCGCTGCCGGTGAAGAGCGCGAAGGCCACGCCGACGCCGACGCCGAAGACGCCGCTGAAGGCGTGCTTGACGGTGTCCTTGCGCAGCAGCCGCACGACCACCAGGAGGACGGCCACCGCGCCCGCCGCGATGGCGGACAGCTTCACGTCCTTGTTGATCGTGTAGATCATCACGAAGAGCAGGCCGGGGAGCATCGTCTCCACGGTGCCCCGGATGCCGCCGAAGGCGTCGAAGAGCGCCGCCTGGGTCACGGCGCTCTGGTCGGCCGCCGACGGGCCTTCCGGCGCGGCCGGCGGGGTGGGTTTGTCGAGTGACGTCACCGTCAGTGCTCCTGTCCGAGCGGTCGGAGTTCGTACTTCGGGTTGAAGAGCACCCGGCGCCCATGACTCATCGAGATCCGCCCGGAGGCGATCATGCGCCGCCCGGGCTCGATTCCCACGATCGAGCGACGCCCGAGCCACACCACGTCGAGTGCCGCCGAGCCGTCGAACAGTTCCGCCTCCAGGGCCGGTACGCCCGCTCGCGGCCGCAGGGTGACGGTACGCAGGGTTCCCGTCACCTTGACTATCTGGCGGTCGTGGCAGTCGCAGATCCGCAGGCACCCCGCGGCTTCTGCGTCCTCCTGCAGTTCCGCCGAATGCAGCTCCTCCTGGGAGGTGGAAAGCCGCTCTATCATCCGGCGGAACCGGCCCGCCGGCCTGGCCGGTTTCGCGGGCTTCTCGGGACGCGGTTCAGCACTCATACAGGAAGCGTACCGGCGCCCCCGCTACCTCTCGAAGCGGTATCCCATGCCCGGTTCGGTGATGAAGTGCCGCGGGTGCGAGGGGTCCGCCTCCAGCTTGCGGCGCAGCTGGGCCATGTAGACGCGCAGGTAGTTGGTCTCCGTGCCGTAGGAGGGCCCCCACACCTCCTGGAGGAGCTGCTTCTGGCTGACGAGCTTGCCGCCGTTGCGCACCAGCACCTCCAGCAGGTGCCACTCGGTGGGGGTGAGGCGTACGTCGCGCCCCGCGCGCACCGCCTTCTTCGCGGCCAGGTCCACGGTGAACCCCTCCGTCTCCACGACTACCTCGCCCTCCCCGGCGCCGGGGGTGGGCTCGGCCCGGCGGACGGCGGCGCGCAGCCGGGCGAGCAGTTCGTCCATGCCGAAGGGTTTGGTGACGTAGTCGTCGGCGCCCGCGTCCAGCGCCTCGACCTTCTCGTCGGAGGTGTGGCGGGCGGAGAGGACGAGGATCGGGACGCGGGTCCAGCCGCGCAGCCCCTTGATCACCTCGATGCCGTCCATGTCGGGCAGGCCCAGGTCGAGGACGACCACGTCGGGGTGGCGGGCGGCCGCGAGTTCCAGGGCGCCCGCTCCGTCGGCGGCCGCGTCGACCTCGTACTTGCGCGCCTTGAGGTTGATCACGAGGGCCCGGACGATCTGCGGTTCGTCGTCCACCACGAGCACCCGGGTCATCGGGGTCCTGCTTTCTGTCGTTCGGGGTGTGCTGCCGTGTCCACGCGGAGGGGTCCGGCTCCGGTTCCGGTCTCCGTCTGCGGGGTGTCCGGCGGCGGGCGGTCGCGGCCGGCGGCGCGGAGGGTGAGCACCATGGTCAGTCCGCCCCCGGGGGTGTCCTCGGCGGCGAGGCTGCCGTCCATGGCCTCGGCGAAGCCGCGGGCCACCGCGAGCCCGAGGCCCACTCCGGCGCCGCGGGGGGCGTCGCCGTAGCGCTGGAAGGGGGCGAAGATGCGGTCCTTGGCCTCGTCCGGGACCCCGGGGCCGCGGTCCACGACCCGCACCTCGACGCGGTCGCCGAGGAAGCTGGCCGCGACCAGCACGGCCTGCCCGGGCGGGCTGTACTTGACGGCGTTCTCGACCACGTTGGCCACGGCGCGCTCCAGCAGCCCCGGGTCCACGGCCACCATGGGCAGGGTTTCGGGCACGTCGAGCAGCACGCTGTCCTCCGGTACGCCGCCCAGCGCCATTGGGACCACCTCGTCGAGGTCGATCTCCCGGATCAGCGGGGTGACGGTCCCGGTCTGGAGCCGGGACATGTCGAGCAGGTTCCCCACCAGGTGGTCGAGCCGGTCGGCGCCGTCCTCGATCCCCTCCAGCAGTTCGGCGCGGTCCTCCTCGGACCAGTCCACGTCGTCGGAGCGCAGCGAGCTGACGGACGCCTTGATGGAGGCGAGCGGCGTACGCAGGTCATGGCTGACGGCGGCCAGCAGGGCGGTCCGGATCCGGTTGCCCTCGGCCAGCCGGCGGGCCTCCTCGGCCTCTCCGACCAGCCGCTGGCGGTCCAGTACGACGGCGGCCTGGGCGGCGAAGGCGCCGAGGACCCGGCGGTCCTCCGCGGGCAGTACCCGCCCGGACAGGGCCAGCGCCATGTGGTCGCCGATCGGCATGTCCACGTCGGCGTCCTCGGGGCGGGCCGCCGGGCTGGGGCCGACGCTCCCGGCCCGGGTCCAGGGCTCGACGTCGCCCTGCCGCTCCAGCAGGGCCACGGACTCCATCGCGAACGTCTCCCGTACGCGCTCCAGCAGCGCGTCCAGGGCGGTCTCCCCCCGCAGCACGCTCCCGGCCAGGAAGGAGAGGATCTCGGACTCGGCGCGCAGCCGCGCGGCCTGGTGGGTGCGCCGGGCGGCGAGGTCGACCACGGAGGCGACCGACACGGCGACCCCGAAGAAGACCGCGATGGCCATGATGTTCCGGGGGTCGGAGACGGTGAGCCGGTGCAGCGGGGGAGCGAAGAACCAGTTCAGCAGCAGGGAGCCGATGGCGGCGGAGGCGAGGGCGGGCCAGAGTCCGCCGAGCAGCGCGGCCGTCACCGTCAGCGCCAGGAAGAGCAGCATGTCGTTGGCGAGGCCGGGATCGGCGTCGATGTGGGTCAGCAGGAGGCACAGCAGGACCGGGAACAGCGCTCCGACCAGCCAGCCCGCCACGATGCGCGGCCTGCCGAGGCGGGCGGCCGAGCGGGTCACGGGCAGTCCGCGCCCCTTGGCGACCTCCTCGTGGGTGACGATGTGGACGTCGAGGTCGGGTCCCGAGTCGCGGGCCACGGTCGCGCCGACGCCGGGGCCGAGGACGTACTGCCAGGCCTTGCGGCGGCTGGAGCCGAGGACGACCTGGGTGGCGTTGACGCCGCGGGCGAAGGCGAGGAGCGCCTCCGGGATGTTGTCCCCGATGACGTGGTGAAACGTTCCGCCGAGGTCCTCGACCAGGGTCCGCTGGACCGCGAGCTCCTTCGGGGAGGCCGAGGTCAGGCCGTCGCTGCGGGCGATGTAGACCGCCAGGATCTCGCTGCCGGAGCCCTTCGCGGCCATCCGGGAGGCCCGCCGGATCAGGGTGCGCCCCTCCGGCCCGCCGGTGAGTCCGACGACGATCCGCTCGCGCGCCTGCCAGGTGGAGCGGATGTCGTGCTCGCCCCGGTACTGCTGGAGGTACTCGTCGGCCCGGTCGGCCACCCACAGCAGCGCGAGTTCGCGCAGCGCGGTGAGGTTGCCCGGCCGGAAGTAGTTGGACAGGGCCGCGTCGACCTTGTCGGGCTTGTATATGTTGCCGTGCGCCATCCGGCGGCGCAGGGCCTGCGGGGACATGTCGACCAGCTCGACCTGGTCGGCCCGCCGCACCACCTCGTCCGGCACGGTCTCCCGCTGCCGCACGCCCGTGATCGACTCGACCACGTCCCCGAGGGACTCCAGGTGCTGGATGTTCACGGTGGACACGACGTCGATGCCGGCGCGCAGGAGTTCCTCCACGTCCTGCCAGCGCTTGGCGTTGCGCGAGCCGGGCACGTTGGTGTGCGCGAGCTCGTCCACCAGCGCGACGGCGGGACGGCGGGCGAGCAGCGCGTCCACGTCCATCTCCGTGAAGGCGGCGCCGCGGTGGACCAGTTCCCTGCGCGGCACCTGTTCGAGTCCGTGCAGCATCACCTCGGTGCGCGGCCGCCCGTGGTGTTCGACGAAGCCGACGACGCAGTCGCCGCCCCGCTCCACCCGGCGGTGGCCTTCCGAGAGCATCGCGTACGTCTTGCCCACACCGGGTGCCGCGCCGAGATAGATCCTTAGCCTGCCGCGTCCCATGGGCTCATTCTCGGGGACGTTCCCGCCGTTCACGCACTGACGGCCCGCCGTACGCCCATCCCTGACGCAACCCTGACGCGGACGCGACCGGCCGCACGGGCCCGCCCCGCCCGGTACGCGGACGGGCGGGCCCCGCCCCCGCAGGGAGCCGGACCCGCCCGTCGTCTGCCGCTCGCGGGGTCAGCGGACCTCGGTGATCTCCGGGCCGCGCTCCAGCTGGCCCATGCCGCCGGAGAAGCGGGAGCTCTCCTGGTCCTCGGCCGTCTGCACGCCGTCCGGCACCATCTGGGCGTCGTTCGGCAGCTTCAGGACGATCGGGTCACGCGGGGCCATGGGGCCGTCGCCGCGCAGGACGACGGTGTCCCGGAAGATCTGCTCCAGCACGCCGGCCGACTCGGGGCGCACCGCGCCCTGGCCGGAAATGACGCCGCGCAGGAACCAGCGGGGGCCGTCGACGCCGACGAAGCGCACCAGCTGGGCGCCGGTCTGGCCGTCCGGCAGGGGTACGGGCACCTGGGCCCGCAGTTCCCAGCCCAGGGGGCCCTCGACCTCGTCGATGATGCCGCCCTGCTGGGTGATGCCCGAGGCGATCTCGTCGCGGACCTCGCCCCAGATGCCCTCCTTCTTGGGGGCGGCGAAGGCCTGCAGCTGCACGGCGCTGTCGCCGAGGACCACGGTCGCGGCCACGATCGCGTCACCGGCGACCTCGACGCGCAGTTCCATGCCCTCGACACCGGGCACGAGGATGCCGCCCAGGTCGACCCGGCCGTCGGCCGGGTTTCCGAGCACCTCGGAGACGTCCCACGGGCCGTCGGGCCGCGGGGCCGGGGGCAGGTTCATCCTGCGCGGCTTCGCGGAGTCGGGCTCGCCGGCGTCGTCCGGCTCATCGGCGCGCACGCCGTCGACCTGCTCGGCCGCGCCGCCGTCCTTGACGGAGTCGTTCTTCTTGCGACGTCCGAACACGTCACTGTCCTTCCCGGTCGGTTACGACCGAAGCGTAGCCATTCCCACCCTGCTGACCAGCGCCGGATCCGGCCACGGCCGCATGACCGCCGGTGGAGCCGAACCCCCCGTCGGCCCGGGCCGAGCCGGGAAGCTCCTCCACCTCGTGGAAGCGCACCTTCTCGACCCGCTGGACAACCAGCTGGGCAATGCGGTCGAAACGCTCGAACCTGACGCTCTCGCGCGGGTCGAGATTGACCACGATCACCTTGATTTCCCCACGGTACCCGGCATCCACCGTCCCCGGGGCATTCACGAGCGCGAGCCCGCAGCGTGCGGCCAGGCCGGAGCGGGGGTGCACGAAGGCGGCGTACCCGTCGGGCAGGGCGATGGAGACGCCGGTGGGCAGGACGGCCCGCTCCCCGGGCTCCAGTTCCGCGGCCGCGGTGGTCACCAGGTCGCAGCCGGCGTCACCGGGGTGACCGTAGGCGGGCAGGGGCACCTCGGGGTCGACGCGGCGGATCAGCACGTCGACGGGCGCATGGGTGTTCTGGGACATCAGGGGTTCACCTCGAAGGCGCGTGCGCGCCTGACCTGGTCCGGGTCGGCCATCGCCGCCCGGATCTCCTCGGGCCGACCGTTGTCGATGAAGTGGTCGACCTTCACTTCGATGAACAGGGCGTCGGCGCGCACCGCGACCGGGCCCTGCGGGCCGCCTGTGCGGCCGACGGCGCTGGAGTAGATCTTCCGCCCGGCCACGGCGGTGACCTCCGCCTCCAGGTACAGCACGGTGTCCACGGGCACGGGGCGGACGAAGTCGGTCTCCAGGCGGCCGGTCACGGCTATGACGCGCAGCAGCCAGTTCAGGGAGCCCAGCGTCTCGTCGAGCGCGGTGGCCAGGACGCCGCCGTGGGCGAGGCCGGGTGCACCCTGATGAGCGGGCTTCACGGTGAACTCCGCGGTGACGCGGACGCCCTCTCCGGCGCGGGCCTCCAGGTGGAGGCCGTGCGGCTGTCCCCCGCCGCAGCCGAAACAGTGCTCGTAGTGCGCGCCGAGGAGCTCGCCGGGGGCCGGTGCGTCGGGGTGCCGGACCGGTGCGGCGGCGTCGGCCGGGGGCGTCAACGCTGTGTTTCGTCCACTCACAGCCGCTGACCTTACCCGCGCGGCTACCCGCCGGTCGCCTCGTGGCAGGCTTGCCCGTATGCAGCTCTCCCCCGCGCACCACGACGAACGCCTGTCCGCCCCCCGCTCCTGGTGGGGCATCGCCGTGCTGGCCGGCATCGCGTGCGCGCTGATGCTGTTCCCGCTCGGGACGACGCCGCTGCTCGCGGGGCTGGTGGGCGGCACGGCGCTGACGGGGCTGCTGGTCAGTTCGTACGGCTCCGCGCGCGTGCGCGTGGTGAACGGCTCCCTCGCGGCGGGCACCGCCCGGATCCCGGTGACGGCCCTGGGCGAGCCCGAGGTGCTGGAGGCGGAGGAGGCCCGCGCCTGGCGCACGTACAAGGCCGACACCCGCGCCTTCATGCTGATGCGCAGCTACGTCCCGACGGCGGTCCGCGTCGAGGTGACGGACCCGGCGGACCCGACCCCGTACGTGTACCTGTCCACCCGCGAGCCGCAGGCCCTGTCGGCGGCGATCCGCGCGGCGAAGAGCGGCCCCGCCGGGGCCTGAACGGCACGGGCCGGCCCGCCTCGGGGACCGTCTCAGTCGCGGGGGTGCATCGGGCGGCCTTCCAGTGCGGCCCTGGCGGCCTCGGGAAGGGGCCCAGGGGGCCGCTCCAGGGGCGGGAGGGCCGGGAGGGCATCCCACGGCACGGCCCGGGCGCGCAGGTCCCCACGCACCTTCTCGGCGACTTTCCTGGTGTCCCGGCGGTTCATGACGGCGCCGACGGCGGCGCCCACCATGAACGGCATCAGGTTCGGCAGGCTGCGGAACATCCGCTTCATGATCTGTTGGCGCAGTTCGCGCTTCATCTGACCGCCCAGCGCCGCGTTGAGCGTCGTCGGCTTGGTCAGGTCGACCCCGCGCTCCTCCGTCCACGACGTGAGGTAGGCGAGGCTGCGGTCCTTCAGGTTCCCGCCGGGGCGGAGTCCGTAGACCTCGTGGAGTTCGGCGATGAGCTTCAGCTCGATCACGGCCACGCCGGTGATCTCGGCGGCCAGCTCCGCCGGCATGGCGGGCGGAACCGGCAGCATCGCCGCGGCGCCGATGCCCGCGCCCACGGTCGAGGTGCCGTTGGCGGCCCCGGTGATCAGCTTGTCGGCAAGCTGATCGGGACCCAGGTCCGGGAACTGCCTGCGCAGGGTCGCGAGGTCCCGGACCGGAACGCGCGGTGCGTTCTCGATGATCCAGTCGGTGATGTACAGGGCGGCGGCCTTCGCGCTCTCGCCGCCCTTGCGCACACCGTTCCTGACGGCTTGCACCGGACGTGCCCCGGACCGGTGCCGGGGCTGTTCGTCAGCGTCCGTGACCGACGGCACCGCCGCGGCGGTGTCGCTGGGCACGGCAGTCTTCTCGAGGGCCGAGCCGCCGGAGGCCCCAGGACCCGTTTCCGGGTCCGTGGCTGCCGCCTGCGTCTCCGCCTGACCGCCGGATTTACGGAAGCGTCGCTTCCGAAATGGCGTCGAGCCCGTCACGGCCGAGGCCTCAGTCGCAGTCGCGGCAGATCGGCTGGCCGTTCTTCTCGCGTGCCAGCTGGCTGCGGTGGTGCACCAGGAAGCAGCTCATGCAGGTGAACTCATCGGCCTGCTTGGGAAGGACCCGGACGGCCAGTTCCTCGTTGGAAAGGTCCGCGCCGGGCAGTTCGAGGCTCTCGGCGCCGTCGAAGTCGTCGACGTCGACGCTCGACGACGTCTTCTCGCTGCGCCGGGCCTTCAGCTCCTCAATGCTGTCGTTGTCGACGTCGTCGTCGGTCTTGCGTGGGGTGTCGTAGTCCGTTGCCATTTTTTCGCTCTCCCCCTCTGGGATTTAGCGGTGTCTCAGCGCACGTAACGCGCGAGAGGCCGGACTTGTGCCCGACCTGAGGCGGAGATTTTGCCTCACATCAAGGTCTGTTACTCAATCGACACCCAGCCGCACGCCCGAAGGAGCTTGTGGCTGGGATGACGACCGGGACCGTACACGGTCCGGGGGCCGTCTTGCACAAACGCCACCCCGTGTATTTCCCGCCATCAGGGGGGCCGGAAACCCGGACTTCCCGGGCTTTCCGGCCGCCCAGGGGTCACTGAACGCACATGACCCGACACTCGACAATGTGATCGATCACACAACTACCATCCATCATCCCTCCAGACCGTTCCGCCGACAGCGAACAGGTCCCCGAGTGGATCAAAGGGGCAACGTGACACGCATCACCAGGCCACCGCCTTCGCGGGGCGTCGCCTGGATGCGGCCGCCGTGAGCGCGCGCCACGGAGCGCGCGATCGACAGACCGAGGCCCACACCCTTGTCACTGCCCGTTCGTTCCGTACGCAGCCGTCTGAAGGGCTCGAAGAGGTTGTCCACCTCGTACGCGGGAACAACGGGACCCGTGTTCGATACCAGGAGCACCGCCTGGCCGTGCTGGGCCTCGGTCGTGACCTCCACCCAGCCGCCCTCCGGGACGTTGTACCGGACGGCGTTCTGGACCAGGTTGAGCGCGATCCGCTCCAGCAGGACGCCGTTGCCCTGGACCACGGCCAGCGCCCGCTCGCCGCGGATCTCCACGCCCTTCGCGTGGGCCTCCCCGCGCGCCTGGTCGATGGCGCGCGAGGCGACCTCCGCCAGGTCCACGGGCTTGCGCTCCACGATCTGGTTCTCGCTGCGGGCCAGCAGCAGCAGGCCCTCGACCAGCTGCTCGCTGCGCTCGTTGGTGGCCAGCAGCGTCTTGCCCAGCTGCTGGAGTTCCACCGGTGCCCCGGGATCGGAGAGGTGCACCTCCAGCAGCGTCCGGTTGATGGCCAGCGGGGTCCGCAGCTCGTGCGAGGCGTTGGCCACGAAGCGCTGCTGCGCCGTGAAGGCCCGCTCCAGGCGGTCGAGCATCTCGTCGAAGGTGTCGGCGAGCTCCTTCAGCTCGTCGTCCGGCCCGTCCAGCTCGATCCGCCGGGTCAGGTCGGAGCCGACCACCCGGCGGGCGGTCCGGGTGATCTTGCCCAGCGGCGAGAGCACCCGGCCGGCCATCGCGTAGCCGAAGGCGAAGGCGATGATGCTCAGCCCCAGGAGGGCCATCAGCGACCGGCTCAGCAGGTCGTCCAGCGCGTGCCGGCGCTGTTCGAGGATGCACTTGCCGATCGCGGCGTTGAACTGGTCGAAGGACTGGTCGATGCCCACCACGCCGGGACAGGTGCTGCTGGAGACCTCGACCTTCTGCCCGCCGACGATCTTGAACGGGAGCGCGTTGCCCTCGCGCAGGGCCTGCGCGGCCAGCAGGTAGATGATCGACAGCAGCAGGATGCCCGCGATGAGGAACATCCCGCCGTACAGCAGGGTGAGCCGTATCCGGATGGTCGGGCGCAGCCAAGGGAAGGGACCCTCGGGCTGGCCGGGGTCCCACGTGGGTTTCGGTGGCGCCGCCGGCGGCGCCGGAGTCGCTGCCATCCTCGTCAGATCCGGTATCCGGAACCGGGGACGGTCACGATGACCGGCGGCTCGCCGAGCTTGCGGCGCAGGGTCATGACGGTCACCCGGACCACGTTGGTGAAGGGATCGGTGTTCTCGTCCCAGGCCTTCTCCAGCAGCTGCTCGGCGGAGACCACGGTCCCCTCGCTGCGCATGAGGACCTCCAGCACCGCGAACTCCTTGGGCGCCAGCTGCACCTCCTTGCCCTCACGGAACACCTCGCGCCGGTTCGGGTCGAGCTTGATCCCGGCCCGCTCCAGGACGGGCGGCAGCGCGACCGTCGTACGCCGCCCGAGGGCGCGCACGCGGGCGGTCAGCTCGGTGAAGGCGAACGGCTTGGGCAGGTAGTCGTCGGCGCCGAGTTCCAGTCCCTCGACGCGGTCGCTGACGTCGCCGGAGGCGGTCAGCATGAGCACCCGGGTGGGCATGCCGAGCTCCACGATCTTCCGGCAGACGTCGTCGCCGTGCACCAGCGGAAGGTCCCGGTCGAGCACGACCACGTCGTAGTCGTTCACCCCGACGCGCTCCAGGGCGGCGGCGCCGTCGTACACGACGTCCACGGCCATGGCCTCCCGGCGCAGGCCGGTGGCCACCGCATCGGCGAGCAGCTGCTCGTCCTCGACGACGAGTACGCGCACGTCGTTTCCTTCCTTCGAGCCCAGAAGGGCACACGTGTATTGCCCGCCCATCCTGCCGGTTTCGGCCGTAAACCGGCTGTAAGGCACCGCTCGGCCCCCCTCCGGGGACAGGTGTGCGGGGTGGACGTGAGGATTCCCTCGCCTCACGAGGTTTCTGCGCCCAGGGTGCCGGGGAGGACCTCACCACACCCCAACCATTCCTTGACGGCGGATTGACACGCGCTCTTCCGCCGCCGGCCCACGAAGAGGGGGCGAACCCACCATGGACGCATTCACCGCGGGTCTCCTGCAGCGCATCAGGAGCACCCAGTCGGACCTCAGCAAGGCCCGGGAGACGGGCGACGACTACCTCGCGGACGTGGAACAGGCCGAACTGGAGGACCTCCAGCGGCTCGCGGCGGAGCACGGCGTGCCCGTCACCGCGGCCTGACCCCGCACCACCCCGACCCCCGGGGCGTTCGCCCCACGGACCACGGAGCCCGTACCACCGCGTCACCGCAGCACCGCAGCACCGCGTAACCCCGTAGCTTCCGGCCCCGGCCGCCTCGTTCGGCGACCGGGGCCCGCTCGTGTGCCCGCCCGGCGGCGCGGTCAGTCGTGCCAGGCGCCGGTCTCCTCCAGCAGCGGCTGGAGCGAGGCGAAGACCGCCGGCGAGGCCGCCAGGACCAGTTCCCCGGAGGCCGGTTCGCCCGGCCGGCCGCCGGTCAGCGCGCCCGCCTCGCGGGCGATCAGGTCGCCCGCCGCCAGGTCCCAGGGGTTCAGCCCGCGCTCGTAGTACCCGTCCAGCCGCCCGGCGGCCACGTCGCACAGGTCCAGGGCCGCCGAGCCGCCCCGGCGGACGTCGCGCACCCGCGGGATGATCCGCGCCGCGACCTCGGCCTGGTGGGCGCGCCGCGTCTGGACGTAGCCGAACCCGGTCCCGATCAGCGCCTGGTCCAGCGGCGCGCCCGCCCGGCAGGCGAGGCGGGCGGTGCCCATCCAGGCCCCGCCGCCGAGGACGGCGTGGTACGTCTCCCCCCGCATCGGAGCCGCCACGACGCCCGCGACGGTCACGCCCCGGTACTCGGCGGCGATGGACACGCCCCAGCTGGGCAGCCCGTAGAGGTAGTTCACGGTGCCGTCGAGCGGGTCGACGATCCACCGCACCCCGCTGGTGCCCGGGCTGTCCGCGCCCTCCTCGCCCAGCAGCCCGTCGGCGGGCCTGCGCTCGGCGAGGACGCCGGTGATCAGCTTCTCGGCCGCGATGTCCATCTCGGTCACCACGTCGATCGGGCTGCTCTTGGTGGCGGCCACCGACAGGTCCGCCGGCCGGCCGTCCCGCAGCAGTTCCCCGGCCCGCCGGGCGGCCTCCAGGCCCACGTCGAGCAGTTCGGCCTTCAGCTCTTCGGAAAGCTCCGGCCCGTCGAAGATCTCGGACATCAACGCTCCTCCCCTACGCGTAAGGACTGTCGGCGCCCGCGGCCGCCGGCCGGGGTGCCCGCGCCGGGCAGCAGCCCACGGCGCACAGGTCGTGGCTCGCTCCGAGCAGGCCGAGCGCGCACCGCTCGACGTCCTCGCCGCGCTCGCCCGCGGCCCGCTCCAGCACGAGGTCGCGCACCGCCGCGGCGAACCGCGGGTCGGCGCCGACGGTGGCCGAGCGGGCGACGGGCAGGCCCAGTTCGGCCGCCTTGGCGGTGGCCTCGGTGTCGAGGTCGTAGAGGACCTCCATGTGGTCGGAGACGAAGCCGATGGGCACCATCACCGCCGCCGGGGCGCCCGCGCCGTGCAGGACCTCCAGGTGGTCGCAGATGTCCGGCTCCAGCCAGGGCACGTGCGGGGCTCCGCTGCGGGACTGGTAGACCAGCTCCCAGGGCCGTTCGGTGCCCGTCCGCGCGCGGACGGCGTCGGCGATCACCTTCGCGACGTCCAGGTGCTGCCTGACGTAGGCCCCGCCCCCGCCGTGCTCCCCGGCCGGTCCCGAGGCGTCGGCGGCCGCGGTGGGGATGGAGTGCGTGGTGAAGACCAGGTGGGCCCCGTCGCGCACCTGCGCCGGCAGCCCGGCCAGCGAGGCGAGCACCCCGTCGATCATGGGCTGCACGAAGCCGGGGTGGTTGAAGTAGTGCCGCAGCTTGTCCACCCGGGGCAGCGGCGCCACGCCCTCCGCGGCCAGGGCGGCCAGGGAGTCGGCGAGGTTCTCCCGGTACTGCCGGCAGCCCGAGTACGAGGCGTACGCGCTGGTCGCCAGGACCGCGATGCGGCGGCGGCCGTCGGCGGCCATCTCCCGCAGCACGTCGGTCAGGTACGGCGCCCAGTTCCGGTTGCCCCAGTACACCTGCAGGTCCAGCCCGTGCTCGGCGAAGTCCTTGCGCAGCGCGTCCAGCAGCTCGCGGTTCTGCCCGTTGATGGGGCTGACCCCGCCGAAGCCGAAGTAGTGCTGCCCGACCTCCTTCAGCCGCTCGCGCGGGATGCCGCGCCCGCGCGTGACGTTCTCCAGGAACGGCACGACGTCGTCGGGTCCCTCGGGGCCGCCGAAGGACAGCAGCAGGAGGGCGTCGTAGGGGGCGGCGAGGCCTTCGGCCACGGGCGCCTCGGGGGCACGGAGCTGGTCTGACATGCCTCGAATCCTGCCACCACGCCTTCGCCGACGAGAAGCGGCCGCGTCCGCATCCCGGACGCGCCGCAGGTAAGGTGACCCTAAGTCAACCCGTCCGGTCAGCTGTTCCGCGCACGGTCCCGTGCGGTCCCGCGTCGGCGCCCGTAACCTGTACGGGCCAATGACGTCCCTTACGGAGATCCCTTGCCCAGTCCCTACCGCGCGATCTTCGCGGCCCCCGGCACCAAGGGGTTCAGCGCCGCGGGCCTCATAGGCCGCCTGCCCCTCTCCATGGTGGGCGTCGGCATCCTCACCATGATCTCCGAGATCACCGGCCGCTACGCGATGGCGAGCGCCCTCACCGGCACCCTCGCCCTGTCCGCCGCCGTCGTCGGCCCCCAGGTCTCCCGCCTGGTGGACCAGTACGGGCAGCGCCGGGTGCTGCGTCCCGCGACGCTGATCTCCGTGCTGGCGGTGGCCGGGATGCTGCTGGCGGCCGCCAACGGGCTGCCGGACTGGACCCTGTTCGTGTGCGCCGCCGTCGCCGGCTGCGTCCCCAGCGTCGGCTCGATGGTCCGCGCCCGGTGGACCACGATCTACCACGACTCCCCGCGCGAGCTGCACACCGCGTACTCCTTCGAGTCCGTGATCGACGAGGTCTGCTTCATCTTCGGTCCGATCCTCGCCATCGGGCTGTCGACCACCTGGTTCCCCGAGGCCGGTCCCCTGATCGCCGCCGTCAGCCTGCTCGTCGGCGTCTGGCTGCTCACCGCGCAGCGCGCCACCGAGCCCGAGCCGCACCGGCGCACCGGGCACACCGACCGCGCCTCGGCGCTGCGCTCCCCCGGCCTCCAGGTGCTGACGGCCACGTTCGTGGCCACCGGAGCGATCTTCGGCTCCATCGACGTCTCCACCCTGGCCTTCGCCGAGGAGCAGGGCAGCAAGTCCTCGGCGAGCTTCGTCCTGGCCATCTGGGCCCTCGGGTCCTGCCTGGCCGGCATCGTCTTCGGCCTGCTCCATCTCAAGGGGCGGACCGAACTCCGGTGGGTACTGGGCGTATGTGCGATGGCCGTGAGTATGATCCCCCTCCTACTGGCCGGGAACCTGCCGATCCTGGCCGTGGCGCTCTTCGTCTCGGGCCTCGCCATCGCTCCCACGATGATCACCACGATGGCCCTGATCGAGGCGCACGTCCCCCGCGCCAAACTCACCGAGGGCATGACCTGGATCAGCACCGGGCTCGCGGTCGGCGTCGCGGCCGGGTCCTCGGTGACCGGTCTGGTCATCGACGCGGCCGGCGCGCAGCGGGGGTACGTCGTCTCCATCTCGGCGGGAGCGGCCGCGGCGGCGGTGGCGTTCGCGGGATACCGCCGGCTGACGAGGCCGGCGCAAGGGGAGGAGCCCTCTAGCGATGGCGCAGACACCGACAGTGCGGACGGCGGGGAAGAGCGGGCCGGCCGAGTGGCGTAACTGGGCGGGCAACGTCCGGGCCAGGCCCGCCCGCGTGGTCACCCCGGCCTCGGTCGGGGAGCTTCAGGAGGCGGTCCGCCGGGCCGCCGAGGAGGGGCTGCGGGTGAAGGCGGTCGGCACCGGCCACTCCTTCACCGCGGCCGCCGCGACCGACGGGCTGCTCGTACGCCCGCAGGCGCTGGCCGGGATCACGGAGGTCGACCGGGCGGCCGGCACCGTCACGGTGGCCGCCGGCACGGTCCTGAAGGACCTCAACCGGGCCCTGGCGGCCCAGGGCCTGTCGCTCACGAACATGGGCGACATCATGGAGCAGACGGTCTCCGGCGCCACCAGTACCGGCACCCACGGCACCGGCCGCGACTCCGCCTCCATCGCCGCGCAGATCCGCGCCCTGGACCTGGTCACGGCGGACGGACGGCTCCTGCACTGCTCGGACAAGGAGCACCCGGAGGTCTTCGCGGCCGCCCGGCTCGGCATCGGCGCCCTCGGCATCGTCACCTCGCTGACCCTCGCCGTGGAGCCGCTGTTCTTCCTGACCGCCCGTGAGGAGCCCATGGGCTTCGACCGGGTGACCGCCGAGTTCGACGAGCACGTCGCGGAGAACGAGCACTTCGAGTTCTACTGGTTCCCGCACACCGGCAACTGCAACACGAAGCGGAACAACCGCAGTCAGGGCCCCGCGGCCCCGCCCGGCCCGGTCAGCGCCTGGATCGAGGACGAGCTGCTGTCCAACGGCGTCTTCCAGGCCGTCAACTCCCTCGGCCGCGCCGTCCCGGCGGCCATACCCGGCATCGCCAAGGTGGCCAGCCGCGCCCTGTCGGCCCGCACCTACACGGACATCCCGTACAAGGTGTTCACCAGCCCGCGCCGGGTCCGGTTCGTGGAGATGGAGTACGCGTTGCCCCGCGAGCGGGCCGTCGAGGCGCTGCGCGAGCTCAAGGCCGTGGTGGACTCCTCCGGCCTGCGGATCAGCTTCCCGGTGGAGGTCCGGACGGCTCCGGCGGACGACATCACCCTCTCGACGGCCTCGGGGCGCGAGACCGCCTACATCGCGGTGCACATGTACCGGGGCACCCCCTACCAGGCCTACTTCACGGCGGCCGAGCGGATCTTCACCGAGTACGGCGGGCGGCCGCACTGGGGCAAGGTGCACACCCGCGACGCGGAGTACCTCGCCTCCGTCTACCCGCGCTTCGGCGAGTTCACCGCGCTGCGGGACCGGCTCGACCCGGACCGGCTGTTCGGCAACGACTACCTGCGGCGCGTGCTGGGGGCCTGATCCGGACCGGGGGCCGGTCAGGAACCGCCGCCCCGCTCCTGGCCGCCCGTCCCCTGACCGGTGCCGGTGCCGCCCGTGCCGGTTCCCGTTCCCGTCCCGGCGTCACCGCCCTGGCCGGCGCCGGGCGTCGGAGCGGACGGGGTGGCCGGCGGCGACGGCTTGCCGCTCGGCGTGACCGGCGGGCTCGGCGTCGCCGGCGGGGAGGGGTTCGCGGAAGGGGACGTGCCGGGGTCCGGAGTTCGGCTCCCCTCGCCGTGCGGGTGGGAGGGGTTCGGGGAGCTCCCGGATCCGGGGGTCCGCCCGCCCTTGCCGCCCCCGCCGTCCTCCTCCCCCCGGCCCGGCGCGTTCCCGGGCGGGGCGGGGCGGTGGTCGGCGGCCTTGCGGGTACCGGCGGACCAGAGCGTGTCGCCGCCCTTGCTCACGGAGGTTCCGGCCACGGCCTCGTAGGTCCCGAGGCCGCCGATGGCGATGGCGAAGGCGGCCGCCGAGGCCGCCGCCGTGCGCTTCCAGCCCCGGACGCGGGTGCCGTGCACGGTGGCCTCGCCGAACTCCCCGTCCGGCGCCGCGGCGCCGGACGCCGTGGTCTGCGCCTCCCGCCCGCCGGGCAGCGGGACCTGACGGGCCTTCGGGCGGGCGGTCTCGCGCAGCTGGTCGCCGGTGCGCCGGAAGACGTGCTGGATGACGGGCCCGCCGGCGGTGGCGACCACGCTGACCACACCGGCGCCGACGATGGTCCCGTACACGCCCAGCTGCGAGGCCAGCAGCGCCGCCCCGACGGTGGCGAGGGAGGTGCCCGCGATCTGGGCCACGCTCAGATCGAGCTTCTTCACCCCGTCCGGCTGCTCCGCCCCGGCTTCGTGTACCGCCTTCTGACCCATCGCCATCCCCTGCGTGTCACGCCTCTCGCGCTTCTCCTCTGTCAGCAGTTACTGACACCCGGGCGAAAGGGATAGTTCCGTTTCTGGGGATTGTGTGAAGCAAGACACCCGAAATCGGGCGCGCACGCAGGTCGGCCCGGCTTCCGACCCGATTTCGGGCAGCCCAACTCCCGCCGCCCGGGACAAGTTCGGCGGCGCGGCGGTCCACCCAGGTGGCCCGAATGGAGTACTGTGGCGAGCCCTGGGGCCGTCCTTCCTTACGGATGTCCGGGCTCGGGAGAGGGGGCCGACTGATGGAGAAACGGCACTCAAGACCGGTGATGCCGCGGTATCGCACGGGCTCCTGCTGCGCACAGTAACCAAGCGGTCACTGTGCGTGCCCAACAGGTAACCGTGCCATAACGTCGATCAAGGGCGCATGCCCGACACGCCGGTTTAACTCGGCAAGGTTGTGGCAGGCTGCACCCGGGCAGGCCACACTCGACTAGCGGAAGCAGCGACGCACGTGACGTCGGCAGGCACCACCCGGGAGGTCCCCATGCCCGAACTGCGTGTCGTGGCCGTCTCCAATGACGGCACACGACTGGTGCTCAAGGCTGCGGACAGCACGGAGTACACGCTTCCGATCGACGAGCGGCTGCGGGCTGCCGTGCGCAATGACCGCGCGCGCCTGAACCAGATCGAGATCGAGGTGGAGAGCCACCTCCGCCCCCGTGACATCCAGGCCCGCATACGAGCCGGTGCCTCCGCGGAGGAGGTCGCCCAGCTCGCCGGCATCCCCGTCGACCGGGTCCGCCGCTTCGAGGGTCCCGTCCTGGCCGAGCGCGCCTTCATGGCGGAGCGCGCCCGCAAGACGCCCGTCCGCCGGCCCGGCGAGAACACCGGACCCCAGCTCGGCGAGGCCGTGCAGGAGCGGCTCACGCTGCGCGGGGCCGACAAGGACTCCGTCCAGTGGGACTCCTGGCGCCGCGACGACGGCACGTGGGAGGTCCTGCTGGTCTACCGGGTGGCGGCCGAACCCCACTCGGCGAGCTGGACGTACGATCCGCCGCGCCGGCTGGTCGTGGCCGTGGACGACGAGGCCCGGTCCCTGATCGGCGAGTCGGACGACCTGCCCTCGACACCCGAGCCGAGCTTCCCGTTCGTGCCGAGGATCGCCCGGCTGCCGCGCGACCGGCCGCTGGACCGCGCCCTGGACCGCCAGCTGGAACGGCCCGACAGCCGGACCCCGCCGCCGCCGGAGCCCGAGGAGGAACGGGACACGCTGACCAGCCTGCTGGAGGCGGTTCCGAGTTTCCGCGGCGACCTGGTCGTCCCGGACCGCACCGAGGCCCCGGCCGAGGAGCCCGAGGTCGAGGAGCCTCCGGCTCCGGCCGCGTCGGCGGGCGCCGGTTCGGCGTACGCGGACGTCCTGATGCCGCGCACGGTGGCGGGTCACCGCGACCGGCTCACCGGTACGACGGACCGCCAGGCCGAGGCCGACGGCGTCCGCCCGGGCCGCCGCGCGGCGGTCCCCAGCTGGGACGAGATCGTCTTCGGCACCCGCCGCAAGAAGCAGGAGTAGCCGCCGACCGTGTGCGTGCCGCCGACCGGCCGGTCGGCGGCACGCACACGGCGCGCTCCCCTACTGCGGCTCCGGGCCCGTCGCCACGGGGCGCTCCGGGTCCGAGGACCAGTGCGACCAGCTGCCCGCGTACAGGGCCGCCGGGATCCCCGCCACCTCCAGGGCCAGCACCTCGTGGGCTCCGGAGACGCCCGATCCGCAGTACACGCCCACCGGGGTGTCCCCGGTGGCGCCCAGTGCCGTGAACCGTGCGCGCAGTTCCCCGGCCGGCAGGAACCGGCCGTCCTCCGTCACGTTCTCCGCGGTCGGGGCCGACACCGCGCCCGGAATGTGGCCGCCGACCCGGTCGATCGGCTCGACCTCGCCGCGGTAGCGCTCCCCCGCCCGGGCGTCCAGCAGGAGCCCGGAACGCGCCAGCGCGGCCGCCCCGTCCGCGTCCAGCAGGCCCAGAGCCCCCGGGTTTGGCTTGAAATCGCCCTCGGTCGGCTGCGGCGCGTCGGCGGTCACCGTTCCGCCCGCGGCCGTCCAGGACGCCAGGCCCCCGTCCAGTACGCGTACGGCCGGGTGACCCGTCCAGCGCAACAGCCACCAGGCGCGTGCGGCGGCCCAGCCCTGACCGCCGTCGTACACGACCACCGGGGTGTCCGAGCCCACTCCGGCCCGCCGCATGACCGCCGCGAAGGCCTCCGGGTCCGGCAGCGGGTGGCGTCCGCCGGACCCGGGCGGACCTGCCAGTTCGCGGTCGAGGTCGACGTACACGGCGCCGGGCAGGTGGCCCGCCTCGTAGGCGGGGCGCTGGTCGGGGCCGCCCAGTTGCCAGCGGACGTCCAGGAGCACCGGCGGGTGCGCGCCGGCCAGCTCGTCCATCAGTTCGGCGGGCGAGAGAATCGCATTCATGGGCCCATCTTCCTCCCCGCCCCACGGCCCGTGTAACAAGCCGGACATCGGCGGGCCGCAGGGATTCGGTCATCTCTCTTCCCGCCCGCGACAACCCGGCCCGGTCGGGGCGCGCCGCGCGCCCCGGAGTGCAAGCATCGGGCGGGTACGGGGACGAGACGGAGGAGACTGCTGACATGACCGAGGCAGTGCGGGCTTCGCGGCGCCCGCCCGGCACACCCTGTTGGGTGAGCCTCATGGCACACGGGCTCGGGAGCACCGAGGCCTTCTACGCCGACCTCTTCGGCTGGGAGTACGAGCCGGGGCCGCAGCACCTCGGCCCGTACGTCCGGGCGTTCCTCGACGGCGAGGAGGTGGCGGGCATCGGCCAGCTGCCGCCCGACCGGGACCTCCCGGTCGCCTGGACCACGTACTTCGCCACCGACGACGCCGACGCGAGCGCCGAGGCGATCCGGTCCTGCGGCGGCACGGTCGCGGTGGGGCCCCTCGACGCGGGGCCGGAGGGCCGGATGGCGATCTGCTCCGACCCGCTGGGCGCGATCTTCGGGATCTGGCAGGCCGGGGACCATCCGGGGACGCGGACGTTCGGGGTGCCCGGCACGCCCGTCTGGAACGAGCTGCTCACCCAGGACAGCTCGGCGGTCGGCAAGTTCTACGCGTACGTCTTCGGCCACGAGGCCGAGCAGTACAAGGAACCCGACGCCGAGCGGTATTCCGACGGCCCCGGAGGCCTGGACTACCTGACGCTGAGCCTGGCCGGGCGGCCGGTCGCCGCCGTGCACGGGGTCGGGCGGGCGCTTCCGCACGACCGGGGGCCGCACTGGATGACGTACTTCGAGGCGGCCGATCCCGACGCGGCCGCCGACCGGGTGGTGGAGCTCGGCGGACGGATCGTCAGCCCGGCCCGGGACCGCATCCGGGGGCGCCTGGCCACGGTGGCCGACCCGGAGGGGGCGGTCTTCTCCCTGATCCGGTCCTACGGAGACGGCGGCCCGGCCTGAACCGGGGCCCGTCGGCCGGGTCACGTGACGAGCCGGGTCACGTGACGAGGAGGACGCTGCCGAGGGCGTAGGGGACGGTACGGCCCAGGCCCGGGATCCGGCTGCGGGCGCACTCGTTGAGGGCGCCGATCGCGGCGGTGGCGGTCTGGGCCCCGGCCCGCGCGCGGGGGCCGTTCCGCCTATCGGCCGAGCGCGGCCCGCACGGTGATCCCGTACTGCACGCGCAGGCGGCGCAGTTCCCACACCGACAGCGCGGTGACGGACAGCGGGGGCCCGGCGACGAAGAGCAGCCTGACGCCCAGGGGCGCGTTGACGGGCGGGGCGTCGAAGAGCTGGAACAGGGCCATGGCCCACACCAGGACCGGCGATATCAGCGGCGGGAGCACCTCGTGCACGTCGGCGGTGCGGAAGCAGTGGTGGACGCAGAACGCGGCGGCGGCCAGGCCGAAGGGCACCGCGAACAGGAAGGCGAAGGAGAGCGCCAGGTACAGCAGGTATCCGGCGATGCCCAGCGAGAACAACCGGCTCATCGCGTCGGTCAGCGGCCCGACCAGGACGAGGAGCAGGGCGGTGCCGAACACCGTGCCCAGTGCGGTGAGCGGGCCGCGCAGCCGGGCCCGGTAGAAGGCGGGGCCGGGCCGGCGGGCGCTGAAGACGAAGGCGGCCAGCGCGACGGGTCCGACGACCAGCAGCAGGCCCGCGCTGAGGAAGAGCTCGACGAGCTTGTCCTCGACGATGGAGCCCGCCGACTCGCGCAGCGGGTAGGCGTAGATCAGCCACGCGGTGGCGGCGAAACCGATGACGGTACGGGCGACCTTCGCGCTCTCGATCGGCGCGTCGATCAGCCGGTCCGGCCGCGTGGGCCGGCAGACCCGGGCCGCGAGCACGAACGGCAGCAGCAGGAATCCGACGCACCCCGAACGGCGGTCGCCCTGCGGTCTCCTGGTGGTCCTTCGCGCGTACGTGCGCATGGCACCGCCCCCCTGACGATCATGAACACCGCATCATAAGGGCGGCCCGGAACGGTGCCGTGCGGCCGGGAGGCTGAAATCGATCACCCATTAGCCGGGAACGATCAACGGGCCGGCGCCCTCCCCTGCCTTTTGTGTGAATAGCTGACCGCACTGGTCCTCCCTGGCGAGCCGGCTCCACCGAAGGGCAACCGATGCCACGTGCCGTGAAACACCCCGGTCGTCACGGCCGCCGGACGCTCGGCGCCGTCGGGGCACTGGCGGCGTGCTGGCTGCTGCCCTTGGCACCCGCGGCGGCATGGGCCGGGCCGGACGCGGAGCCCGGCACGCCGGAGGCACCCGCGTCCGTCTCCCCCGAGCCCCCGGCCCGCCCGGCCGCGGCGGCGGCCCCGTCCCCGGTGGCGGCCCCGTCCGGCGCGGCGACCCCGGGGGAAGGGCCCGCCGACGCACCCGGCGCCGTGCCGGGGACGGCCCGGGAGGGGGCGGTGGAGCCCGTGGTTCCGTCCGGATCCGCTGCGGCCTCCCCCGCCCGGGACCACGGGAGCGCCAACCTCGCGGTGTCGGCCGCCCTGCTCCCGGCCGCTCCGGCGGCCCCGGAGCGGCGGGAGCACCGGGAGGACGGGGGCCGGGTCGCCCGGGAGACCTTCGACTACCTCGTGACGGTGACCAACCACGGCCCGTCCACCGCCCGGCAGGTCCGCGTCACCGACCGGCTGCCCGCCTCCCTGGAGTTCGTCGCCTCCCGCGACGGGTGCACCGCGAGCGGCAGGACGGTGACCTGCGGGCCGCTGCCCGCCCTGGCCGTCGGCGCGTCCCACAGCTGGGTGATCACCGTACGGCTGTCGGCCGGCTACGCCGGTGACGGCACGGACATCGTCAACGAGGCGGCCGTCGGCGCCGACACCCCGGACCCCGAGACCGGGAACAACACGGCGACGCTGACGGGGCTGGAGATCCCGCCCAGCGCCCGGGACGCGGACCTGTCGCTGCGGAAGACGGCGCTGCTGGCGCCGGGCCGCAAGGACGTCAGGCCGGGCGAGAAGTTCACGTACCTGATCACGGTGCGCAACCAGGGCCCGGCCACGGCGCGGCAGCTCAGGGTCACCGACCGGCTGCCGGCCTCGCTGACCCTGGTGTCCTCGCCCGACGACTGCGCGGTCCCGAAGGGCGAGGACCGGCTGGTGGTGTGCCCGCCGACGGAACGTCTGGCGGCGGGTGAGACGGCGGAATACCGCATCACGGTGCGCGCGGTTACCGGGGACCGGGCGGCCCGCCCGCCCGGCGGTACGTGCGCGCCCATCGACAACGTCGCCCGGGTGACCTCCGCGAGCCTCGACCCCGACCTCTCCGACAACGCCAACCGGCGCGGTACGACGGGACCCGGCGGCGGCCGCCTGTGCCTGGTGACCGGCCGGGGCGAGGAACACCACGGCCACCAGGACCACCACGGCCGCGACGACGGCCACGACGGAAGCGACCACCACGGGCCGGACCACGACGGCCGCGGGGACCAGGGGCACCCGGACCACGGCCGTGACGACCAGCACGGCCGGCCGGACCCGCACGCCGGGCGGGGCGACCTGGCCGACTCCGGCGCCGGGGTGCCGGGGCCGCTGCTGTGGGTCTCGGCGGGCCTGGTGCTCGTCGGAGCGGCGCTGCGGAGGGCCTTCCGGGCGCGCGCGTGACCCGAGGGCCGCCGCGGGCCTCCGCGGCGGCCCGTGACCCGGGGGGCGACCGCAGAACGAGTAGACGAGGAACGTTCCGAGGATGACCATGCCCTGGAGTGCCCGGTGGCGCAGGGCCGCCGCCCCCCTGCTGTGCGCGGCCGCGCTCGTACTGCCGTCGCCGCCCTCGACGGCCGCGGCGGCGGACGGCCCGGAGCCGCGGGCGCTGGCCTTCCCCGTCAACGAGACGTTCGACAGCTCCACCAACCTCGGCACCACCAGCGGCGGCGCGAGCTACCCGGGGGAGGGCTGGCTGCGGCTGACGTCCGCGAGCGCCAACCAGGCCGGCACCTGGAAGATGAAGGACTCCTTCCCCTCCAGCCTCGGCATCGTCGCCGAGTTCAGCTACGCCACCTACGGCGGAACCACCTTCGACGGCAAGCGGGGTGACGGGCTGTCGTTCTACCTGACGGACGGCGCGGCGACCGACGGGACCGGCCCGGCCGGCGGCAGCCTCGGCTACGCCTGCTCGGGATCGGCGGGCCTGTGCTTCCGCTCGGGCGTCCCGGGCGCCTACCTCGGCATCGGGCTGGACGAGTTCGGCAACTTCTCCTCCAGCCCGGTCGGCAACGGCGGGCCTGGCACCCAGGCCAACAAGATCGTGGTGCGCGGCGGCGGGAACAACTCGACGGGTTACCGCTACGCCACGGCGGCCGACGGACCGGGCTCGACCGTGGAGACCGGCAGCCGGGCGAAGGAGCGCAAGGTCCGCGTCTCGCTCCTGCCCAGCGGTACGAAGATGCTGCTGTCGGTGTGGTCGGACAGCGGTCCTGGCACCGACATGGGCAAACTCGTCACCGACTTCGACGTCACGGGCATCACCGGCCAGCCGACGCTGCCCGCCACCCTCAAGGTCGGCTTCTCCGCGAGCACCGGCGCCGCGACGAACATCCACGAGATCGACGACCTGCGCATCAACGTGCCGGCGGACCTGACGGTCACCAAGTCGGGGTCCCCCGCGAGCGTCCCCGCGGGCGGCGGACCGGTGACGTACACCGTCACCGTCTCCAACGGCCAGGCCAACGAGGTCACCGGCGCCGCGGTGCGCGACACCGTGCCCGGCCTGACCGACGTCACCTGGACCTGCCGCGCCGGCACCGGCGGCACCTGCGGCAGGGCCTCCGGCAGCGGGAACGCCCTGGACACGACGGCCGACTTCAAACGGGGCGGCTCCGTCACCTACACGGTCAGCGGCACGGCCCCGGCCCAGCCCGCCACGCTGAGCAACACGGCCACCGTGACCGCCCCGGCCGACCGCACGGACACCAATCCGGCCGACAACAGCGCCACCGCCCCCGACACCGTGGTCACCGCGCGCGCCGACGTGGCCGCCGAGAAGGAGGGAATCGGGTCCGGTCCGGTGGCCCCGGGCGAGGAGTTCGCGTACCGGATCACCGCACGCAACCTGGGGCCCTCCCACACGAGCGCGGTCCAGCTCTCCGACACCCTGCCGGGGCCGCTGCGGTTCGTGTCCTCCGCCGACGGCTGCACGGCCTCGGGGCAACAGCTGTCCTGCCCGGCCCGCGCGTCCCTGAACGCCGGTACGAGCACCTCGTGGACCGTGCGCGTCCGGCTGGACCCGGCCTACCGGGGTGACGGCACGGACCTCGGGAACATCGCGACCGTCCGGCACGCCGTCACCGACCCGCAGCCCGCGAACAACACCAGCGCGGCCGCCGCCCCGCCCGGCGGCGTCGCGGCCGCGCGGGCCGACCTCTCGCTGGCCAAGGCCGCCGAGGAGCGCTCCCCCGTGGCCCCCGGCGAGGCCTTCGCCTACACGGTGACCGTACGCAACGCCGGCCCGTCCGTGGCCCGGCGGGTCACGGCCGCCGACCCGCTGCCGCCCGCCCTCGTCTTCGTCTCCTCGGCCGGGGACTGCACCGCCGCCGGCCGGGACGTCACCTGCGGTACGGCGGCGGAACTGGCGCCCGGCACGGCCCGGTCGTGGACCTTCACCGTACGGCTCGACCCGGCCTACTCCGGGGACGGGACGGACCTGCGGAACACCGCGACCGCCCGGGCGGACACCGCCGACCCGAACCCGCTCGACAACAGCGGGTCGGCCGGGACGCCCGGGGGTCGCGTCGGCCCGCCGCGCGCCGACATCGAGCTCGCCAAGCACGCCACCGCGGGCTGACGTCCCACGGCGGGCCGACGCCGCTTCCCCTCCCCCGAACTCCCGTACAGCGTTCTGTACGGTCCTCTCCCGCACGAAACGGAAACGATGCGCGATGACGACGACACCCGGCCGGCGGCCGGCGGTGCGGGCCCTGGTCCCGCTGCTGTGCGCCTCAACGCTGTGGGCCGCAGCACTGTGGGCCGCCCCCGTCCCCGCGTCCGCACTGCCCGCACGAGGGTCGGCGGTCGAGGTGACGGCACAGCGTGCCAAGGCCCCGGGTGACCTGATCACCTACACCCTGACCGCGAAGAACAGGGGTCCGTCGGTCGCCCGGAACGTCACCGCCACGGACCGGCTCCCGCTCGGGATCTCCTTCGTCGGCTCCTCGGACGGCTGCACCGCCACCGGCCAGACCGTCGTCTGCGGACCCGAACCCCAGCTGGCCGCCGGGCAGTCCAGGAGCTGGAGCTTCCAGGCCCGGCTGAGCCCCTCGTACCAGGGCGACGGCTCCGACCTCGGCAACAGCGCCACCGGCACCTCGGACGCCACCGACCCGGATCCCGCCAACAACAAGCCCGATCCGGTACTGCCTCCCGGGCCGTTCGACCCCGTATCGGACCTGGCCACCGTCAAGACCCCGCTGGGCGCGGGGCCGACCGTTCCCGGCCAGGAGTACGAGTACGAGGTCCGTACGAGCAACAAGGGTCCCTCCGACGCGCGCAACGTCCTCGTCAGGGACGCCCTGCCCGACGGGCTGACCTTCGTGTCCTCGGCCGATCCGTGCACGGCCTCCGGACGGACCGTCAGCTGCGGCCCGCTGGCCCGGCTCGTCCCGGGCGCCGAGGTGGTGTGGACGTTCAAGGTGAAGCTGGACCCGGCGTACGCCGGTGACGGCAGCGACCTGCGCAACACCGCCACCTCCTCCTCCGCCTCCCGGGAGCCCGAGCCCGCCGACAACACCTCCCACGCCGTGCTGCCGCCGGGCGGCGTCACCGCCCCGCAGGCCGACGTGTGGACGACCAAGCGGCCCGCCGACGACACCCCGATCGCCCCCGGAGAGACCTTCGCGTACGTGGTCACCGCCACCAACGACGGTCCTTCCCGAGCGGTCGCCACCAAGGTCACCGACAAGCTCCCGGCGCAGCTCGCCTTCGTCTCCTCCCCCGACGGCTGCTCGGCCGCGGACGGTACGGTCACCTGCGGCCCGGTGGCCGTGCTGGAGCCCGGGGCGTCGCGGACGTGGCGGTTCACCGTCCGCCTCGACAGCGGGTACACCGGCAACGGATCCGACGTCCGCAACACGGCGACGGCCACCTCGACGACCAAGGACCCGAAGCCGGAGAACAACACGAGCAGCCCCGCCGGCCTGCCCGGCAGCACCGTCAACAAGCCGACCGCGGACCTGGCGGTGACCAAGGAGGCCGTGGGCACCAGGCCGCCCGTCCCGGGCGAGACCTTCGACTACCGGATCCGGGTGACCAACAACGGCCCCTCGGCCGACGCGTTCAACGTCAAGCTCACCGACAACCTCCCCGAGGGCCTCTCGTACGTGGCCTCCTCGCCCACCGGGTGCACCGTCGCCGGCCACCTGGTGTCCTGCAAGCGGACCAGCCCCCTCAAGGTCGGCGAGACGGTCGAGTACCTGCTCACCGTCAAGGTGGACCCCGCCTACGGCGGCGACGGCAGCGACCTGCGCAACACCGCCCGGGTGACGGCCGACAACATCGACCCCGCGAGCGAGAACGACGAGAGCACCGCGACCGTGCCCGGCGGTCACGTCACCGACCCGGCCGCGGACCTCGCCCTCACCAAGAAGCCCGTCCAGACCGCTCCCGTGGCACCGGGCGAGACCTTCGACTACGCCCTGACCGTCACGAACAACGGCCCCTCGCAGGCCGAGCAGATCACCGTCACCGACACGCTGCCGACCGCGCTGAGCTTCGTCTCGGGCGACGCGACGTGCACCTCCGGGCGGACCGTCACCTGCGGCCCGCTGCCGCGGCTGGCGCCGGGGGCGTCGATGACCTGGGTGATCAAGGTGAAGCTGGATCCGGAGTACACCGGCAACGGCTCCGACATCCGCAACACGGCGACGGTCGACTCCCTGACCGCCGACCCCAGGCCCGCCAACAACACCAGCACCGCCGCCGGCCCGCCGGGAGGCACGGTCAAGGACCCGACGGCCGACCTGGAGGTGGGCAAGACGACCCCCTGACCCGGACGTTGACCCCGAAGGCCGGCAGAGCCCCGCTCCGCCGGCCTTCGGCACGTCCCGCGCGCCGCGCGAAGGGGCGGGACGTCAGGCCGGGTTGACCGGGAGGACATCCGGGGAGAGGGCGCCGGCGCGGGCCGTGGCGGAGGTCATGCGGCGTCGGTGGTGGCGGCGGCACAGGACCTCGTAGCCGATCTCCTCCGCCGGGCGGTTGACGTCGCCGACCACCACCTGGGCGCCCTCGACGACCATCTCGCCGCCCACCGTACGGGCGTTGTGGGTGGCGCGGGCCCCGCACCAGCACAGGGCCTCCACCTGGAGCTGCTCCAGGCGGTCCGCCAGCTCGATCAGCCGCTGCGAGCCCGGGAAGAGCTTGGTGCGGAAGTCCGTGGTGATGCCGAAGGCGAAGACGTCCATGTCCAGGTCGTCCACGATCCGGGCCAGCTGGTCGATCTGGTCCGGCGTCAGGAACTGCGCCTCGTCCACGATCACGTAGTCCGCCTTGCCGCCCTTCGAGAGCTGGGCCACCACGTAGGCGTACAGGTCCATGTCCTCCGGCGCCTCGACCGCCTCCGTCACCAGGCCCAGCCGTGAGGACAGCTTGCCCTCGCCCGCCCGGTCGTCCCGCGTGAAGATCACGCCCTGGAGGCCCCGCGCGTCGCGGTTGTGGGCGATCTGGAGAGCCAGAGTGCTCTTTCCGCAGTCCATCGTTCCGGAGAAGAACACCAGCTCGGGCATGGGAAGTACGGGACCTTTCAGGTCGTGGAGGGGCAGGGTGGAGGGGGGCCGGTCAGGTGCGGACTTCGAGCAGGGGGACCAGCTGCTCGGCGGCGGTCATGGAGCCGTGCATGCCGGCGAGCGCCGACTCGTTGGGCTCGTTGCGGGACGCGGTGATCGCGACGTCCGCCTGGGCGGCGGCGATCACGTCGCCAATCCGGCCGAGCACGCGCTCGTCGCACTCCCCCGGCGCCCCGAACCAGCCCAGGTCCAGGGCCTCTTCGCGGCCGGCGACCCAGAAGCGGTCGCCGAGGACCTCGCGCCACACGGTAAGGACGTCGGCCTCGGCGCCGGGTACGGCGTACACGTGCCGGGCCCGGCCCTCGCCGCCGAGGAGGGCCACGCCGGCGCCCAGCTCCCAGTCGTCGTCGAAGTCGATCCGGGAGTCCTCGTCGAAGGGGACGTCGACCATGCCGTGGTCGGCGGTCACGTACAGCGCGGTGCGCGGCGGCAGCTGCTCGGCGAGGCGCTGTACGAGCCGGTCGACGTACATGAGCTGGCCGCGCCAGGCGTCGGAGTCCACGCCGTGCCGGTGACCGGCCCCGTCGAGTTCGCTGTAGTACGTGTACACGAGCGAGCGCTCACCGGCCGCGAGCTGGATCGCCGCGAGGTCCATGCGTTCCTCGCCGGTCATCCGTCCGTGGAAGGTGCCGCCGCTGAGCGCGACCTTGGTGAGCGGGGTGGTCTTGAAGGCGGGCGAGGACACCTGGGCGGTGTGCACCCCCGCCGCGTCCGCGAGCTGGAAGACGGTCGGGTACGGCTGCCAGGCCTTCGGCGGGGTCCACGGCTGCCAGCGGAGCTGGTTCATCAGCTCGCCGGAGGCCGGGTTGCGCACGGCGTAGCCCGGCAGGCCGTGCCGGGAGGGCGGCAGGCCGGTGCCGACGGAGGCCAACGAGGTGGCGGTGGTCGCCGGGAAGCCCGCGGTGATCGGGCGGCCGGTGCCGCCGCGCGAGCTCGCGAGGAGGGAGGTGAGGTACGGGGCCTCGTCCGGGTGGGCCTTGATCTGCTCCCAGCCCATGCCGTCGACGAGGAACACGCAGTTCCGGTCGGCCGGGGCCAGCTCGGCGATCCCGGCGGCGAGGCCGGGCACGCCCTGGCCGGCGGCGAGGGTCGGCAGCAGGTCGGCGAGGGAGCCGGTGCCGTACTGCGGGACCGGGGCGCCGGCGAGGTCGAGCAGTTCCGGTTCGTCCTGCCAGTTCGGCGGCGCGGAGTACGGCATCAGCGGGCGGGGCCGGAGGTCGCGGCGGTCGCTTCGGAGAGGGCCTGTGCGAACACCAGGGTCTGGCGCACGGTCTCCGGGCCGTCGCCGGCCTCGCTGACCCGCAGGCTGAGGTCGTCCGCGGTGGAGTTGCCGGTGTAGCCGTGGTCGGCGTCGCAGTTCGCGTCGCCGCAGGCGGCGGGCTCCAGGTCGATGCGCGAGACGGCGCCCCAGCCGATGGTCAGCACGACCTCGCGCGGCAGGGTGCCGGGGGTGTACGACTCCGGGTTGGCGACGACGCGGCTGAGGACCACGGAGGAGATGCTGCTGAGCTTGACCGACTCGGTGGAGGTGGTCGCGTACGGGGAGGGGGACCCGGCGTCGGCGGCCTGCTCGTCGGTGTGGCTGACGATGAAGCGGTTGCCGGTGAGGACCAGCACGGTCACGTGCCGGCGGACCTCGTTGGAGTCGAAGGTGGTCTCCTGGTGGACCAGGTACGACGAGATCGGCTCGCCGCCCACCGCGGCCTCCACCGCCTCGGCCACGAGGGCCGGGTAGTAGCCGCTGCGCTCGATCGCCGCGCGCAGCCCCTGGGTCGTCGTACCGGATTTCGCCATGAGGTCCATCCTAAGGCCCCTCCGAGGTCCCCCTACCTGCCCGGCGCTCAGTAGCTGGGCAGGGTTCGCGGGCCGAGGTCGGTGCGGGCGGGCGGGTGGGCGACGCGGACGGTGGCGCTGAGTGCGGAGAGGCCCTCGGTGGCGACGACCACCGGCTCCAGGGAGACCCCGACGACCTCGGGGTGGTCGTCGACGAGCCGGGACAGCCGGAGCAGGAGCTCTTCGAGGGCCCGGGTGTCGACGGGGTCGCTGCCGCGCCAGCCGAAGAGGAGGGGCGCCGTGCGGATGGAGCGGATCAGCGCGGCCGCGTCGCGGTCGGTGGCGGGGACGAGGCGGTGGGCGGTGTCGCCGAGCAGCTCGGAGGCGACCCCGGCGAGCCCGAAGGAGAGGACGGCTCCCCCGGCGGGGTCGATGACGGAGCGGACGACGGTGTCCACCCCGCGCGGGACCATGGCCTGGACCACGGGGAGGAGCTCGGCGGGCTTGCCGAGGGCGTCGGTGAGCTCCTCGTACGAGCGCCGCAGCTCGGCCTCGGTCGTGAGGTCGAGGCGTACGCCGCCCAGGTCGGCCCGGTGGCGCAGGTGCGGGGCGGTGGTCTTGAGGGCGACGGGGTAGCCGAGGATCCGGGCCGCGCGGGCCGCGGCGTCGGGGGTCGGGGCGGGCAGGACGGGCAGGACGCGGATGCCGTAGCGCGCGAGGAGCTCGCGCCCGTCGGCCTCGTCCAGGGTGGCGACGGACTCCGGGGCCACGTCCGCGAGGAGCGCGGCGAGCTGGGCGGCGGCGCCGGCCTCGTCGATGTCCTCGTACTCGGGGACCTGCCCGGCGTCGGCGTTGGCCCGGCGCCACTGGCCGTAGCGGACGGCTTCGGCGAGGGCCTTCACGGCCCGTTCGGCAGCCGGGTAGGCGGGGATCGGGCCCCTGAGGGCGGGCGGTCCGGCGGGGTCCGGGCCGGAGGCGGCGCCCGCGTCCGGGCCCGCGACGGCCGACGCCGCCCAGGCGGGGCCGGGCGGGGCTGCGGCGGCCGGGGTGGTGGCGCGGGCGGCGGAGAGCGCCTCGACCAGGGCGCCGAGTTCCACGTGGACGACCGCGACCGGCTTGCCCGGCGTCTCGGCCGCGGCCGCGCGCAGGGCGTCGGCGAGGTCGTCGGCCAGGGCCTGCTCGCTCACCCAGGGGATGGCGGTGACGATGACGGCGTCGTGGTCGGGCGAGGCCAGCGCGGCGGACAGGGCGGCACGGAAGTCGGCCGGGGAGGCGGCCGTGGTCAGGTCGAGCGGGGGCAGCGGGCGCAGCCCCTCCGTCAGGCAGGCGTCGTAGGTGAGGACGCCGAGGGACTCGGAGTTCCCGAGGATGGCCACGCGCGGGCCGGCCGGGAGCGGCTGGCCGGCGAGGAGCAGGCCGACGTCGACCAGTTCCGTGACGGTGTCGACCCGGATGACGCCGGCCTGCCGCAGCAGCTCGGAGACGGTGGCGTCGGTCAGCCGGGTACCGGGGACGACGTGTCCGGCGGGGGTGTGGCGGCCGCCGCGGGCGACGACCACCGGTTTGACGGCGGAGGTGCGGCGCGCGAGGCGGGTGAACTTGCGCGGGTTGCCGAGGGTTTCCAGGTACATGAGGGCCACGTCGGTGGCCTCGTCCTCGTACCAGTACTGGAGGATGTCGTTGCCGGAGACGTCGGCCCGGTTGCCGGCCGACACGAAGGACGACAGCCCCTCGCCGCGCCGGAGCAGGCCGGAGAGCAGGGCGATGCCGATGGCTCCGGACTGGGTGAACAGGCCGATCCGGCCGCGGGCGGCGGCGGGTCCGGGGGCCAGGGAGGCGTTCAGCTCCACCTCGGGGGCGGTGTTGATCACTCCGAAGGCGTTGGGGCCGATCAGCCGCATCCCGTACGACCGCACCTGGCGCACCAGTTCGCGCTGGCGGGCCAGTCCGGCGGGGCCGCTCTCCCCGTATCCGGCCGAGAGCACGACCAGCCCCTGCACTCCGTGCTCCCCGCAGGCGGCGACCGCGTCCGGGACCCGGCCGGCGGGGACGGCGATCACCGCGAGGTCGACGGGGGCGCCGATGTCGGCGACCGTCCGGTAGGCCCGTACGCCGTCCAGGAGGTCCCCTTCGATACCGGGGGCGCGGGCCTCGTTGACGGCGTAGAGGTGCCCGTGGAAGCCGCCGTCGCGCAGGTTGCGCAGGACCGCGGCGCCCACGCCGGCGCTGCTGCGGCTGACGCCGATCACCGCGACGGAGCCGGGGGCGAGCAGCCGCTGGACGGAGCGGGCCTCGGCGCGCTGTTCGCGGGCGCGCTGGACGGCGAGGGATTCGGCGGTGGGTTCGAGGTCGAGGGTGAGGTGGACGGAGCCGTCCTCGAAGCTGCGCTTCTGCTGGTAGCCGACGTCCGTGAACACCTTGATCATCTTGGTGTTGGCGGGGAGCACCTCGGCTGCGAAGCGCCGGATGCCGCGCTCCCGGGCCACCGCGCCGATGTGTTCCAGGAGCGCGGAGGCCACGCCGCGGCCCTGGTGGGCGTCCTGGACGAGGAAGGCTACCTCGGCCTCGTCGGCGGGGGCGGAGGCGGGCCGGCCGTCGGGGCCGATCCGGTCGAAGCGGACGGTGCCGATGAACTCCCCGCCGATGGTCGCGGCGAGGCCGACGCGGTCCACGTAGTCGTGGTGCGTGAAGCGGTGCACGTCGCGGTCGGACAGGCGCGGGTACGGCGCGAAGAAGCGGTAGTACTTCGACTCGTCGGAGACCTGTTCGTAGAAGCTGGTGAGCCGTCCGGCGTCCTCGGTGGTGATGGGGCGGATGCGGGCGGTGCCGCCGTCGCGCAGCACGACGTCCGCTTCCCAGTGGGCCGGGTACGAGGGGTCCGACGCGGTGGTCATGGGGTCACCCTAAGGGGCGGACGGGCCCTGCGGAGGGGGTGGGACGATCGTGCGCGGCGAACGCGGCACACCGGGGCGAACCAGTGCAAGCTGGGGAGGGTCGAACGGCGGCGCATCGGGGCCGAAGGTCGGTCCGAGCATTCCGGGTGCCGTGAGAGACTGGTCTAGACAACCGTAAAAACCTGAAGGGCATCACCATGGCAGAGCGCCGCGTCAACGTCGGCTGGGCCGAGGGCCTGCACGCTCGTCCCGCCTCGATCTTCGTCCGTGCGACGACCGCTTCCGGCGTCCCGGTGACCATCGCGAAGGCGGGCGGCGACCCCGTTAACGCCGCTTCCATGCTGGCGGTCCTGGGCCTGGGCGCCCAGGGCGGCGAGGAGATCGTGCTCGCTTCCGACGCCGAGGGCGCGGACGCCGCGCTCGACCGCCTCGCGAAGCTGGTCGCCGAGGGCCTCGAGGAGCTCCCGGAGACCGTCTGACCCTTCGGGTCCGGTGACAAGCCGTACGAACGGCGGAGCCGCAGCCCCCGGTGATCCCGGGGACTGCGGCTCCTTCGTTTTCGTACGGCCGGCACTTCGTACGGCCGGCACTTGTACGGCTGGACCGGCTAATGCAGAAAGCAGCCGCGCGGAAAAGCACGGTCGCACCGGGCCGCCTCAATTGCGTAATTACATTTGCCCGCACAGGCCGGAATACACGGCACCCGTGAACCGCCCGGCGCCGCGCGAATATCCGGCCACCTTTGTATACGGCTCTTGTTAATGCCGGCCGCTCGACATGTTTACGGCAGGTTGCAGAGTCCTCACCCGCGGCCGGTGCGCCTCGGCCGCGCGCGCCGCGTGCTGCGCCGTCAGGGCCCTGGCCCGCTCGGCGTCCCCGCGCGCGACGGCGTCCACGATCCCGCCGTGCTCCGCCCAGGACTCCACGGGGCGCACGGGGGCCTCCACCGCGTACATCCAGGCGATCTTGCGCCGGGTCTGGGTCAGCAGGGAGACCAGTCCCGGGCTGCCGGAGGCCTGGGCGAGCGTCTCGTGGAACCAGGCCCCCAGGTCCCGCAGATCCTCCCCCTGGCCCCTGCGGGCCCTCTCCTGGCCCAGCCGGACCAGTCCGCGCAGCACCTTCAGGTGGGCCTCCGTACGGCGGCGGGCGGCCCTGGAGGCCGCCAGGGGCTCCAGCAGCATCCGCAGCTCCAGGAGGTCGGCGGCCTCCTGTTCGGTCGGCTCCGCGACGCAGGCGCCCGCATGGCGGCGCGTGGTGACGAACCCCTCGGACTCCAGGGTGCGCAGCGCCTCGCGGACCGGGACGCGCGAGACCCCGTAGCGGCGGGCGAGCACCTCCTCGGTGAGCCGGCCGCCCGGCCCGAAGAACCCGGAGACGATATCGTCGCGGATCGCTGTGCATACCGCGTGCGCAGGAATACGCAAGACCGGACCTCCGCGTGATTTCGGCTGCCGGCGCCGTCGCCGGAATCGTGACCGTGCTGCGACTCTATTGCAACACACGATAATTTCCGAGGACGGCTGGAAATCCGAAACAATTCACGCCACGCGGGACGCGCCGCGGAACGCGAAGAAGACCCCGGCTCGGTGAGCCGGGGTCTTCTTCGTGGAGCGGGGTGCGGGGCCGCGCGGGTCCGCGTGGATCAGAGGCGCACGCCGTGGCTGCGCAGGTACGCGACCGGGTCGATGTCCGAGCCGTACTGGGCGCCGGTGCGGGCCTCGAAGTGCAGGTGCACGCCGCTGGAGTTGCCGGTGGAGCCGGCGAGGCCGATCTGCTGGCCCGCGGTCACCTGCTGGCCGGCGGAGACGCTCAGCGCGGACATGTGCCCGTACTGGGTGTAGGTGCCGTCGTTGTGGCGGATGACGACGTTGTTGCCGTACGCGCCGCCGTTGCCGGCCTCGACGACCGTGCCGGCGCCGACCGCGCGGATCGTGGTGCCGAGGGAGGCGTGGAAGTCGATGCCCGTGTGGCTGCCGGAGGACCACATGGCGCCGCCCGCACCGTACGAGGTGCTGACGTAGGAGCCGTCGACGGGAGCGACGTAGGTGTTGAGGCGCTTGCGGGCCTCCTCGCGGGCGGCGCGCTCGGCGGCCTCACGCTCGGACTTCGCCTTGGCCTCGGCGGCCTCGGCGGTGCGCTTGGCCTCCGCGGCGCGCTGCTTGGCGTCGGCGGCGGCCTGCGCCTGGGCGGCGACGGCCTCGGCGTCACGCATCTGGGACGCGGCCTGGGCCTCGATGTCGCCCTGGAGGTCGTCCGCGACGACGACCGGGTTCTGGCCGGTGTCCTCCATGGAGGGGCCCGAGTTGTCAGCGGCGAAGGCGGGGGCCGCCAGGGCGCCGACCACGCCCGTGGTGGCGAGGGCGGCTATGCCGGCGTAGCCGGCGGTCTTGCGGCTCAGACGGCTGGAGCCGCGGTGCTTGCCGGAGCCGGTGGGACGACTGCCAAACGCCATGAAGGGGGTGATCCTTTCCTTCCCTCTCGCCTACCGGGTTAGCTGACGGGTTCGGAGCAGGAAGGTCTCCTACGGGCCTCCTCTTGCGAGGCGGTCCGATTCACCCCAGGGACTGTGGGTCCCCGGCTCCCCAGGCTCGCGCCTGACGGGGACTCGGCGATCACTGTCCGGTGCCGCGGATGCGGCGGGCACAACTGACGAACAGCAGGGCCGACGCTAGGCGGATCATCAGTGGATCGCCAAACAGACGAGCCCAATTGTTGCGTACGCCACACCGCATACGAGCAACCACACCACTAAACGGACAAAAGGGGCTCTGATGGATATTCCATCAGAGCCCCTTGAGAATCGGTCAGTTACCGGTCGAGCGGCGGTCGCCCGCCGCTCGATCCCCGGTCACGCACCGGTCAGTTGGTGACGACGCTCACTGCGCCGATCCCCAGCGCCCGCACGGGCTCCGCGATCTGCGCCGCGTCGCCCACCAGGATCGTGACGAGACGGTCCACCGGGAAGGCGCGCACGACGGCCGAAGTCGCCTCCGCCGTACCGGTTTCGGCCAGCCGCGCGTACAGCCGGGCCTGGTAGTCGTCCGGCAGTTCCTGCTCGACCTGGTCGGCCAGCGTGCCCGCCACGGAGGACGCCGTCTCGAACTTCAGCGGGGCCACGCCCACCAGGTTCTGCACCGCCACGTCCCGCTCGGCGTCGGTCAGGCCGCCCTCCGCGAGGGTGCGCAGCACCTTCCAGAGGTCCTCCAGCGCCGGGCCGGTGTTCGGGGTGTCCACCGAGCCGCTGATGGCGAGCATCGAGGCGCCCTTGCCGTCGGCGGTGGAGCGCAGCACCTGCCCGAAGGCGCGGACGCCGTAGGTGTAGCCCTTCTCCTCGCGCAGCACCTTGTCCAGGCGGGAGGTGAGGGTGCCGCCGAGGCAGTACGTGCCGAGCACCTGCGGGGCCCAGACGATGTCGTGGCGGTCCGGGCCGGTCCGGCCGATGAGCAGCTGCGTCTGGACCGCGCCGGGCCGGTCGACGATGACCACGCGGCCGGTGTCGTCGGCGGTCACCGCCGGCACCGGGCGGGGCTCGGCGGTGTCGCCGGTCCAGCCGCCCAGGGTGTCGGCGAGGACGGCGTCCAGGTCGATGCCGGTCAGGTCGCCGACGACCACCGCGGTGGCGGTGGCCGGGCGCACGTGGGCCTCGTAGAAGGCGCGTACGGCCCCGGAGTCGATGCGGGCCACCGTCTCCTCGGTGCCCTGGCGCGGCCGGGACATGCGCAGGGTGGCCGGGAAGAGCTCCTTGGAGAGTTCCTTGGCCGCGCGGCGCTGCGGGTTGGCCAGCTCGTGCGGGATCTCGTCGAGCCGGTTGCGCACCAGGCGGTCCACCTCGCTGTCGGCGAAGGCGGGAGCGCGCAGCGCCTCGGCGAGCAGGCCCAGCGCCTTGTGCAGGCGGGAGGCCGGGACCTCCAGGGAGACCCGCAGACCGGGGTGGTCGGCGTGCGCGTCGAGCGTGGCGCCGCAGCGCTCCAGCTCGGCGGCGAACTCCTCGGCGGAGTGCTTGTCGGTGCCCTCCGACAGGGCGCGGGCCATGATGGTGGCCACCCCGTCGAGGCCCTCGGGCTCGGCGTCCAGCGGGGCCACGAGGTTGACCTCGACCGCCACCACCTGCTGGCCCGGACGGTGGCAGCGCAGCACGGTCAGGCCGTTGGGCAGCGCGCCGCGCTCGGGGGCCGGGAAGGCCCACGGCTTGGCCTCGCCGGGCTGCGGCTGCGGGTGGAAGGTCATCGTGACGGCTGCGGTGTCGCTCACTGCTCCGCCCCTTCGTTCTCGTTGCTCTCGTCGGCGTCGGCGTCGGACCCGGGCAGCGGCTCGTAGACCAGGACCGCCCGGTTGTCGGGGCGCAGTCTGGCCGCGGCCACGGCCTGCACCTCCTCGGCGGTGACGTCGAGGACGCGCTGGACTGCGGTCAGCGCCAGCTGCGGGTCGCCGAACAGCACCGCGAAGCGGCACAGTTCGTCGGCGCGGCCGGCCACCGTGCTCAGCCGGTCCAGCCACTCGCGCTCCAGCTGCGCCTGGGCGCGCTCCATCTCCTCGGCGGTGGGGCCCTCGGCGGCGAACCGCGCGAGCTCCTCGTCCACGGCCGCCTCGATGGCGGGCACCTCGACGCCGCTGGAGGTCTTCACGTCCAGCCAGCCCAGCGAGGGCGCGCCGGCGAGGCGCAGCATGCCGAATCCGGCCGCCACGGCGCTCTGGTCGCGGCGTACCAGGCGGTTGTGGAGGCGGGAGGACTCGCCGCCGCCCAGGATGGTCAGCGCCACGTCGGCGGCGTCGCACTCGCGGCTGCCGTCGTGCGGAAGACGGTAGGCGGCCATCAGCGCGCGCGCCGGGACCTCCTCGACGATCTCCTCGCGGAGCTGGCCGCCCATCACCTCGGGCAGGGAGCCGTCGCGCGGCGGCTGCTTGCCGTCGTGCGAGGGGATGCTGCCGAAGTACTTCTCGACCCAGGCGAGCGTCCGCTCGGGGTCGATGTCGCCGACGACCGACAGGACGGCGTTGTTCGGTGCGTAATAGGTACGGAAGAAGTTGCGCGCGTCCTCCAGGGACGCGGCGTCCAGGTCGGCCATCGAGCCGATCGGGGTGTGGTGGTACGGGTGGCCCTCGGGGTACGCGAGGGCGGTCAGCTTCTCGAACGCGGTCCCGTAGGGGACGTTGTCGTAGCGCTGGCGGCGCTCGTTCTTGACGACGTCGCGCTGGTTCTCCATGGACTCGTCGTCCAGGGCGGCCAGCAGCGAGCCCATCCGGTCCGCCTCCAGCCACAGGGCGAGTTCCAGCTGGTGGGCCGGCATGGTCTCGAAGTAATTGGTGCGCTCGAAGCTGGTGGTCCCGTTGAGGGAGCCGCCGGCGCCCTGGACGAGCTCGAAGTGCCCGTTGCCCGGTACGCTCGCCGAACCCTGGAACATCAGGTGCTCGAAAAGGTGAGCCAGGCCGGTCCGCCCCTTGACTTCGTGGCGCGAGCCGACGTCGTACCAGAGGCAGACGGCGGCGACCGGGGTGAGGTGGTCCTCGGACAGCACCACGCGCAGGCCGTTGGCCAGCCGGTGCTCGGTCGCTGTCAGGCCGCCGGAGCCGGCCTGAGCTGTGGCCGTGTGACCCATGGGCATGTGGTCCCTTCGATCGCGATGCAGAGATTTCTGTCAGACCTGCCACTGTATGCAAGCGCGTCGGCCACCGGAGAAGTTCCCGGTTGCCGCCTGCGGACTCCGTCCGGGGGACCCCCGGGGTCGGAGTCGGCATTGTCGGCGCCTCGGGCCACAATGGTCCGCGTCGCCCCTGCCGGACCGCCCGGCCGGTACCCGTACGTCCTGTACATCCCGTACACCCGATTCTTGGTTAAGGAGCCGCGCAGCGATGGCCCGCCGCAGCACGAAGACCCCGCCGCCGGAGGATTTCGAGGAGAAGATCCTCGACATCGACGTCGTCGACGAAATGCAGGGCTCCTTCCTCGAGTACGCGTACTCGGTGATCTACTCCCGTGCCCTGCCGGACGCCCGGGACGGCATGAAGCCGGTGCACCGGCGCATCGTCTACCAGATGAACGAGATGGGCCTGCGCCCCGACCGCGGCTACGTGAAGTGCGCCCGCGTCGTGGGCGAGGTCATGGGCAAGCTCCACCCGCACGGCGACGCGTCGATCTACGACGCGCTCGTGCGCATGGCCCAGCCCTTCTCGATGCGGCTGCCGCTGGTCGACGGCCACGGCAACTTCGGTTCCCTGGGCAACGACGACCCGCCGGCCGCCATGCGTTACACCGAGTGCCGCATGGCCGACGCCACGTCGCTGATGACGGAGTCGATCGACGAGGACACCGTCGACTTCACCGCCAACTACGACGGCCAGGAACGCGAACCGGTCGCCCTGCCCGCGGCCTACCCGAACCTGCTGGTCAACGGCGCCTCGGGAATCGCCGTCGGCATGGCCACCAACATGGCCCCGCACAACCTGGGCGAGGTCATCGCGGCCGCCCGCCACCTGATCCGCTACCCGGAGGCGGACCTGGAAGCGCTGATGCGCTTCGTGCCGGGTCCCGACCTGCCCACGGGCGGCCGGATCGTCGGGCTCTCCGGCATCAAGGACGCCTACGAGAACGGTCGGGGCACCTTCAAGATCCGCGCGACGGTGGCCGTGGAGGACGTCACTCCGCGCCGCAAGGGCCTGGTCGTCACCGAACTGCCCTTCACGGTGGGCCCCGAGAAGGTCATCGCGAAGATCAAGGACCTCGTCGGTTCGAAGAAGCTCCAGGGCATCGCCGACGTCAAGGACCTCACCGACCGCTCGCACGGCCTGCGCCTGGTCATCGAGATCAAGAACGGCTTCCACCCGGAGGCCGTGCTGGAGCAGCTCTACAAGCTGACGCCGATGGAGGAGTCCTTCGGCATCAACAACGTCGCCCTGGTCGACGGACAGCCGCTGACGCTGGGCCTCAAGGAGCTGCTGGAGGTCTACCTCGACCACCGCTTCGAGGTCGTCCGCAGGCGCAGCGAGTTCCGCCGCGGCAAGCGGCGCGACCGGCTCCACCTGGTCGAGGGTCTGCTGGTGGCCCTGATCGACATCGACGAGGTCATCCGGCTGATCCGCGAGAGCGACAACTCCGCGCAGGCCAAGGAGCGGCTGATCGAGCACTTCTCGCTCAGCGAGATCCAGACGCAGTACATCCTCGACACCCCGCTGCGCCGGCTGACCCGCTTCGACCGGATCGAGCTGGAGTCCGAGCGCGACCGGCTGACCGGCGAGATCGACGAACTGACCGGCATCCTGGACTCCGACGGCGAGCTGCGCAAGCTCGTCTCCTCCGAACTGGCCGCGGTGGCGAAGAAGTTCGGCACCGAGCGCCGGACGGTGCTGCTGGAGTCGGGGGCCGCGGCCGTCGCGGCGGTCCCGCTGGAGGTCGCGGACGACCCGTGCCGGGTGCTGCTGTCCTCCACCGGCCTGCTGGCCCGTACGGCGAACGGCGACCCGCTCCCCGAGGAGGAGGGCGGCTCCCGCGCGAAGCACGACCTGATCGTCTCCCAGGTCGCGGCGACCGCGCGGGCCGACGTGGGCGTGGTGACCTCGTACGGTCGGCTGCTGCGCCTCTCGGTGATCGACCTGCCGCAGCTGCCGGACACCCACGCCGCGCCGAACCTGGCCGGCGGCGCCCCCGTCGCGGAGTTCCTCTCCGGGCTGGAGGCCGACGAGAGCGTGATCTGCCTGCTCACGCTCGACGAGTCCTCCCAGGGCCTGGCCCTGGGCACCGAACAGGGCGTGGTCAAGCGGGTGGTGCCGGACTACCCGGCGAACAAGGACGAGCTGGAGGTCATCACCCTCAAGGAGGGCGACCGGATCGTCGGGGCGGTCGAGCTGCGCACGGGCGAGGAGGACCTGGTCTTCATCACCGACGACGCCCAGCTGCTGCGCTACCCGGCGGGCCAGGTGCGCCCCCAGGGCCGGCCCGCGGGCGGCATGGCGGGCATCAAGCTCTCCGAGAACGCCAAGGTGATCCACTTCTCGGCGGTGGACCCGGGCCGGGACGCCATGGTCTTCACCGTGGCCGGATCGCACGGCACGCTGGACGACTCGGTGCGCTCCGGCAAGCTCACCCCCTTCGACCAGTACCCGCGCAAGGGCCGGGCCACCGGCGGCGTGCGCTGCCAGCGGTTCCTGAAGGGCGAGGACGTCCTCGTACTGGCCTGGGCGGGCGGCGTCCCGGTCCGGGCCGCCGCGGCCAACGGCACTCCGGCCGCGCTGCCGCCCGTGGACCCGCGCCGCGACGGCTCGGGGGCGGCGCTGCCCGCCGTCGTCGAGGCCCTGGCGGGGGGCGTGTTGTAGCACGCGAGGGGCGCGGGGTTCGCGGGCGATGCGGTTGGCGCACCCCGCACCCCGCGCCCCGACTAGTGTTTTCCCCGTACACGCGGGTGGGGGGAGAACACAGCTGATGAGTCGTCGGTCCAGCGGGTTGATCGGGGTCTGGGCCGAGGCCCAGCGGCAGCAGCAACGGACGCAGCTGATCCAGCAGCGCGAGGCGGAACGCCGTCAGCGGGCCTACGAACGGGACGTGGCCCGGGGCCAGCGGGAGCAGCAGGCCGCCTACAAACAGCACCGCGAGGCCGAGGCCCGGCGCCGCACCGAGCGGATCGACGCCGAGGTGGCGGCCCTCCAGGGCATGCTCGCGGCGGGCTGCCGGGCGCCGGCCTTCCGGATGTCCGCCCTGGTCCGCTCCGAGCGGCTGGAGCCGTTCAACCCCGGCACGCTGGCCCAGCCCGTGCCCATGCCGCACCTCCAGCAGTTCCAGCAGCAGAGCGGCGGCTGGAACCTCGGCCCGGGCCGCCGCGCGCAGGCCGAGCGTGAGGCGCACGACCGGTACACGCAGGCCTGGCAGGCCGCGCACGCCGCGGACCAGGAGCGCCTGCGGCAGCTGGCGGCGTACCGGGAGCAGTACGACCGGTGGGCGGCCGGGCAGCTCGCCGAGGTGCGCCGCCACAACAGCGGGCTCACCGAACTGGCCGGGGCGCTGCGCGCGGGCGACGCCGAGGCCGCCGTCGAGTACTTCTCCGCGGCCCTCTACGCCTCCACCGCCTGGCCCGAGGACCTGCCCCGCCAGGTATCGGCGGCCTACGATCCCGCGGCGCGGCAGCTGGTGCTGGACTGGGAACTGCCGCGCTTCGAGGTGGTGCCGGAGGCGAAGTCCGTCCGGTACGTGCCGAGTACCGACCAGGACAAGGAGACGGCCCGCCCGGCCACGCAGCGCCGGGCGATCTACCGGGACCTGCTGGCGCAGTGCGTCCTGCTGGTGCTGCGCGAGCTGTACGCGGCGGACGAGTTCGGCGCGCTGGACTCGGTGGTGGTTAACGGGTTCGTGGACGACCACGATCCGGTGACGGGCCGGGAGGCGCAGATCGTACTGGCCACGGTGATGGCCCCGCGTACGGCCTTCTCCGGGCTGCGCCTGGAGCAGGTGAGCGCGGTGGACTGCCTGGTCGACGGTCTGCGCGGGCAGTTGTCGGCGCGGCCCGACCAGCTGACGGCCGTACGGGCGGGCCGCGGGCCGGGCGAGGTCGGCGGGGGCGTGGTCCGGCACGGCGGGCACGGGGAGGGGGGCGAAGGGGAGCCCGACCTCTTCGCGATGGACCCGATCGCCTTCGAGAACCTGGTCGCGGAACTGTTCCGGGCCATGGGCATGGAGGCGGTGACCACGCAGCGGTCGGGAGACGGCGGCGTGGACGTCGAGGCGCTGGACCCGGCGCCGATCCGGGGCGGGCGGATCGTCGTCCAGGTCAAGCGGTACCGCAACACGGTCCCGCCGACGGCGGTGCGGGACCTGTACGGCACGGTGCAGGACGCGGGGGCGAACAAGGGGGTGCTGGTCACCACCTCGTCCTTCGGGCCGGGTTCGTACACCTTTGCCAACGGCAAGCCGTTGGAGTTGGTTCCCGGGGTGGAGCTGGTCGGCCTCCTGCACCGGTACGGGCTGCGGGGACGGCTGGGCGACGGCGCCTCCCCGTCCGTAGCCGTGGCCTCCCCGGGTGTTCCGGCCCCGCGCGCTCCCGAGCCCGAGGCGGTCGCGCCGGACCGCAACGTGCTGGGCATGTCCTGGTCGGGCTCCGTCGCGCTGGACGTGTGCGCGCTGGTCTGCGAGGGCGGCCGGGTGCTCAGCGAGGACCATTTCGTGTTCTTCAACAACCCGCGGACCCCGGACGGTTCGGTCCGCTCCCGCCCGCACTCGGCCCCCGACAAGGCCGCCGTCGAGGTCGGCTTCGACGACCTCCCCCAGCGGGCCGACCGGCTGGTGCTGGTCGCCGCGATCGATCCGGAGGTCAATCCGGACGCCGACCTGGCGGGGTTCACCGACGCGCGGATCCGGCTGCTCGGCGCGGCCGGCGAGGAGATCGACCGGCTGGAGGTCTCCGACGGCCGGGCGGGCGAAACCGCCCTGGTCCTGGGTTCCTTCCGGCGCCGCCCGAACGGCGACTGGAAGTTCGTGATCGGCGGCAAGGGCTACCGGGGCGGCCTGGAGGACCTGCTGCGCGAATACGGCGTCGAGGTGGCCTGAGCAACCCCCGGCCGCGCCGGCCGAGAGCTCCGGTCCGCGCGGTCGGGCGGGCGGTCGGGCGGGCAGGCGGTCGGTCGGACCGCACGGCCGGTGCCGCTCAGCCGTCCGCCGGACCGCCCTCCGGCTCCTCCGGTCCGCCGCGCGGTACGTACCGCAGCACCCCCCACATGCTCTCCGGGCGGGCGTCCTGCGGGGCTTCCTCGCGGCACGCCTCCAGCTCGCGCAGCAGGCCCGGTCCGTCGATGCCGGAGCCGATCAGGACGAGCCGGGTCCGGCGCGGTTCGCCCCGCGCCCAGGGGCCGGGGACGAACCTCAGGAAGCGGCCGACCGCGTGGACCTCGTAGCGCTCCTCGTGGCCGGGGACGCCGAACCGGACGAAGCCCTTGATCCGGTAGAGGCCGGCCGGGCGGCGGTCGAGGAAGTCGATGAGGCGGCGCGGGGAGAGGCCCTGGTCGGAGGTGAACTCGACGCTCTCGTAGGCCGCGTGCGCGTGCGCGCGGTGGTCGTGACCGCCGTCGTCGGCCTCGGCCAGCAGGTCCTCGAAGGAGAGCTGGCCGCGGGTCTCGGTCCAGGGGCGGCGGTCGAAGAGGAGTTCCGGGTCGATGCGTCCGTGGTCGGCGCCGATGACGGGGGTACCCGGCGCGCAGAGCGCGCCGAGCGCCGTCTCGATCCGGGCCCTTTCGGCGGCGTCGACCCGGTCGGTCTTGTTGAGGACGACCAGGTCGGCGACGGCGAGGTGGCGGTCCGTCTCGGGGTGCCGGGCGCGGGTCGCGTCGAACTCCGCCGCGTCCACGACGTGCGCCATGCCGCCGTAGCGGACGGCCGGGTTCTCGTTGGCCATCAGCATCCGGATCATCTCCTGCGGCTCGGCGAGTCCGCTGGCCTCGATGACGATCACGTCGATCCGGTGGGCGGGGGCGGTGAGCTTCTCCAGGTACGCGTCCAGTTCGCTGCCGTCGACGGCGCAGCACAGGCAGCCGCCGCCGATGGAGACCATCGAGTCGCCGACCTGGCCGGCCACCGACATCGCGTCGATCTCGATCGACCCGAAGTCGTTGACGACGACCCCGATCCGGGTTCCTCCCCGGTTGCCGAGGAGGTGGTTGAGCACGGTGGTCTTGCCGGATCCGAGGAATCCGGCGAGGACGACGACGGGGACGCTCCGCTCGGGCTGCCTGCTGTTCACCCGGCCGATGGTAACGAGGCCGCGTCAGTCCAGGAGCGGCACGGGCTGCGGAGGGGTCGGGCCGGTGTAGCGGGCGGCCGGGCGGATGATCTTCGAGTCGGCGGCCTGTTCGAGGACGTTCGCGCTCCAGCCGACCACGCGCGCGGCGCAGAAGGTCGGGGTGAACATCTCGCGCGGCAGCCCGCACAGCTCCATGACGACTCCCGCGTAGAACTCCACGTTGGTGTGCAGTTCGCGGCCCGGCTTGAGCTCGGCGAGGATCTCCTCCACCTGCCGTTCGACCTCGACGGCGAACTCCACGAGCGGTCCGCCGAACTGCCCGGCGATCTCGCGGAGCATCCGTGAGCGCGGGTCCTCGGTGCGGTAGACGGGGTGTCCGAAGCCCATGATGCGGTCCCCGGCGAGGACCCGTTCGCGGATCCACGGCCCGATGCGGTCGACGGTGCCGATGGCATCGAGGGTGTCCAGGGCCCGGCTGGGGGCGCCGCCGTGCAGCGGGCCGGAAAGGGCTCCGATCGCGCCGGTGAGGCAGGCGGCGACGTCGGCTCCGGTGGAGGCGATCACGCGGGCGGTGAAGGTGGAGGCGTTGAAGCCGTGGTCGACGGTGGAGATCAGGTACCGCTCGACAGCGCGGGTCCGCACGGGGTCGGGTTCCCGCCCGGTCAGCATCCAGAGGTAGTTGGCGGCGTAGGGGAGGTCGTCGCGCGGGTCCACGGGTTGCAGGCCCTGGCCGAGCCGGTGGAGCGCGGTGAGCAGGGTGGGCACCGCGGCGGAGGCGGCGAGGGCGTCGGTGGTGCGGCGTTCCCCGTCGAGGTCGAAGACGGGACGGAATCCGGCGGAGGCTCCGAGGAGCGAGAGCGCGGTGCGCAGTCCGGCGAGCGGTCCGGAGGCGGCGGTGGCGCGGGCGAGCGCGGGCAGGGCCTCGCGGACCTCGGCGGGCAGGTGCCGCAGCGGGGCGATCCGTGCGGTGAAGGCGGCCCGTTCGGCGGCGTCCGCGGGCAGTGCGCCGTGGAACATCAGGTGCCACACGTCCTCGAAGGTGCGGCTCGCGGCGAGCTCGACGGCCGAGTACTGGCGGTAGTGGTAGAAGCCCTCCAGGCCGCGGACGTCACCGAGCCGGGTTTCGGTGACCACGACTCCGGCGAGGCCACGGGGTACTGCGACGGTGGTGTTCATGGATCGACCATCCATGCTTGAATCATTCCTTGTCAATATTGATCGAATCAACATATGTAGGCTGTGCATCATGACCGAACAGCCAGCCGCCGACGGCACACGCCGGCTCACCACCCAGGAGGCCGCGCTCACCCTCGGGGTGAAACCGGCGACCGTGTACGCGTACGTCAGCCGGGGCCAGCTCAGCAGCCGCCGCGACCCCGTCGGCCGCGGCAGCACCTTCGACGCGGGCGAGGTGGAGGCGCTGGCCCGGCGCAGCCGGCGCGAGGCGGCGGCTCCCGCCGGGGAACTCTCCGTACGCACCTCGCTCACGCTCATCGAGGCCGACCGGTACTACTTCCGGGGCGTGGACGCCGTCGAGCTGGCGTCCCGGCACCCGTACGAGGAGGTCGCCGAGTGGCTCTGGACCGGCGGCCTGCCGCGCGGGGCCCGCTTCACCGCTCCGCCCGAGGCGCTCGCGGCGGCCCGCCGGTCGGTGGCCGCGCTCCCCGAGCACAGCGGGCCGGTCGACCGGCTGCGGGTGGCCGTGGCGGCCGCCGCGGTGACGGACCCGCTGCGCTTCGACCTGTCCGAGGAGGCCGTACTGGGCTCCGCGCGCTGCCTGGTCCCGACGCTGGCCGGCGCCCTGCCCGGGCTGGGCCCGGCCCCCGGGGACGGCGCCACGGTCGCCCGGGAACTGTGGTCCCGGCTGACCGAGGCGGATCCGGAGCCGCGGGCCCTGGAGGTGCTGGACCTCGCCCTGGCCCTGCTGGCCGACCACGACCTGGCGGCCTCCACCCTGGCCGTACGGGTGGCGGCGTCGGCGCGGGCCCATCCCTACGCGGCGGTCTCGGCGGGGCTCGGCGCGCTGGAGGGGCCGCTGCACGGCGCCGCCGGGCGGCTTGCCCACCGGATGCTGGTGGAGGTGCTGGAGCGGGGTGGGGCGGCGCCGGTGGTGGCGGAGTACCTGCGCGCGGGGCGGCGGGTGCCCGGGCTCGGCCACCGGCTGTACCGGGGCGAGGACCCGCGGGCCCGGGCGCTGTTCGGGCGGCTGGACGGCCTGGCCCAGGCGGGTCCGGCGCTGGACGCGGCGCGGGACGTGGCGGCGGTGATGGCCCGGCACGGGCTGCACCCCAACGTGGACCTCGCGCTGGCGGTGTTCACCGTGTCCTGCGGGATGCGGGCGGAAGCCGGGGAGACGGTGTTCGCGGTGGCCCGGACGGCGGGCTGGATCGCGCACGCCCTGGAGGAGTACCAGGAACGGCCGCTGCGGATGCGGCCGAGCGGGCAGTACCAGGGCCCCCGCCCACCACAGCCGGTGCCGTGACGGGCGAGCCCTCCGGCCGGGGGCGGTCCGGCGGCGGCGTCAGATCCGCAGCCAGACCGCCGTGTCCTGCGCCGGTACGGGCAGCCACCGGAGCCCGGCGGATGCCCAGCGCCAGGCGGACGCAGGCCTTTTGCGTAGACGAGGGAATTCCGCTCAGGCCGAAGCCGACCTACGGTGCTAGTCATGCGGTTCCTCCCCACCAGCGCTCGGCGCCTCGGGCTGCCCAGACGGGCCGTCTCCCAGATCCTGCTGACCCAGCTGGCCATCGCCGCCGGGGTCCTGGCGCTGGCCACCGGGCTGTTCCTGGCACCGCTCAGCGCCCAGCTGGACGACCAGGCGATGCGCCGCGCCCTGGCCATCGCCCAGAGCGCGGCGGCCGACCCGTCCCTGGCCGCCGACCTCCTGAGGTCCGGCCCCACGGCGGACTCCGCCGTGCAGTCCGCGGCCGAGCGGATCCGCCGGGCGACCGGAGCCGAGTACGTGGTCGTCCTCGACCTGGACGGCATCCGGCGCTCCCATCCGAGCACCGACCGGATCGGGCTTCCCGTCTCCACCGACCCCAGCGACGCCCTGGCCGGCCGCGAGGTCATGGAGATCGACGAGGGCACTTTGGGGCGCTCCGCCCGGGGCAAGGTCCCGCTCGTCGCCGCCGACGGGGAGATCGTCGGAGCCGTGTCGGTGGGCATCGCCTACGACAACGTCCGGGACCGGCTCCTCGGAGCCATCCCCGGCCTGCTCGCCTACGCCGGCGGCGCCCTGGCCGCCGGGGCGCTCGCCGCCTACCTGCTGTCCCGCAGGATCCAGCGGCAGACCCGGGACCTGGCCTTCTCCGACATCGCCGGGCTCCTCGCGGAACGCGAGGCGATGCTGCACTCCATCCGGGAAGGCGTCATCGCCCTCGACGGGAACGGCCGGATCCGGCTGGTCAACGACGAGGCCGCCCGGCTGCTCGGACTCACCCCGGACACCGCGCACACCCTCGCCGGCCTCCCCCTGGACGAGGTCCTCGGCTCCGGCCGCACCACCGACGTCCTCTCCGGCCGCGTCACCGGGCGCGACCTCCTCGCCGTCCAGGGTCCCCGGGTCCTGGTGGCCAACCGGATGCCCACCGCGGACGGCGGCGCCGTCGCCACCCTGCGCGACCGCACCGAACTGGAGCACCTCGGCCGCGAGCTGGACTCCACCAAGGGACTGATCGACGCCCTGCGCGCGCAGGACCACGAGCACGCCAACCGCCTGCACACCCTCCTCGGCCTGCTCGAACTGGGCCTGCACGAGGAAGCCGTCGAGTTCGTCACCGAGGTCGTGGGGGTGCACCGCACCACGGCCGAGCAGGTCACCGAACGGGTCCAGGACCCCCTGCTGGCGGCCCTGCTGGTGGGCAAGGCCACCGTGGCGGCCGAGCGCGGCGTCCCTCTTCGGCTCGCCCCGACGGCCCTGCTCCCCGACCGGCTGGTGGACCCGGGCGGCCTCGTGACCATCCTCGGCAACCTGGTCGACAACGCCCTGGACGCGGCGGCGGGCTCGCCCGCGCCCCTGATCGAGGTCGACATCCGCGCGGAAGGCCGCACCGCCGTCCTGCGGGTGCGCGACAGCGGCCCCGGCATCCCCGCCGGACGCCGCGAGGAGATCTTCACGGAGGGCTGGTCCACCAAGCAGCCCAGGGCCCACCGCGAGCGCGGTCTGGGCCTCGCCCTCGTACGCCGCCTCGCGGAACGGCAGGGCGGCAGCGCCCGGGCCGGGGAAGCAGCGGACGGAGGGGCGGAGTTCTCCGTCGTACTCCCGGAGGCCCTGCGGTGAACGAGACCCCGATGCACGTATTGGTCGTCGACGACGACGTGCGTGTTGCCCTGATCAACGCGGCGTACGTGGCGAAGGTTCCCGGGTTCCGGGTCGCCGGCCAGGTCCATTCGGCGTCCGAGGCACTGGAGTTCCTCGCCGCCCACCGGGTGGACCTGGTCCTCCTGGACCACTACCTCCCCGACGGGAACGGCCTCGACCTGGTCCGCCGTCTGCGCCAGCTCGGCCACCACACCGACGTGATCATGGTCACGGCCGCCCGCGACCTGGCCACCGTGCAGGCGGCCATGCGCCTCGGCGCCCTCCAGTACCTGGTCAAGCCCTTCACCTTCGCCGGCCTGCGCGGCAAGCTCGAGGCCTACGCCACCCTCCACCGCTCCCTCGCCGCCGGCGGCGAGGCCGAACAGGCCGAGGTCGACCGGATCTTCGGCGCGCTCGCTGCGGCCGGCACCCCGAACGAACTGCCCAAGGGCCACTCCCCCACCACCGCGGAACTGGTCCGCCAGGTCCTGCGCGCCGCCGAGGGCCCCCTCTCGACGCAGCAGGTCGCCGACCGCGCGGGCATCAGCCGGCAGACCGCCCAGCGCTACCTGAAGCTGCTGGACCGCGCCGGCCGCGTCACCCTCGCCCTGCGCTACGGCGAGACCGGCCGCCCGGAGCACCGCTACGCCTGGCTGCCGCCCGGCGGGGCCTGAGCGGGCTCATACCGCCCCGGCACCCGTCAGCGAGCGGACCTCGGTCTGGGCGTGCTTGCGCTCGTCCGGCTCCTCACCGGAGGTGACCGTGCCCAGCCAGCCCGCCAGGAAGCCCAGCGGAATCGAGACGAGCCCCGGATTCTGCAGCGGGAAGTACTGGAAGTCGACGCCGGGGAAGAGGGATTCGGGACTCCCGGAGACCACCGGCGACAGCGCCACCAGCAGGACCGCCGGGACCAGCCCCCCGTACACCGACCAGACGGCCCCCCGCGTGGTGAACCCGCGCCAGAAGAGCGAGTACAGCAGCACGGGCAGGTTCGCCGAGGCGGCCACCGCGAAGGCCAGCCCCACCAGGAACGCCACGTTCAGGTCCTGGGCGAGGAGCCCGAGGCCGATCGCCACCGCACCGATCCCCACGGCCGCCAGCCGCGCCACCGTCACCTCGCTGCGCTGCCGGGCGTGCCGGCGCTTGAGGGAGGCGTAGAGGTCGTGCGCGACGGAAGCCGACGAGGCCAGGGTGATCCCGGCGACCACGGCGAGGATGGTGGCGAAGGCGATGGCCGCCACGAAGGCGAACAGCACCGCGCCCCCGGTGGACCCGGCGCCCCCGCCGAGGAAGGCGGCCAGCAGCGGGACGGCCGTGTTCCCCGAGGCGTTCGAGGCCCGCACCTCGTCCGGCCCCACCAGCGCGGCCGCACCGAAGCCGAGCACGATGGTCATCAGGTAGAAGCCGCCGATCAGGCCGATCGCCCACACCACCGACCGGCGGGCCGCCCGCGCGGTGGGGACGGTGTAGAAGCGCGACAGGATGTGCGGCAGCCCCGCCGTCCCCAGGACCAGGGCGAGGCCCAGGCTCATGAAGTCGAAGCGGGAGGTCCAGTCGCCCCCGTACTTGAGCCCGGGGGCCAGGAAGCGGCTGCCGTGCCCGCTGCGGTCGGCGGCGGTCGTGAGCAGCTGGTCGAAGTTCCCGTGGAAGCGCAGCAGCACGAGGACGGTCAGGGTCACCGCCCCGCCCATCAGCAGCACGGCCTTCACGATCTGGATCCAGGTGGTGGCCCTCATGCCGCCGAAGGTCACGTAGACCACCATCAGCGCGCCGACCCCGACCACGGTCAGGGTCCTGGCCCCGGGGCCGGAGTCCGCGAGCAGCAGGCCCACGAGGCTGCCCGCGCCGACCATCTGGGCGACCAGGTAGAGCACCGAGACCACGACCGAGGAGGTCCCGGCGGCGATCCGCACGGGCCGCTCGGCCATCCTGGCCGCGACCACGTCGGCGAGCGTGAAGCGCCCGCAGTTGCGGACCAGTTCGGCGACCAGGAAGAGGACCACCAGCCAGGCGACGAGGAAGCCGACCGAGTACAGCAGGCCGTCGTAGCCGAAGAGGGCGATCAGCCCGGAGATCCCCAGGAAGGACGCGGCGGACATGTAGTCGCCGGCGATGGCGAAACCGTTCTCCAGTGGGGAGAACAGCCGCCCTCCGGCGTAGAACTCCTCGGCCGAGCCGTGCCGGTTGCGGCTGACCCAGGTGGTGATGCCGAGGGTGACGGCGATGAACGCGCTGAACAGGATCAGCGCCAGCGTCTGGTGTTCGGTGGTCACCGGCCCTCCCCCCGGGCCCGGATCCGCTCCTGGTCGCGCTCCTGCTCGAACACCGTCCAGCGCAGGTCGAGCGCGGCCCGGTCCCGCCGCAGCCGCGCGTGCCGGGCGTAGGCCCAGGTCAGCAGGAAGGTGCTGAGGAACTGGCCGAGCCCCGCCAGCAGGGCCACGTTGACGGCGCCCGCCACGGGCCGGGCCATCAGCCCGGGCGCCGCCGTGGCCGCGATCACGTAGGCGACGTACCAGAGGAAGAAGGCGGCGGTCGCGGGGACGACGAACCTTCGGTAGCGGCTGCGGACCTCCTGGAAGGCGGCGCTGCGCTGCACTTCCAGGTAGATGTCGGATGCACCGGGCGCGGGACCGCCCGTCGGGGCCTGGCGCGGCGGGACCGTTTCCTCAACCTCGCCCCAGCCCACGGCCAGCGCGTCGTACCAGGGGTCGTCCAGCCGGATCGTTCCGGCATCGCGACCATCGTGCTTGTCCACCGAACTCTCCTTGTCCGCTGCCGCATTGGCCGCGTGCCCACAAGGATGTGCGGAATGAACGGTTTCCGGACTGGTGTCCCGGTGCTCTTCACTCCTTCAGGTGATGGAGTGAAGAGCACCGGTGTGCCGTGGAGCCGGAGGGTGTCCGCGTGTCAGGCGTCGATGCGCGAGCGGTCCAGGGTCGCCGCCGAGCTGGTGATGAACTCCTTGCGCGGGGCGACCTCGTTGCCCATGAGCAGGTCGAAGACCTGCTCGGCCGAGTCGAGGTCGCCGATGTTGATCCGGCGCAGCGTGCGGAACCGGGGATCCATGGTGGTCTCCGCGAGCTGGTCGGCGTCCATCTCACCGAGGCCCTTGTAGCGCTGGATGGCGTCCTTGTACCGGATGTTCTTGCGCTGGTACTCCAGGAGGGTCTGGCGCAGCTCGTTGTCCGAATACGTGTAGACGTACTTGTCCTGGCCCTTCTTCGGCTGGACGAGCTCGATCCGGTGCAGGGGCGGCACGGCGGCGAAGACCCGGCCCGCCTCGACCATCGGCCGCATGTACCGCTGGAAGAGCGTGAGCAGCAGGCAGCGGATGTGCGCGCCGTCCACATCGGCGTCGACGAGCAGGACGATCTTGCCGTAGCGGGCCGCGTCCAGGTCGAAGGTGCGGCCCGACCCGGCTCCTATGACCTGGATGATCGCCCCGCACTCGGTGTTCTTGAGCATGTCCGAGACCGACGACTTCTGGACGTTGAGGATCTTGCCGCGGATCGGCAGCAGCGCCTGGAACTCGGAGTTCCGGGCGAGCTTGGCCGTGCCGAGGGCCGAGTCCCCCTCGACGATGAAGAGCTCGCTGCGGTCCACGTCGTCGCTGCGGCAGTCGGCCAGCTTGGCCGGCAGCGAGGAGGACTCCAGCGCGGTCTTGCGGCGCTGCGCCTCCTTGTGCTGGCGGGCCGCGATCCGGGTCCGGGCGGCCGCGACGATCTTCTCCATCACGGCGCGGGCCTGCTGCTTGTCGTCGCGCTTGGTCGAGGTCAGGAAGGCCTTGAGCTCCTTGGCGACGACGGCGGCGACGATCCGGGTGGCCGCCGAGGTGCCGAGCACCTCCTTGGTCTGGCCCTCGAACTGCGGCTCGGCGAGGCGGACGGTGACGACGGCCGTCATGCCCTCCATCGCGTCGTCCTTGACCACGTCGTCCTCGGCTACGCGCAGCAGCTTCGCCGAGCGCAGGACCTCGTTCACGGTCTTGGCGACCGAGCGCTCGAAGCCGGACACGTGGGTGCCGCCCTTGGGGGTGGCGATGATGTTGACGAAGGACTTGACGTTGGTCTCGTACCCCGTGCCCCAGCGCAGCGCGATGTCCACGCCCAGCTCACGAGTGACCTCGGTGGGGGTCATGTGGCCGCGGTCGTCCAGGACCGGGACGGTTTCCTTGAAGGTGCCCGTGCCGGTCAGGCGCAGGACGTCGCACACGCCCTTGTCCTGGGACAGGTACTCGCAGAACTCGCTGATCCCCCCGTCGAAGCGGAAGGTCTCCTCCGTCTTGCCGGCGCCGTCGATGGCGCGCTCGTCGCGGACGACGAGGGTCAGGCCGGGCACGAGGAAGGCGGTCTGGCGGGCGCGCTGGTAGAGCGTCTCCAGGTTGAGCCGGGCGTCCTTGAGGAAGATCTGGCGGTCGGCCCAGTAGCGGACCCGGGTCCCGGTCTTGCCCTTGGCGATCCGCTTGGCCTTGCGCAGGCCGTTGGCGGGGTCGAAGGGGCTGTCGGGGCCCTGCTCGGTGAACATGCCCGGGACGCCGCGGCGGAAGCTGATCGCGTGCGTCGAGCTGCCCCGGTCGACCTCGACGTCGAGGCGGGCCGACAGGGCGTTGACGACGGAGGCGCCGACGCCGTGCAGGCCGCCGGAGGCCGCGTACGAGCCACCGCCGAACTTGCCTCCGGCGTGCAGCTTGGTCATGACGACCTCGACCCCGGAGAGGCCGGTCTTGGGCTCCACGTCGACGGGGATGCCGCGGCCGTTGTCCCGGACCTCGACCGAGCCGTCCTCGTGGAGGATCACCTCGATGTGGTCGCAGTACCCGCCCAGGGCCTCATCGACGGAATTGTCGATGATCTCCCAGAGGCAGTGCATCAGGCCTCGACTGTCGGTGGAGCCGATATACATCCCGGGGCGCTTGCGAACGGCCTCGAGGCCTTCGAGGACGAGCAGGTGCCGCGCGGTGTAGTTGGAACCGTCCCGGTCTGCTCCGGACAGCAGCGCGCTGGAAGGCACGGACGTGTCGGCGGTCACGCAGTTCGCTCCTCGCTGAATTTCTTTTCTGGCCCGGTCGGGCGCAGGGGTGGCTCGGGTGCCGGTCAGAGGGTACCGAGGCCTGGTAGAGCCGATGCAACGCCACCCTCGTGGGTTCCTCAGCCTAGTCCAGATCCGCACGGCTGTTCGATCCCCCGGGAGGGTGAAGCAAACATCACGTTCCCTTCCGCGCATGAACCATTTAGGGTTCGGGCACGTCCTCATGCACAACCGGCACTCACGCCGGCGAGGACGGAACTGCTACAAGCGAACGACTGACAACGCGAAACCGTAAAGCAACGCAATACGGCTCCTTCGCCGCCAACCGGCAACAGCCGGCCAGCTTCGGAAGGAAGTTTCGAGGAAAAGCCGCGAGCGGGAACGTTTTCGGCCTGGTTGGATGTTGACCCTGGTACGACAGCTCGTCGAGCTAGAGAAGAGGCGACGTGACTACTGTTCTGACACCCGCGACCCCGCTGACGGCCGCTGACCGATGCGACCGCTGCGGCGCCCAGGCATATCTGCGCGTCGTCCTCCTGAGCGGTGGTGAACTGCTCTTCTGCGCCCACCACGGGCGTAAGTTCGAGCCGGAACTCAAGAAGATCGCCGCGGAAATACAGGATGAGACCGAGCGGCTCACGTCCGCTCCGGCGGCCGCTGCCGCCGATACCGAGGACCGCTGACACAGGCCTGCACCTCGCATCCGACGAGCAAGGACCGGCCAGGCCGGTCGACGGGCGGCATCTCTGAGACCCAGGGATGCCGCCCGTCCTCATGCCCGGACACTTCCTCATGCCCAGACACTTCCTCCCGCCCTCCGGGCGCGCCGCTCGGCCCACGTCACCCCGCGTAAGGCCGTGAGGGGTGCCTGAGGGCCCTCCCGCCCCTCCCGGGGTGTCCTTACACCCCGCGCCGCCGCGCGCCGCTCTCGGGGCCGCTCACGAACGCGGCCAGAGGGGCGATCCGGGTGTAGACGCCCGGGCTGTCCGCGCGACCGCAGCCGCGCCCCCAGGACACCAGCCCGATGAGCCGCCCCTGGGCCACCAGCGGCCCGCCGCTGTCTCCCTGACAGGCGTCCTTGCCCCCGCCGGAAGCGCCCGCGCACACCATGGAGTCGGCCCGGTACTGTCCGTCCCGGTCCCCGGGGTACGCCCGTCGGCAGGTCTCGTCGTCCAGCACCGTGACCGTGGCCGCCCGGAGCCCGTACGCGTAGTCACCGAAGCCGCTCGTGTCCCCCCAGCCGTAGACGGTCGCCTCGGTACCGGCGGCGTAGGCGGGGTCACCCGCCCCGGCCATGGGGAGCACGTGGTCGGCGGGAAGGGCCTCGGCCAGCTCCAGTACGGCGAGGTCCCCGGCGTTGCTCGCCGCGTCGTAGTCCGGGTTCACCCGGGCCGCGCTCACCGCGACCTCCCGGCCGTCGGCGGTGCGCAGCTCCGTACGCCCCGTGATGACCCGGAAGTCGGCGACCGATTCGACGGGACCGCCCAGCACCTGGCTCCCGAGGCAGTGGGCCGCCGTCACCACCGTGGTCGGTGCGACGACGACGCCCCCGCAGAACTGTCCGTCGCGGGTACCCCCGAACCGGTCACGGCTGGCGAGGGCCACCACCCAGGGGTTGTCGCCCGAGGTCACGGGCTTCCCACCTATGACCACGCTGTCCGCGACCGCCCGGGGCGCCTGGGTGAGCGGTGCGGCGGCCGCTCCCGCCACCAGCGTCAGCGCGCCCGCCAGGGCGCGGGCAAAGGGACGACGCATGAGGCCTCCTGACTCTGAGTGTGTATGACTCCACCCAGAGTGGGTTGCCCGGTGGCCGTGCGCACCCGCGCGGCCACCGGCGTACGCCCCTGCGGTCCGGTCCGGTCAGTCCAGGTAGTCGCGCAGCACCTGGGAGCGGGAGGGGTGGCGCAGCTTCGACATGGTCTTGGACTCGATCTGCCGGATGCGCTCGCGGGTCACCCCGTAGACCTTGCCGATCTCGTCGAGGGTCTTCGGCTGGCCGTCGGTGAGGCCGAAGCGCATCGAGACCACGCCGGCCTCGCGCTCGCTGAGCGTGTCCAGGACCGAGTGGAGCTGCTCCTGCAGGAGCGTGAAGCTCACGGCGTCGGCCGGTACGACCGCCTCGGAGTCCTCGATGAGGTCACCGAACTCGCTGTCGCCGTCCTCGCCGAGCGGCGTGTGCAGGGAGATCGGCTCGCGGCCGTACTTCTGGACCTCGATGACCTTCTCCGGGGTCATGTCGAGTTCCTTGGCCAGCTCCTCCGGGGTGGGCTCGCGACCCAGGTCCTGGAGCATCTGGCGCTGCACACGGGCGAGCTTGTTGATCACTTCGACCATGTGCACCGGGATCCGGATGGTGCGGGCCTGGTCGGCCATGGCGCGGGTGATCGCCTGGCGGATCCACCACGTGGCGTAGGTGGAGAACTTGTAGCCCTTGGTGTAGTCGAACTTCTCGACCGCGCGGATCAGACCCAGGTTGCCCTCCTGGATCAGGTCCAGGAAGAGCATGCCGCGGCCGGTGTAGCGCTTGGCGAGGGAGACCACGAGGCGGAGGTTGGCCTCCAGCAGGTGGTTCTTGGCACGGCGGCCGTCCTCGGCGATGATCTCCAGCTCGCGCTTGAGCTTGGGCGCCAGCTTGTCGGAGTTCGCGAGCTTGTCCTCGGCGAACAGGCCCGCCTCGATGCGCTTGGCGAGCTCGACCTCCTGCTCCGCGTTGAGGAGGGGGACCTTGCCGATCTGCTTGAGGTAGTCCTTGACCGGGTCGGCGGTGGCGCCGGCGACGACGACCTGCTGGGCGGGGGCGTCGTCCTCGTCGTCGGAGATGACGAAGCCCTTGTTCTCGCCGCCCTCCTCCTCTTCGTCGGCCTCGGCCTTCACGGCGTCGGGCCCCTCCTCCGAGGTGTCCCCTTCGCCCTCGTCGGAGTCCTTCTTGGCCGCGGTCTTCTTCGCCGCCGTCTTCTTGGCGGCGGTCTTCTTCGCGGGTGCGGCCTTCTTGGCCGCCGTCTTCTTCGCCGCCGCCTTCTTCACGGCGGGCTCGGTTCCGGGCTCCGCCGCGAGGGCGTCGGCGGCGTTGTCCGTCGCCCCGGCCCCGGCCGGAGCGGCGTCGTCGGCCGCGGTCCCGGCGGCGGCCGTCGTCTTCGCCGCGACGGTCTTGGTCGCCGTCCGCTTCGCGGGGCTCTTCGCCGGCACGCTCTTGCGGGTGGTGCGCTTGGGCGACTCCGCGGCACTGACCATCAGCGTCACACCCTCTTCCTCGAGGATCTGGTTGAGGCTGCGCAGAACATTCTTCCACTGGGTCGCGGGAATCTGGTCAGCCTCGAAGGCCCGACGCACGTCATCGCCGGCGATCTGCCCCTCGGCCTTGCCCCGCTCGATGAGCGCCATCACAGACTCGGAATCGGCGATCTCCGGCGGGAGCGTACGGGATGTGCTGGCCGACACGAACAACCTCTCGGAACGATGGGAACGGCTTCCGACCCCGGTCTGGTGCTGGACCGGAGCCGACGACCACCGACTGGGGATGGGCCGGGGGCGCGGGCAGGGGCCGGGAGCTGCACAGCACCCCAAGGGCTGCTGTCTTCCCTCCGTCGGCCATCACCTCTTACGTCATCGCGTGACGTCGCGGAGCGTTACGCCCAATCTTCGTGGCCAGGGTCACACCGGGTTCCCGCCGACGCCGTTCGTACGGTCACACAGGCCCGTCCGGGGGCTTCGAACGACCCCGGACGCCGGTGTCGCCGGACCCGAACCGGGCCCGGCGACAGGTGCTGCACCCCCGCGCCCCCGCGCGTCGGCGCGTCAGTGCTCGCGCGGGGCGGGGACCACGCGCTCGACCTCCGGATGCACCGTCAGGAGCTGACGCATGGAGTTCTCCGCTCCCATGGCGTCACCGGCCGCGAGGGCCTCGACCATCCGTGCGTGGTGCGCCACGCAGGTCTCGCTCGGACGGTCGCAGGCGGTGACGGGGCTGCCGGAGACCTGGAGGGCGGCGGAGACGATGCCGGAGAGGTGTTCCAGCATGCGGTTGCCGGCGACCTGGATCAGCAGGGCGTGGAACTCGTTGTCGGCGCGCCCGAAGGTGATCACGTCCCCCTGCCCGAGGGCGTGGCCCATGATCTCGACCATGTCGGCGAGGCGCTGCTGGACGTCGGGACGCCCGTGACCCGCGGCGAGGCGGGCGGCGAGCGGTTCGATGGTCAGGCGGAGCTCGCCGAGCTCGCGGCGCTGGTCGTCGCGCTGGGGGCCGAAGGCGCGCCACTCGATGATGTCCGGGTCGAGCAGGTTCCAGTCGGCGACGGGACGGACCCGGGTGCCCACGTTCGGACGGGCGCTGACGAGGCCCTTGGCCTCCAGGACCCGCAGGGATTCGCGGACGACGGTGCGGGAGACCTCGAAACGCTGGCCGATCTCCTCGGGTACCAGCGGGCGGTCCGCACCGAGGTCACCGGAAACGATCATCTGGCCGAGCTGCTGGACGAGTTGGCCGTGCAGTCCGCGGCCGCGGCTGCCCGCGGCCCGGCGGCCGACACGGCTCAACTCGACGTCGGCGCCGTCCCAGTGGGGAGGTCCGACCCGGTCTGACCCGGAGGCCTCCGGGTAGGGGTAGCGGTCGAGTTCGCCCGGGCCGGCGAGGCCGGTGTCGGCATGGCGGGCGGCGGTCATCATGGTGTGCGCAAGGGTACTCACGAATCCTTTGTCGGCCGTGCCTCCATCACCCTTGAGGTCTTTGGTGAAAAGCACACGAAAGGGTGATCGGTGCCACCTACGCAATTGACGACTTATCGGAAAGAACCGGGCCTTTTGCGGGGAGTTGCGGTCCGCTTCACGTGATTTCGCGTGATCCGGTCTTCCGCGGTCCCCCGGGAGTCTTCTCCCGCACCGGAACGATCACCAACGGACGCGGGAGCGCAGTCCTGTGAACCCATAGGCGCACAACAGGACCATCAGCGACAACAGCAGTGCGGTGCCGACGGGTTGGGCCATCACCCGAAGGGCTCCCAGCACGAGCCGGTCGGTCTCCGGGGGCCACTGCGCCCAGGACAGGCTCCGCAGCCGGGAGCCGATTCCGTTCATCGGGTACGCGGACGGCCCGTCCAGGGCCTTGCGCAGGAGCGGTACGACCATCACGGGTACGGCGAACACGGCGGCGAGGCCCGCCGTGGCGGACCGGAACACGCCGGAGGCGAGCACCCCGGCCCAGGCGCAGCCGACGAGCAGGCCCGCCCAACTCGCGGCCGGGGCGATCCATTCCGCGGGCGAGTGCAGGGGGGCGGCCCCGAAGACGAGCCGCAGGGCCGCCGCGTCGGCGGCGACGGCGAGGGCGCCGAGCAGCAGCGCGAGGGCGCCGCACACCCCGAGTTTGGCGGTGAGCAGGCCCATCCGGCGCGGCACGGTGCCGCGGTCCGCGGCGAGCGCCGGGAAGCGGTACTCCTCGCCGAACGCCAGGGCGCCGAGCAGTCCCGCGCCGACCGCGGCGGGGGGCAGCGGGAGCAGCTCGGGCCAGGCCGCGAGCAGTCGGCCCTGCGGGGTGTGGCCCGCCCGCGCCAGTACGAGGGAGATGAGTACGGAGGCGGCGAGGACGGCGGCGGCCGTCAGGACGGGGGTCGCGGTGCCGAAGACCCGGCGCAGCTCGTAGCGCAGCGGCCGCAGCGGTCCGCCGACGCGGCGCACCGTGGAGACGGGCCGCCCGGCACTCGCCTGGCGACGCGGTGCCGCGCTTCCTGCGTCCCCGGCCTCCCGACTCCTGCCTTCCAGGCCCCAGCACTCGGGGTTCACGGCTTCCGAGTCCCGGTCCTGCGGGCCCGGAGCCGGCGCCCCCCACCCCTCGGGTACCGCGCCGGGGCCGGACGGGGTGTCGCCCGTCCCCTCCGTACGGGCCTCGGAGTGCGGGTCAAGGCGGGGGTGGGGGCCGGGGTGGGGTCGGGGGCCGGTGCCGACATCAGCGGCGGTGTCGGGGCGGACGCCGGCGGCGCTCTGGAAGCCGGTGCCGGTGCGGGTGGCCTGGACGCCGACTTCGAGCCGGACCTCGGAGCGTAGTTCGGAGTGGAGTTCGGAGCGGGCCTGGATGGCGGGTCGGGTGCGGGCCTGCGGGACGGGCGGAACCGGCGTTCCGGCATCACCGTGGTCTCCGCCGTCGCGGGCGTCGCCGGTCTGCCCGGTCTCGTCGGCGAGCTGGTGGACCAGTACGCCGTGACGGTAGGCCGCCTCGCCGATCTCCGCGCAGTTGCTGCCGTACACCGAGAGGCGGCTGCCGCTCTCCGCGACGATCTCCACCGCACGCTGGGCCGCTCTGGCTTCGCGGGTCAGCACGTCGGCCAGTCTTGCCGCGTGCGGGGTGCGCACGGCGACGCGCGGCCGCAGGCGGGTGCGGGCGAAGTCGGTGGCGTCCTGGTCGGCGACGAGCCGGCCCGACGCGATCGAGACGACCCGGTCGGCGTTGACGGCGGCTTCCTTGGCGTCGCCAGTGGTGAACAGCACCGCGCCGCCGAGGGAGGCGTGGCCGCGCAGCATCCCGTGCAGCCAGCCGCGTTCCTTCGCGGAGAGTCCGTTGCCGGGCTCGTCGAGGAGGAGGGTGCAGGGGTCGGCGAGCAGGGCGGCGGCCAGCCCCACCCGGCGTTCCATGCCGAGGGAGAGCGAGCCGAGCCGCTCGTCGCGCAAGCCGGCGATGCCGACGACCTCCATCATCGTGTCGGCCCGGGAGGCCGCCACACCGGCGGCGGCGCACAGCATGCGCAGCTGGTTGCGGACGGTCCGCGCGGGGTGGCCGGGGACGTCGCCGAGGAGCACGCCGACCTCACGGCCGGGATGCGGGATCCGGTGGAGCGGGCGGCCCCGGAAGTACGTGACTCCGCGACCCGGTTCGAGTTCGAGCATGAGCCGCAGCGCGGTGGTCTTGCCCGAGCCCGGATCGCCGAGGAGCGCGGTCACGCACCCCGGGCGGGCCTCGAAGGTGAGGCCGTCCACGATGGGCGGGAGTTGTCGACGGGGTGTGCTGGTGAGTCCGATGGCCTGGAGCATCGCTTCTCTCGCGGGGTGTGAGACCGCTCTGCGGCAGTGTGAGTACCACAAGCAAGATACCGCGATATGTCCGATTTTCTACGCAACCGGTCCGCCGTGGCGCCGATGTCGCAGCCGGATGCTCAGACTTCGGGACGCAGCATGGGCGGGTTGAGCAGGGTCGCTCCACCGGCCCGGAACAGCTGGGCGGGCCTGCCGCCCTGACGGGTCGTGGTTCCCCCGGCGGGCACCAGGAACCCGGGGGTCCCGGTGACCTTGCGGTGGAAGTTCCGCGGGTCGAGAGCCACGCCCCACACCGCCTCGTACACCCGGCGCAGCTCGCCGACGGTGAACTCGGGCGGGCAGAAGGCCGTCGCCAGGGAGGAGTATTCGATCTTCGACCGGGCCCGTTCCACCCCGTCGGCGAGGATCGTCGCGTGGTCGAAGGCGAGTCCGGCGGAAGCCTGGTCGGGCGCCTCGAGGAGTTCCCCGACCGGTGCCCAGCGGGCGCTGTTGGCATCACCGCCCGCACGCGGGGCGGGCAGGTCGGGGGCCAGCACCAGGTGCGCCACGCTGACCACCCGCATGCGCGGGTCGCGCTGGGGGTCTCCGTAGGTGGCGAGCTGTTCGAGGTGCGCCCCGTTGCCCACCTCCGGGGCCGCCGGGTCGTGGGCACACAGGCCCGTCTCCTCGGAGAGCTCGCGGGCCGCGGCGCCCGCCAGGTCCTCGTCCTCGCGGACGAAGCCGCCGGGCAGGGCCCAGCGCCCCTGGAACGGCTGCTCACCCCGTCGCACCACGAGCGCGCAGAGCGCGTGGCGCCGTACGGTGAGCACGACCAGGTCGACGGTGACGGCGAAGGGCGGAAAGGCCGACGGGTCGTAGGGCGACATGCCGCGATCATAGTCGTCTGCCTGACGATAAACAGAGCTTTGGTGATCCCGGAGACCGTGATCTGGAACCCAGCGCGGATCTTCCCGATCACACGGCGCCGGCCGGCGCTCGGGACCGGCCTCGCCACGGCGCCCGCCACCCGGACTTCCCGGTCGGCGCCCCACCCCCGCCGGTCCCGATCCAACCCGCTGGGTCGACGCGGTGAAGGGGTCTGACGAGGCGACGTCCGGAACTTCGCCGCAGGAGCACCGGAACCCGCTGACCGGGCAGGACTTCGGCGGAACGGCTCAGCCTCCGAGTTGGAGCGCATCGGCGGCCTCCTCCACCATGCCGACGCCGAGCCGGCTGATCCGGACGGTGAACGGCTCCCCGGCCACGCGCAGGCCCGAGAGGCGCAGGGCGCCGAGCGGGGCGCCGGCCGAGGGTGCCACCGCGACCGTCGCCTCCGGGGCGTCCGGCCGGATCCCGGCCAGGGCCGTCAGCGCGTGGATCCCGGCGGCCGCCGCCACGGCCGCGGGCCGGCAGGCGGCCGGATGCGGGAGCGGGGCGCTGCCGGCGGTGCGCTGCTCGGCGGCGTACATCTCCGGCAGCCGGTACCCGAACGTCTCCGCCGCGTCCAGCAGGCCGCGGAGCAGACCGGCGGCCTCCTTCTCGAAGCCCGCGTGGACGAGGCCGGCGACCGCGACCGCGCTCTCGTGAGCCCTGACGGCACCCGACCGGTGGCCGAACGGGTTGTGGCCCGGCTCGCGGGCGGCCATGCTCCGCAGCCCCCACCCGGAGTCCATCGCGGGGGCACCGAGGAGCCGGGCCAGCTGTTCGGTACGGACCGGGTCCAGCAGGCCGGGCGCGAGCCGGCCGCCGCCCAGCAACCCGGTGTCCAGCAGGTGCGCGGCGGCCCCCGTCAGCCGGGGCAGCGGCCGCCCGTCGGGGTGCAGGGCCGCGGCGGGGCGGCCCCCGTCCGGTCCGTCGATCCAGAAGCCGGCCCGGAACCTCTTCCTCAGCTCGGCCGCCCATTCCCGCCACTCCCCCGCTCCGGGCCGCCCGCACCCGTCCAGCAGGTCGGCGCCGAGCAGCGCGGCCCGGTGGGCGTGGGCCTGGGTTTCGAGGCGCCGTGGCCCCGGGTCGGGATCGGCCAGGAAGCCGTCCTCACCGAGGGCCCCGCGCAGCCAGTCCAGGCATCGTTCCGCATGCGGGAGCAGCCGGGCCGCCTCCTCCTCGGGGAGCCCCCACCGCCGCGCCTCGGCGAGCAGGACCGGGAAGCCGAGGGTGGCTTCCGTGCCGGTGCATCCCGGCGGCAGCTGCGGTCCGGCCGCGCGCAGCGGACCGGGGATCTTCCCCGCATCGGGGCCCCGCCCGGCGGTCTGGCTCCGGGCCAGCGTGCGCAGGGTGGCGGCGGCCAGCCCGGTACCGAGCGGCAGCGCCATCCGCGCGGCCCACAGCGACTCCGCCGGGGCCAGTCCGAGCCGCCACGGCACTCCTGCCGCGGCGAAGGCGTCGCCGGGTGTCACGGGGTCCCGCAGGAGCAGTGCGCCCAGGTCGTCAAGGCTGGTCCGGAACCAGGTGTCGGCCCTCGGGTCGTCGCCCTCGGCGCGGGCTGCGGAGAGGGGGTTCGCGACCTGTCCGGCGGGGGCCCGGCCGGTGCGGTCGCGCGTGGTCCGCAGTTCGATTGCGCGGGACTCGCCGGGCGCCAGTTCGAGTTGCCAGCGCAGCAGTCCGGCCGAGGCGAGGGCGTCGTCGGGAGCCGGGTCGGCGGTGGTGACGGCCCGGGCCTCGCCGCTGCTCCAGCGGAGCCCGGCGGCGTGGACGGCGGCGGGCAGTTCGGGCCCCGGTCTGCCCGCGGCTACCGCGGCCAGTTCTGCCAGGTCGGTGCCGAGGGAGACCTCGACGGCGAGGCGCATCGGGCGGGCGGCGAAGCTGCGCAGGGTGATCCGCTCGGTTCCGTCGGCGTGCCGGACGCGTTCGACGCCGACGTCGGGATCGGGGCCCGGCTCGACGCCGGTGCGGACGGTGGCGGTGAAGGCAGCCCGGTCGGCGCCGAGGCTGCGCCCCTGGACGGCGACCGGGTCCCGGCCCGCGACGCGGAGCACGCACCGGGACAGCAGGCGGCGCCCGGCTCGGTAGATCCCGTCGATCCCCCGCCCGGTGAGCTGGCCGTGCTCGGGGGAAATGGCCAGGCAGGGTGCGGAGACGCAGATGACGGCTCCGTGCACGGGTGGCAGGTCGGCCCTGCGCGCGGCCGGCACCCCGGGTCCCGCCGTGCCGGGCCGCGCCGGACCGGCTCCCGGCGCCTCCACGGTGCCGGAGTGCCCGCCGCTACTCCCCGCTGTACCCCGGGTCCCGGCGGTGCCCGGGACTTCGCCTCCTCCCCCGGCGGCGGCTCCTGCCTGACGTTCCGCAGGGCCGGACGGCGAGGCGGCACCGGCGGGCGGGCTCCCGGCGCGGCCCGGGGCCGGGGCCGCTGTGTTGCCGACGGGCCACGGAACGGAGGGCCCTGCCGCGACCGTCCCACGTTCCGCAGGACCCGCTACCGGGGCGGCACCGTCGGGCGGGCTCCCGGCGCGGCCCGGGGCGGGGTCGGGGCGTCTGCCGTAGGGCCGGCCCGCGGGGGTTCCCGGGGGGTGGGCCGGTGGTGCGGGCGGGGGTCCGGAGGGATCGGTTTCGGGTACGGGGGGAGCCATGTGCCGCCTTGTCTGCGCTCCGGCCGGTTCGGCTGGGCGGCAGCTCGGCCGGGCCCCCACCGCCCTCCAGGGGAACGCCCCGGCCCCCGCCCGGGTCACGGGCCCCGGTGGTGACTGCCCCCGCAGGGCGGGACGGCATGGGCGGAACGCCGCACCCGCCACGTCCCGGAGCCGCTGTACGGTGCTGCCTCGGCACGGGTCCCGGCGGGCGCTCACTGCCCGCTCCCCTCGGGGCGGCGGGACTCGGGGCGGTAGGACTCGGTGCCGTGGGCTTCGGAGCGACGGGCTTCGGAGGTGCGGGATTCGATGCTGTGGCCGTCGTGGGCGTCGTCGGGTGAGAACGCGGGACCAGCGGTTCCCTGGGATGCAGGACCAGCGGACCCAGGCCGGCGAGCGTCTGGTCCGCCGGACCCCGGGCCGCGGGATTCCGGGCGCCGTCGGCCGCTCCGACGCCCTGGCGGGCGTGTGGTGGCGGCGGCCCGCTTCCGGCGGGGTTCGCGGCGCCTGCGTTCCTCCCTCAGGCACTCCCGCAGCCCTTCCGGGTCGATGCCCTCGTTGCAGGCGTGGTGGAGCAGCTGGGCGAAGCGGTACTCGGAGTCTGCCCGCAGAGCCATTCCGAGGGCGATCCGAGCCGTCGGCTCGTCCCCGCTGGACCAGGAAACCCAGCCCGCGAGGGTGAGCGGGGCCGCCGCGTGCTCTCCGTAGGCCCCGACGCAACGCCGTGCCAGAGCCCGCCACAGCCGCAGGGCCGGAGCGGCCTCGTCGTCCTCCATCCACTCGGCGGCGATGTCGCGGATCTCGCGGTCCTGGAGGCCGATGATCACGGCGGCGGCCTCGTCGTGGCCGAGCAGGGCGTCGTCGCGGCCGTCGGCCCCGGCTCCCCCTTCGGCGGGCGGGGCGAGGGCCAGGCGCCGCAGCAGGGTCCTTGCCAGACTGATGGTCTCGGCACCGACCTCCTCACGGGTGGCGCCGTCGAGGATCTTCGGCACCAGGGCGATGGCCGCCCGCTCCAGGGCGTCCTCCTGGTCGGCGGCCAGCGGCCCGCGCAGGGGGGCGAGCCGGTTCTCGATCTCCCGCAGGGAGCCCCGCACCTGGAGCCCGGCGAAGGTCGCGGCCGCTGCCATCACGGAAGTGCCGGGCGGGGCCAGCGGATTGCCTTCGGCCGGGCAGCAGTCGGCGTCGTGACAGGTGTAGGACCAGTAGCGGCCGCCGGAGAGGCACAGGGCCTCCAGTACGGGGACGTCGAGTTCCCCGCAGGCGGTCCGCAGCCGCTGAGCGAGGGGCCGGAGCCTGGTCATCACCCGCTGGCCGCTCTCCCCGCCCTGCGGGTCCCGGCAGAGGAAGACCACGATGCCGTCGGGCTTGGCACCGCGCCGTTCGCTGCCGCGGACCAGGCATTCGGCGACCTGCCGGGCGGTTTCCTCCCATTCGCCGGGCGCCGCCGGGATCCCGACGCGGAGCCGGCCGCCGAAGCGTCCTCCCTCGCCGTGTACGGCGACCATGACGAGGGAGTCGGTCGGGTGGAAGCCGAGCATGTAGGGCAGCGCGTCGGCCAGTTCGGCCGGGCTGCGCAGGGTGATCTGGGGTTCGGTCGGGGACCCGGACGGGCTGAGGGAGGGCCGGCCGGCCGGGCTGGTTGATTCGTGGTTCGTCGTCATGCGTCGACGGTCCCGTGCCTGGTCCCATCCGGAAACCCCTGTGGATAACTCGTCCAGCTTTCAATATCCACAGGTCGGGAGCGGTGATGGCGCGATGTCAGGGGCATCCGGTTCCATGGAGCCATGAACACAGATCCCAGGCCCCCGGCCCGCCACGCACGCGAAGCCTGCCCACCCCATGACCACCGGAAAACGAACGACGGACTTCGCGCCGGACCCTACCTCAGGGGCGCCCGGACGACGGGGACTTGCCCAGCGCGGTCACCGCGAGGGCGGCCGCCGCGAGCCCGCCGCCCCACCACATCACCGCCATGACCCCGGCGCCGTCCGCCGCCAGCCCGCCGGCCAACGCACCCAGCGCGATTGCCCCGTTGAAGACGCCGACAAACAGGGCGGACGCTGCCTCGCGCGCCCCGGGCGCCGAAGCCAGCAGCCATGCCTGGGTGCTGACGGACACCCCTCCGTAGGACAGCCCCCACACCGCGAGGAGCACACCAGCGGTCAGGACGGAGCCGCCGAGCACCGGTACCAACGCGATCGTGGACGCCAGCACCGCACTGATCACCAGCAAGGTGGAACGCGGGGAGCGGGCGGCGCCCGCACCGGCCGCGAAGTTGCCCGCCACGCCAGCGACTCCGTACACCAGCAGCAGTGTCCCGATCGTGCCGGCGCGCACCCCGGAGACCTCCTCCAGCACGGGGCGCACGTACGTGTAGGCGGCGAAGTGACCGGTGACCAGCAGGGCCACCACGGCCAGCCCCGTCCGCACCCGCGCGTCGCCGCACAGCCTCATCACACCACCGAGCCGTACCTCTTCCTCGGCGGGCAGTCGAGGCAGCAGGACCGCCAGGCCGACCAGCACCACCAGCCCCAGCACGCCCGCCGCCGCGAACGCAGCCCGCCACCCGGCCAGTTCACCGACGTACGCACCGGCCGGGACCCCGAGCACCGACGCCACCGCGATCCCGCTGAAGATCAGGGAGGTCGCGGAGCCGACCGACCTCGACGGGACCAGCCGCACCGCCAGCCCCGCAGCGATCGCCCAGACACCGCCCATACCGATACCGACCAGCACCCGGGCCGCCACCATCACCGCGTAGTCCGGCGTCCACGCGGCGAGCAGGTTGCCGGCCGTCAGGAGGCCCATGAGCGAACACAGCACCGTTCGCCGGTCGAACCGCCCCAACAGCGGTGTCAGGATCGGCGCCGACACCGCGCCCACCAGGCCGGTGACGGTCAGGGTCAGTCCGGCGGTGCCGTCGGTCACCTCCAGCGCGTCCCCGATGGGAGTCAGCAGCCCCACGGGCAGCAACTCCGACGTCACCACCGTGAAGGTCGCACCCGCGACGGCCACGACGCCCGGCCAGCCGCGGCCCGCCGGTCGCTCGCGCACCCCGCCGATGTCCGCGGTTTCCTCTGTCTGTGCCATGCGGCCAGCCAACCCGCCCCGCTCCGGGGGAACAACGGCGGATCTCTCATCCTTCGATGAGCGGGACTACTCGATCCGCCGCACCGGTGCGCTGTCGACGGCGGTGCGCAAGAGAACGCCATGAAGGGACCTGCATGAGCGGTGTGGAGATACGCGAGCTGGAGGCGTTCCTCGTCCTCTCCGAGGAGTTGCACTTCGGCAGGGCGGGCGAGCGGCTGTACGTCTCCCAGAGCCGGGTCAGTCAACTCCTGCGGTCGTTGGAGACCCGCATCGGCGCACCCCTCCTCGAACGCACCAGCCGCCGGGTGGGCCTGACCCCGCTGGGGGAGAGCTTCCTCGCGGGTCTGCGCCCCGCGTACGACGCCCTGCGCGCCACCGTCGAAGACGCCCGCACCGCCGCGCGGGGAACGGGCGGGGTGCTGCGCATCGGTTTCCAGGGCGCCGTCGACGACCACCTGAGCCGGGCGATCGCCTGGTTCGGGGACCGGTATCCCGACTGCGCGATCGGCATCGTCGAGATCCCGCTCTCCGACCCGTTCGGTCCGCTGCGCCGCCAGGAGGTGGACTGCGCGGCGGTGCTGCTGCCGGTCGCCGAGGACGACCTCGCCCTCGGGCCGGTCTTCTCCCGGCATACGCAGACCCTCGCGGTGTCCGTCCGGCATCCGTTCGCCGCCCGGGAGTCGCTATCCGCCGAGGAGCTCGCCGACTGCCGTCTCATCGGGATCGACGGCGACGCCCCCGACTACTGGCGGCACGCCCAGGCCCCCCGCAGGACCCCGGGCGGCCTCCCCGTGCCGGCCGGGCCCGGCGTCAACACGCTCCAGGAAGGACTGAGCCTGGCCGCCGGAGACCGGGGCGCGATGCTGCTGTGCCGGTCCACGGCCGGCTACCACGCGAGCCGCGACTCCCTGGCCTTCGTCCCGGTACGGGGCCTGCCCGACTCCGAGCTGGGCCTCGTCCGCCCCCGCCTGCGGCCTTCCGCGCAGGCGCAGGCCTTCGCCTTGGCGGTCGCCGAGACGGCCGGACCGGCGGCCTGATCCCGCACCGCACCCGACACCACGCCCGTGGCCCGGCCCGGCCACGCACCCGACACCACGACCCCACAGCCCGCAGCCCGCAGCCCGCAGCCCGCAGCCCGCCAGGATGTCGCGCAGGGATCAAGCGGCCGAGGCCAGGACCAGCGGAAGGACCTGTTCGGCGCCCGCCTGCCGGAGCAGCCGGGCGGCGACCGCGAGGGTCCACCCGGATTCGGTGGAGTCGTCCACGAGCAGGACGGGCCCGGGAGCGGCCGCCAGGGCGGCCGCCAGGTCCTCGGGGACGGCGAAGGCGCCGGAGAGCGCCCTGAGGCGCTGGGCGGAGTTGCTGCGGCGCGCCGCGTGCGCGCCGTCCGGTCCGGTGTACGTCAGGCTGCCCAGGAAGGGGAGCCGGCCGATGGCCGCGATGCCCTGGGCGAGGGAGCCCACCAGCTGAGGACGGGTCAGGGAGGGTACGGCGACGACTCCCACCGGCCGGGCGGTGGCTTCGGACACGTTCGGCGCCCAGCCGCCCGGGGAACGCGCCCAGTCGGCGAGGACGGCGACCGCGGCCTGCAGGACGTCGTCGGGGACGGGTCCGTCGGGTGCGTTGTCGGCGAGGAGCGGGCGCAGCCGGTTGCCCCAGCCGATGTCGGAGAGCCGCCCCAGGGCGCGCCCGGCGGAGCACTGCTCCTTGACCGGGATGCGGCCCTTGAGGTTGATGCCCAGTGCGGGCATCCCCGTCGGCCACATCCGGCGCGGCTCGACCTCCACCCCCGGGCGGTCCAGTTCCTTCGCCGCGCCCGTCAGGATCTCGGCCGAAACGGTGGAATCGGCCCAGGTGCCCGCGCAGTTGTCGCAGCGGCCGCACGGGGCGGCGCCCTCGTCGTCGAGCTGCCGGCGCAGGAACTCCATCCGGCACCCGGTCGTCGTCACGTAGTCGCGCATGGCCTGCTGCTCGGCGGCCCGCTGGCGGGCGACCCAGGCGTACCGCTCGGAGTCGTAGGCCCACGGCTCGCCGGTGGAGGACCAGCCGCCCTTCACCCGCTTGACCGCCCCGTCCACGTCGAGGACCTTGAGCATGGTCTCCAGTCGGGTGCGGCGCAGGTCGACCGCGGCCTCCAGGGCGGGCACGGACACCGGCCGTCCGGCGTCGGCGAGGGCCGCCAGGGTCTGGCGTACCTGGGCCTCGGGCGGGAAGGCGGTGTCGGCGAAGTAGCGCCAGATCGCCTCGTCCTCCTTGCCCGGCAGCAGCAGCACGTCGGCGTGCTCGACCCCGCGGCCCGCGCGGCCGACCTGCTGGTAGTAGGCGATCGGCGAGGACGGCGAACCGAGGTGGATCACGAAGCCCAGGTCGGGCTTGTCGAAGCCCATGCCCAGGGCCGAGGTCGCGACCAGCGCCTTGACCCGGTTCTCCTGGAGGTCGATCTCGGCCTGGAGCCGGTCGGCGTTCTCCGTGCGCCCCGTGTAGGAGGCCACGTTGAAGCCGCGCTGGCGCAGGAAGGCGGTGGCCTCCTCGGCGGCGGCGACGGTGAGGGTGTAGATGATCCCGGAGCCCTGCAGTTCTTCGAGGTGCTGGGCGAGCCAGCCCAGCCGGTGCGCGGCGTCCGGCAGCCGGACCACGCCCAGGCGCAGGCTCTCCCGCTCCAGCGGGCCGCGCAGTACGAGGGCCTCGCCCGTGCCGGTGCCCAGTTGCTCGGCGACGTCGGCGGTGACCCGCGCGTTGGCGGTCGCGGTGGTGGCCAGCACCGGTACGCCGGGGGCGAGCTCGGCGAGCATCGCCCGCAGCCGCCGGTAGTCGGGGCGGAAGTCGTGTCCCCAGTCGGAGATGCAGTGCGCCTCGTCGACGACGAGGAGGCCGGTCGTGGCCGCGAGCTTGGGGAGCACCTGCTCGCGGAAGTCCACGGAGTTGAGGCGTTCCGGACTGACGAGGAGGACGTCGGTCTCGCCGCGTTCCACCTCGCCGTAGATGGTGTCCCACTCCTCCGGGTTGGCGGAGTTGATGGTGCGCGCCTGGATGCCGGCCCGCGCGGCCGCCTCGACCTGGTTGCGCATGAGGGCCAGCAGCGGCGAGATGATCACGGTGGGGCCGGAGCCGCGGCGGCGCAGCAGAGCGGTCGCGACGAAGTACACCGCCGACTTGCCCCAGCCGGTGCGCTGTACGACCAGGGCCCGCCTGCGCTCCTCCACCAGGGCGGACACCGCCTGCCACTGGTCCTCGCGGAGCCACGCCGAACCCCCCGGGGCACCGACGAGCTCAGCGAGGATGGCATCGGCTTCAGTGCGGAGCTCCAGGTTGTCCATCCCCCCATGCAACCCGATGGCACGGACAATCGGCCAACTCACCCAGCGTGACGTACCGCCCACGCACCGGCGGCCCGACCTGCGCCGGGGCCTCCAGCGGGCCTCTGCCGCGCCCCCGGCGGCGGCAGCGAACATGACGGAGGCCTCGGGGGTGGCACCCTCCACGACGACCGCGCGACCGGATGACCCCGCCACCGCGCGAGAGCCCGGCCGTTCCGGCGGACGGGTGCCGAGGACGCGTTCGCGCTGGTGCTCGCGCTCCGGCCGCACCGAATGCGTCATCTCCGGCGCGACGGGGCAAGGATATGAACGGCATACCGGCGAATTCCGGTCGGCGGCCGCAAATGCTCATTGCCCCACCCTCGCGGGCCACGCGAGAATCGGAGTGCTCCCGCTCGGCTCGTCGGCACTCTCCAGGGCCGTGCTGTGGCGCGCCCGCATCCCAGCCGTGCCCGTTCACGGGCGTGTACCCGAAGGGAGGACCGTGACCTTCGGATTCGCCTCGCCCTCGACCACGTCCCTGACAACGGCCACCGGCGGCGCCAGCCGGCACGGCAGACTGCTCGAACCCTCCGAGTGGACGGCGGCGGGGGTCCCCCTGCTGCGCAATCCGCGCGAGCTGGTCGACGGGCTCCACTCCCGGCACAGCCCCGTGCCCGACACCGCGGTGATCGCCGTCCTCGGTCCCGAGGACCGGCTCGTCGCGAGCGCCTCCTTCGTCCAGCGGTCGGCCTCTGCCGACGGCTGGGAGTACCGCAACGCCCTGTTGTCGCGGCTGCGCCGGGTCCTCCCGCACGACCTGCGGCGGCGGACCCCGGTACGGACGGCAGTGCTGTTGTACTGCCGGGACGGCGACGAGCGGTGGACCGAGGAGGACGGGGCCTGGATGTGGGGGCTGCGGGACGCCTGCACCCTGCACGGGCTGCGCTGCGGGGCGTACATCACGCTGACGCACGGCGGCTGGCAGGTGCTCGGGGAGGGCCGCGGCGGGCGGCGGCCCAGCTCGGACTCCCGGCCGGAGCGGCTCGGCTCCACGATGGGTGAGCTCACGCCGCTGCCGCTCCGCACGGGCGGCGGCGCGACCGAGGCCCTGCGGCGCACCGCAGCCCGCTGAGCCCCGGGACCGCGTACGACGCGCACCGCGCGCGGAGCCCCGTACGACCGGGCCCCGTGGGGTGCGCGTGCTCGCGCGGACGGGCACGGCACCACCCCGGCGCCACTCAACGGTGCCGTGTCACACGAGCTACACGGCATCACGGAACGGCCCTCGCGGCCGCACTCCCGCGGACGGGTGTACAGCAGTCCGGGCTCCGGGCTTCAGCGGGGCCGGCACCCGGCCCGCCCCGCCCCTCGCCCGTGCGGGATACGGGGCGTCAGACGCCCGCACCCAGCACGGAGTTGATCTGCTGTACGTCGCCGCACACGATCAGCAGCGCACCGGCACGCGCGAGCGCGACCGGCAGTGCGTTGGCGACCGTTCCGGCCGGTCCGCCGTTGGCCGCGAAGACCACGACGGGACGGCCCGCGGCACGCTGCACCTGCGCCGCGTCCGCGTAGAAGACGTCGTCCCCGGCCTCGTGCTGGGCCCAGTAGGAGGCCTCGCCGAAGGACAGCTCGTGAGCGGCCCACGGGTGCGGGTCGCCGGTCGTGAGGACCAGGATGTCGCCGGGCGCGCGCCCGGTGTCGAGCAGCAGGTCCACGGCCTCGTCGGCCGCGTCCAGCGCACCCTCGGCGGAGGCCGGGATCAGCTGGACCTGCGGCACCGCCGCGGAGACGGACGGGGCGGCGGGGGCTGCGGAAGCGGGTCCGGGGGCGGCCTGCGCCGCGCGCTGCGCGGGCGGGGCGGGCCGGACGGGACCGGGGCGTCCGGGCCGGGGTACGGCGGCGGGACGCGGACCAGGTACGGGGCGGGGGGTCTGCGCGGTGCGGCCGGCGGCCGGCGTGACGCGGGGACCCTGGGCACTCTCGTGAATCTGAGGCTCCTCGATGGCGGGGGTGAGAGGCATGAGTTGATATCTATCAAACACCGGTACGAAACGTACCGGTGGGTGGCACGTGGGTGCGATCAGAAATCGAAGCCGAGTTGGCCTCCGTCTTCCAAAGCCGCCGCCTCCTCGCTGCGGCGCACCTTCTTGAGGTGCCGCCACCGGGGCAGTGCGTCGAGGTACGACCACGAGAGCCGGTGGTACGCGGTGGGACCCCGCTCCTCGAGCGCGGCCCGGTGCACGGGCGACGGATAGCCGGCGTTGGCGGCGAAGGCGAAGTCCGCTGTTCCGTCGCCCTGTTCGCCGAGTTCGGCCATCATCCGGTCGCGCCGGACCTTGGCGATCACCGAGGCCGCGGCGACGGCGACGCAGGACTGGTCACCCTTGATCACCGTACGGACCTGCCAGGGTGCGCCGAGGTAGTCGTGCTTGCCGTCGAGGATCACCGCGTCGGGCCGCACCGGGAGGGCCTCCAGGGCGCGCACGGCCGCGAGCCGCAGCGCGGCGGTCATCCCGAGCTCGTCGATCTCCTCGGGGGAGGCGTGCCCGAGGGCGTGGGCGGTGACCCAGTCCTCCAGGACGTCGAGCAGCGCGTCGCGTCGTCTGGGGGTGAGCAGTTTGGAGTCGGTGAGCCCCGCGGGCGGCCGGCGCAGGCCGGTGATCGCCGCGCAGACGGTGACGGGACCGGCCCAGGCCCCTCGTCCGACCTCGTCGACCCCGGCGATGATCTTGGCGCCGGTGGTTGCACGGAGGGAGCGCTCGACGGTGTGGGTGGGTGCTTCGTACGGCATGGCGCCAGCAAGGTTACGCCGCTCGCGGCCGCCTGCACACCCCGGCCTGCGGCAAGCCGTCTCCGGCTCGCCGCGGGCCGGCGGCCGGAGCCCGCGGACGCTCCCCGTCCGCTGCCCTGCGCCGGGCCGCCCGGGCGGGGGCGGGCCGGGCCTCAGGCGGCGTCCGCCCGGACCATCGGCACCATCACCCGGTCGATCATGTCCCCGATCTCCTGGTCCTTCCATTCGCTTCCGCACACCTTGCTGCGGTACATCAGCATCGCCGGAATCACGTCGACCACCAACGGGTCCACCGCGTCCGGCCGGACGTCACCGCGCTCGATCCCCCGTCGCAGAAGCGCTCGGATCAGGTGGTGGGCGGGTTCGTGGACGCCGTTCCAGATCACCGCACGGAACCGGTCCGCATGGGCATGGTCGCATTCGTGAAGCACCGCACGCAGCGCCTCCCCGGCCTGCGAATGCATGACGTCCCGCATCCGCACGCACAGCCGGAAGAGGTCGTCGCGGACCGCGCCCTGGTCCGGGACCTCCCCGAGCGGCGGCAGCCCGGCGCGCAGCACCTCGGCCACGAGATCCGCCTTGGAGGGCCACCGCCGGTAGAGCGCGGCCTTGCCGGTGCGCGCGCCGGCCGCGACGCCCTCCATCGTGAGCGCGTTCCACCCGACGGTGCTCAGCTGCTCCAGGGCCGCGTCCAGGATCGCCCGTTCGAGTTCCGGCCCGCGCCTGCGCCCCGGCGCCGCCCCCGCCGACCAGCGCGAACCCGTCATACCCCGCTACCTCCGACCCGCACGTGCGTCAGACGCACACATTTTCAGCCGTAGGGAACGCTTGCGTTCCCTACGAGCGGGCTCCTACCTTGGTCCCGCAGTGAACGTATGCGTTCACTATTTCACTATGGGGGGATCCACAGTGACAAGCACTCAACTCGCCACGTCCCGAATACCCGGAGCGGCCCGCCGGCCCGGGCGCCCGGGTGTCGCCCTCGCCGTCATCGCCGCCTGCCAGCTCATGGTCGTCCTCGACGCGACGATCGTGAACATCGCCCTCCCCCACATCCAGACCGCCCTCTCCTTCTCCACCACCGACCTGTCGTGGGTGCTCAGCGCCTACACCCTCACCTTCGGTGGCCTGCTGCTGCTCGGCGGCCGGGCCGGTGACATCCTCGGCCGGCGCCGTGTCTTCCTGACGGGGATCCTGCTGTTCACCGCGGCCTCGCTCCTCGGCGGATTCGCCCAGGAACCCTGGCAGTTGCTCGCCGCCCGTGCGCTCCAGGGGGTCGGCGGCGCGATCGCCTCGCCGACCTCGCTCGCCCTCATCACCACGACCTTCGCCGAGGGCCCCGAGCGCAACCGCGCCTTCGGGGTGTTCGCCGCGGTCTCGGCGGGCGGCGGCGCGATCGGCCTGCTGACCGGCGGCATGCTCACCGAATGGCTGGACTGGCGCTGGGTCCTGTTCGTCAACGTGCCGATCGGCGTCCTGATCGCCGTGCTCACGCCGCTATACATCACCGAGTCCGAACGCCATCCCGGCCGCTTCGACGTCGCCGGGGCGCTCACGTCCACCGGCGGCATGGCCGCGCTCGTCTACGGGTTCATCCGCGCCTCCGAGGACGGCTGGCGCGACCCCCTCACCATCGGGTCGTTCGCCGCCGCGGTCGTCCTGCTCGGCCTGTTCGTCCTGATCGAGTCCCGGGCCGCGGAACCGATCATCCCGCTGCGGATGTTCGCCGACCGCAACCGCGCAGGCACCTACCTGATCATGCTGGGGCTGGCCGCCGCCATGTTCGGGATGTTCTTCTTCATCGTCCAGTTCGTGCAGAACGTGCTGGGCTTCTCCCCGATCGAGGCCGGGCTCGGCTTCCTGCCCGTGACCGTCGCCATCGTCACCGCCGCCGGACTCTCGCAGCGCTTCCTGCCGCGCTTCGGACCGAAGCCGTTCATGGTCGTCGGATCCGCCCTCACCGGCTCCGGCCTGGCCTGGCTGACCTTCATCCGGACCGACAGCTCCTACCTCTCCGGCGTGCTCGGCCCGATGCTCCTGTTCGGCTTCGGCATGGGCCTCAACTTCGTGACCCTCACCCTCACCGCCGTCTCGGGCGTGGCCCCGCACGAAGCGGGCGCGGCGTCCGGACTGCTCAACGCCAGCCAGCAGGTCGGCGGCTCGCTCGGGCTGTCCATCCTGGTCACGGTCTTCGGCACGGCGGCCCGCGGCGAGGCGGAGCAGCAGGTGCCCGACTTCCTGGCCCGGGCCGACCCCGCCCAGCTGGCCGCGTTCCGCGAGACCGGCGCGCTGGCCGACCCCTGGGGCGACCTCGTCCTGACCCAGGGCATCTCCACCGCCTTCACCGCCGCCGTCGCGATGGCGGGGCTGGCCCTGGCCAGCGCACTGCTGGTCATCCGGGTCCGCAAGAGCGACCTGGAGGCCCTCGGCGGGACCGCCGCCAAGGCCGGTCCGGTGGCCTGAGCAGGGCACGTCGTACGGCCCCGGGCAAGGGTGCCCGTACGAAGCCCCGGGCGCGGGAACTACCCCGCGCCCGGGGCCTTCGTACTACCCGCCCACCCGGCCCGGGCCGCCGGACGGGGCTGCTAGGCGGCTTCCTGCGGAAGCCAGGCCGGGAGTTCCTCGGTGCGTGCCAGCCAGGCCTGCGGCAGCACTTCCCCGCCGCGCGCGCCGAGCACGCCCCCGACGATCGCGCAGGTGGTGTCGACGTCCCCGCCGACCTGCGCGGTGGTCCAGAAGGCCTTCTCGTAGTCGTCCAGCGACCGGGCGGCCGACCACAGGGCGAACGGCACCGTGTCGTGGGCGCTCGTGCGTCGCCCGCAGCCCAGTACCGCCGCGACCGTGGTCGCGTCGCCGTAGTCCAGCATGTCCCGTGCCCGGCGCACCCCGGCGCCGACCGCACTGCGCGGGACCAGCGCGATGACCCCGTCCAGCAGCTCGGCGGGCGTCGGCCGGCCCGCCGGGGAGGCCGCCAGCGCGGCCGCGGCGGCGACGGCCATCGCCCCGCACACCGCCTCGCGGTGCTGGTGGGTGGTGTAGGCGGAGATCTCCGCCTGGTGGGTGGCCTGCTCGGGGTCGTCCGCGTACCAGGCGCCGAGCGGAGCGATCCGCATCGCCGCGCCGTTGCCCCACGAACCCTGCCCGTTGAAGAGCTCGGCGGCCAGCGTGCGCCAGTCCTCGCCCTCCCGGACCAGCCTCAGCATGCGGTTCACGGCGGGGCCGTAGCCGCGGTCGAAATCGTGGTGGGCGGCGAAGGAACTCGCCAGCGCGTCCTGGTCGATGCGGCCGTGCAGGGCGAGCACGGCCACCACCGAGCAGGCCATCTCGGTGTCGTCGGTCCACTGCCACGGCTCGCTGCCGGCCGGCAGCTCGCGCCGCTTGAGCAGCGGGTAGTTCACGGGGACGAAGTACTGGGAGCCCAGGGCGTCCCCCAGGGCCAGCCCTCTGAGGCTGGACACGGCGCGTGCGTAGCGCGTTTCGGGAGCGGAATCAGCGGTCATCGCGCGTCACTCTAGCCGTCCAGGTCATAAGGCTCGGGTGTGGTCCACCGCTCAAACGGGCGGTCCATCCGGTACCGGCCGTCCGGGCCGAGGAGCAGCACCCGGTATTCGCCGTTGCCCGGGTTGGACAGGGCCTCGAACTCGGATACCGACCAATGGAACCAGCGCATGCAGAACAGCCGCATCGTCAGCCCGTGCGTCACCAGGAGCACGTTCTCGGGATGGTCCGGGGCCTCGAAGCTGCGGTAGAGGCTCTCCAGGAAGGACCCGACGCGGTCGTACACGTCCGCGCCGGACTCCCCCTGGGCGAACCGGTAGAAGAAGTGCCCGTAGGCGTCCCGGTAGGCCTTCTGCAGGCGTACGTCGTCCCGGTCCTGCCAGTTGCCCCAGTCCTGTTCGCGCAGGCGCGGCTCCTCGCGCATCCGCACCCGCGTCGGGTCCAGCCGCAGCTCCCGGAAGGTCTGCAGGGTCCGGCGGTAGGGGGAGACATACGCGCTGATGTGTTCGTCGCCGAAGAGCGCGCGCAGTCCGGCGCCGGCCTCGGCGGCCTGTTCGCGGCCCCTTCGGGTCAGGCGCAGGGCGTGGTCGGGTTCCCGCTCGTACACCGTGTCATCGGCGTTCCCCTCCGATTCCCCGTGCCGGACAAGGACGATGCGCCGTGGTCGTACCATCCCACGACCTTATTCGGCCACCGACGGCCCCGCCGACCGGGCGCGCCGTCCCGCCCGCCCCGGGCCGGCGATCGTCGGACGGTCATACCGTCCAGGCGGGTTCGAGGTCCACGACGTCACCGGTGAGCGCCTCGACGTCGGCCTCCGTCTGGGCGCGCAGCGAGAGCCGTTCCACCCGCTCCTGCCGGTACTTGCCGTGCTCGGCCGCCGCCCGCCACATCGACAGCACCAGGAACTCCCGGCCGGGGGCCTCGCCGAACAGGCCCCGGACCATTCCCGGCGAGCCGGCCATGGCCGGGTTCCACACCTTCTCCTGCATGAGGGTGAAGTGCTCCTCGCGCCCCTCCCGGACCCGGGTGTGCGCGACCCGGACCACGTCGGCGTCGCTGAAGCGGGGCTGGAAGCCGGTCTTCACGTCGAAGCGGTGGTCGAAGAGCGTGACCCTCGCGTCGGTGAAGGTGCCGTTCTGGGAGGCTGCCAGCCGGTCGTGCGAACGGGCCATGAAGGAGTCGTAAAAGGCACGGCTCTCCCAGAACGCGAAGACGTGCGCGACCCCCTGCCGGCCCCGGCTCCAGCCGCCGCCCTGCCCCCGGAATCCGGGTTCGCCGGGCAGCCCCGCCCATTTTCGCTGCCCGCGCTCGAACCCGCGTCGGTCCGTCACCGTGCAGCGAATCCACTTGACCAGCACCGCGCCATCGTACGGGCCGGGCGGGGCCCGGGTCAGTCCCCGGAGCGGTGGATCCGCACCAGTTCCGCCGCGTCCCGATCGGACAGCCGGAGCCCGAACTCCCGGTCGAGGACGCCGATCAGCTCCTCCGGTGCGACGTTCTCCCGCTCGGTCCGACCGTCGGGGTACAGGCGGGTGAGCTCGCTGCCTACGAGGGTCTGCCGCACGGCGTCGCCCGGGAGCTGGACGAGGATCCGCCCGACGAACGAGGAGAGGGGGTGAGTGGAGCTGTAGTGGTTCAGCACCACGTAGTCGACGGGGTGGTAGCGCTGCGGGGAGAAGGCGTACAGGTCCCTCCAGGCCCCTGCGCGCAGGGCGCTCAGGACGAGGATGCCGTCCTCCTCCTCGCGGACGCGGAACGTCCACGCCCCCTGACGGATCTCGCGGCCGGGCCGTGCGAGCGGGACGGGCTCGCGCGGGCCCTGGTAGCCGAAGCCCGCGTCGCAGAGCCACGGTTCACCGTCGACGGTGACGACGAGGACCGCGTGGGTGACCGCGAGCAGGCTGTCGCCCCGGGTGCGGTTGCGGGCTCCGCGCGCGGAGACCTCGAAGCCGATCCGCTCCAGGGCAGCGGCCAGCAGCGAGTTCTGCTCGTAGCAGTAACCGCCGCGGCGGTCGTGCACGAGCTTGTCCTCCAGGCCTTTGACGTCCAGCGCGACGGGGCGGCCGAGCAGGACGTCCAGGCTCTCGAAGACGATGGAGGCGGTGTGGGCCCGGTGCACTGCGTACAACGTCTCCAGGTCCGGCCGGAGTTCCCCGACTCCGGGCCTGCTTCCGGCCCCTGCCCCACCACCGGTCCCGTCTTCTTCCGGGCCCCCGGCCCCCAGCCCGATCCGCGTCAGGTACGCGTCCAGGTCCAGCTCGTCACCGTTCCACATGGTTCCCCACTCCCCCGTCGTGAAAATCCCGGGCCCGCGGTCGGGCGCGCCCCGCACAATGATCGCCATGACCGCCTTGCACACCAACCCGCTCTTCGCCCGGCTCGCCACGGCCGAGCGGATCCTCGTCGCCGGGGCGGGCGGGGGCTTCGACATCTACTCGGGTCTGCCGATCGCCCTCTCCCTCCTGCACCAGGGCAAGGAGGTCCACCTGGCGAACCTCTCCTTCAGCGCCCTGGCGGGCCTCCCCACCACGGACTGGCTCGCTCCGGACGTCGCCGTCGTCACCCCGGACTCCGCACCCCACCAGTCCTACTTCCCGGAGCGCACCCTGGCCCAGTGGCTCGCCCTGCACCGCTACCCCTCCACCGTCCACGCCTTCCCGCAGGTCGGGGTGCAGCCGCTGCGCGCCGCATACCGGGCGCTGATCGACCGCCACGACATCGACGCGGTGGTGCTGGTGGACGGGGGCACGGACATCCTGATGCGGGGCGACGAAGCCGGCCTGGGCACCCCGGAGGAGGACCTGACCAGCGTCGCCGCGCTGGCCGCGCTGGACGACGTACCGCACCGGCTGGTCGTGTCGGTCGGCTTCGGGGTGGACGCGTACCACGGGGTGAGCCACGCCCTCGTACTGGAGAACATCGCGGCGCTGGAACGGGACGGGGCGTACCTCGGGGCGTTCTCGATACCCCGCGCCACGCGCGAGGGCGCGCTGTTCCTCGATGCGGTGGCCCACGCCCAGGACCACACTCCGGACCGTCCGAGCATCGTGGCCGGCTCGGTCGCGGCAGCGGTGCGCGGTTCCTTCGGCGACGTCCGGTTCACCAGCCGCACCCAGGGCAGCGAGCTCTTCGTCAACCCGCTGATGTCCCTGTGCTTCGCCTTCGACCTGCCGGGGCTGGCGGCCCGTTGCCTCTACCTGGACCGGATCGAGGACACCCACCTCTTGCGGCAGGTCCACTCCCGGATCGCGGAATTCCGGGAGGAGCTGGTCACCCGCCCCTCCCGCCCCATCCCCCACTGAGCCCGGAGGGTGACAGCCGGCCGTCCGGCCCGGAAACGCCGAGGGCGGTGGAGCCGGGTCACCGGCTCCACCGCCCTCGCGGGCCGGCCGGGGCGTGCCCCGGCCGGCGTCGTACGTCAGCTGCAACCGCTGGTCGAGCCGCAGCCCTCGCAGATGTAGCAGGAGCCGGCGCGCTGCATCTTCGTACCGCAGGAGAAGCAGAGCGGGGCGTCGGCGGAGACGCCGAGCTGCATCTCGACCAGTTCGGCGTTGCTGTGCGCCGTCTTCGGAGCCGGGACCGGGGCGACCGCCACCGGCTTCGGGGCTGCCGGAACGGCCGCGACCGGCGCCGACTGGGCGAGCGTCTCGGTGTCCAGCTGCTCGTCGTCGAGCGGCTCGTAGGAGCCGGTGTCGAGGTGGCGCTGACGCTCCTCGGCGGAGTGGATGCCGAGGGCGGAGCGGGTCTCGAACGGCAGGAAGTCGAGCGCCACGCGGCGGAAGATGTAGTCGACGATCGACTGCGCCATCCGCACGTCCGGGTCGTCCGTCATGCCGGCCGGCTCGAAGCGCATGTTCGTGAACTTCGCGACGTACGTCTCCAGCGGGACGCCGTACTGCAGACCCACCGAGACGGCGATGGAGAAGGCGTCCATCATGCCCGCGAGGGTGGAACCCTGCTTGGACATCTTCAGGAAGACCTCGCCCAGACCGTCGTCCGGGTAGGAGTTCGCCGTCATGTAGCCCTCGGCGCCACCGACGGTGAAGGAGGTGGTGATGCCCGGGCGGCCCTTCGGCAGGCGCTTGCGGACGGGGCGGTACTCGATGACCTTCTCGACCGCCGCGCGGATGGTCTCCTCGGCCTTCTCGGTGACCTCGGCCTTCTCCTCTTCCTTCTTCTTCGCGGAGAGGGGCTGGCCGACCTTGCAGTTGTCGCGGTAGATCGCGAGCGCCTTGACGCCCAGCTTCCACGCCTCGAAGTAGATCTCCTCGATCTCCTCGACGGTCGCCGTCTCCGGCATGTTGACCGTCTTCGAGATCGCGCCGGAGATCCAGGGCTGGATCGCGGCCATCATGCGCACGTGACCCATCGCCGAGATGGAACGCTCGCCCATGGCGCAGTCGAACACCGAGTAGTGCTCGGGCTTCAGGCCCGGGGCGTCGACGACCACACCGTGCTCGGCGATGTGGGAGACGATCGCCTCGATCTGCTCTTCCTGGTATCCCATGCGGCGCAGGGCCTGCGGGACGGTGCCGTTGACGATCTGCATCGAGCCGCCGCCGACGAGCTTCTTGAACTTGACCAGGGCCAGGTCCGGCTCGACACCGGTGGTGTCGCATGACATCGCGAGACCGATGGTGCCGGTCGGCGCGAGGACGGAGGCCTGGGAGTTGCGGAAGCCGTTCTTCTCGCCGAGGCGCAGGACGTCCTGCCAGGCCTCGGTCGCCGCGGCCCAGATGACGTTGTCGAGGTCCTCGGTGCGGGGCGCGACGGCGTTGGCGTCGGCGTGCTGCTTCATGACGCGCTTGTGCGAGTCGGCGTTGCGGGCGTAGCCGTCGTACGGGCCGACGATGGCGGCCAGCTCGGCGGAGCGCTTGTACGCGGTACCGGTCATCAGCGAGGTGATCGAGGCGGCGAGGGTGCGGCCGCCGTCCGAGTCGTACGCGTGGCCGGTCGCCATCAGCAGGGCGCCGAGGTTGGCGTAGCCGATGCCGAGCTGGCGGAAGGCGCGGGTGTTCTCGCCGATCTTCTGCGTCGGGAAGTCCGCGAAGCAGATGGAGATGTCCATCGCGGTGATGACGAGCTCGACGACCTTGGCGAAGCGCTCGGCGTCGAAGGACTGGTTGCCCTTGCCGTCGTCGTTCAGGAACTTCATCAGGTTCAGCGAGGCGAGGTTGCAGGACGTGTTGTCCAGGTGCATGTACTCGCTGCACGGGTTGGACGCGGTGATGCGGCCGGACTCGGGGCAGGTGTGCCAGTTGTTGATCACACCGTCGTACTGGATGCCCGGGTCGGCGCAGGCCCACGCGGCCTCGGCGAGCTTGCGGAAGAGCGCCTTGGCGTCGACCTTCTCGATGACCTCGCCGGTCATGCGGGCGCGCAGGCCGAACTCGGTGCCGTTCTCGACGGCCGTCATGAACTCGTCGTTCACGCGGACGGAGTTGTTGGCGTTCTGGTACTGGACGGACGTGATGTCGTCGCCGCCCAGGTCCATGTCGAAGCCCGCGTCGCGCAGGGCGCGGATCTTCTCCTCTTCCTTCACCTTGGTGGCGATGAAGTCCTCGACGTCCGGGTGGTCCACGTCCAGGACGACCATCTTGGCCGCGCGGCGGGTGGCGCCGCCCGACTTGATCGTTCCTGCGGATGCGTCGGCACCGCGCATGAAGGAGACGGGGCCGGAGGCGTTGCCGCCGGAGGAGAGGAGCTCCTTGGAGGAGCGGATGCGGGAGAGGTTCAGGCCGGCGCCGGAGCCGCCCTTGAAGATCATGCCCTCTTCCTTGTACCAGTCGAGGATCGACTCCATGGAGTCGTCGACGGCGAGGATGAAGCAGGCGGAGACCTGCTGCGGCTGGGGCGTGCCGACGTTGAACCAGACCGGCGAGTTGAAGCTGAAGATCTGGTGCAGGAGCGCGTACGTCAGCTCGTGCTCGAAGATCTCCGCATCGGCGGGAGAGGCGAAGTAGTCGTGGTCCTCGCCGGCCTTCGTGTAGGTCTTCACGATCCGGTCGATGAGCTGCTTCAGACCGGTCTCGCGCTGCGGGGTGCCGACCGCGCCGCGGAAGTACTTGCTGGTGACGATGTTGACCGCGTTCACCGACCAGAAGTCGGGGAACTCGACGCCACGCTGCTCGAAGTTCACCGAGCCGTCGCGCCAGTTGGTCATGACGACGTCACGGAGCTCCCAGCTCACCTCGTCGTACGGGTGCACGCCCGGGGTGGTGTGGATGCGCTCGATACGCAGGCCGCTCTTGGCAGCCTTGGTCCCCTTGGTGCGGGAACCTCGCGCCGAGCCGCTCGCCGTCTCAGTCATGCCGCTTCCTCCCATATGCGGGCAAAAACGCCCTAAAGTGCCAGCGTTATTCCGCGGGCACGGTGCTGTGTGTCTTGTATCTACGAATCTCGCCCAGCCGGCCGGCCGGGCCGCGCCGAGGTGCGGCCTGTCCGGTCAGTCGGCGGCGGAGGCGGGCACGGGGACGACCGGGGGGGTCCCTCCGGGCTCGCACTCGTGGGGAGGCCGGGGCTCGCGGAGTTCCGCGATGGCGGCCTCGAAGTCTTCAAGGGTGTCGAACGCTCGGTAAACGGATGCGAACCGCAGGTACGCGACGAGGTCGAGCTCCTGCAAGGGGCCGAGTATGGCCAGACCCACGTCGTGGGTGGTCAGCTCGGCGCTGCCGGTGGCGCGCACCGCCTCCTCGACCCGCTGGCCGAGCTTGGCGAGGGCGTCCTCGGTGACCGGTCGCCCCTGGCACGCCTTGCGGACGCCAGAGATGACCTTGGTACGGCTGAAGGGTTCGGTGACCCCGCTGCGCTTGATCACCATCAGCGAGGCCGTCTCCACCGTCGTGAAGCGACGGGAGCAGTCGGGGCACTGACGGCGCCTGCGGATCGACGTTCCGTCGTCCGTGGTGCGGCTGTCCACGACCCGGCTGTCGGGGTGCCTGCAGAAGGGGCAGTGCATGGTTCCCTCACCCTTCATCTGGCACGACTGAATCACCCCACGGAGCCCCTGAACGACAGGGACGGGTCTCTGCCGGGGGCTCGTGAAGCAGCCACAAGCATATGCGATGCCGGAGACCCTGACCGACCCGGGGACCACAACTTCTGGGTGGCAGCGCTCATCCAACCACTAGATCTTGGGTTGGGATGGATTTACACCGCTCCGCGTGTCGCGGTGTCCGGCAGGCGGATACGGGCCTTTCCGGTGCCACACTGGGCCTCGACCCACCCGGCCGCGGCCGCACCGGAAACGGTACCGTAAGGAGGGGAGGCGGAGCCGAACCCGCGTTCGGTCCGCACGGCCGAGGAGGCCCCGCTCCGGTCCGGCTATACACCCGTCGATCTAACCCAGGTGGACGATCCTCGATTTTTCACTCGAACGTGTGTTTGGCGCAACCTTTCGAAAGCAACTACCGTTGTCCAGCTAGGGAGAACATTTCGAGAGGGGCCGACGTGACCACCACCGCAGACAGTGCCACCATCACTGCCCAGAACCGCTCCCAGAGCCGACTCGAGCCGGTGCATGCCATGAACGACGCAAGCCTGAACCCGGAGGCGGAGCCCGCGCGCCCCGCACGCTCGCTGCCAGGGCGGCCTCCAGGCATCCGCGCCGACAGCTCCGGGCTCACGGACCGGCAGCGGAGGGTCATCGAGGTCATCCGGGACTCGGTGCAGCGCCGCGGTTACCCGCCGTCGATGCGCGAGATCGGCCAGGCGGTCGGCCTCTCCAGCACCTCGTCGGTGGCGCACCAGCTGATGGCCCTGGAGCGCAAGGGCTTCCTGCGCCGCGACCCGCACCGGCCCCGGGCCTACGAGGTACGGGGCTCGGACCAGCCCAGCTCGCAGCCCACCGACACCACCGGCAAGCCCGCCGCGTCCTACGTTCCCCTGGTAGGCCGGATCGCGGCCGGCGGCCCGATCCTCGCCGAGGAGTCGGTCGAGGACGTCTTCCCGCTCCCCCGCCAGCTGGTGGGAGACGGCGAGCTCTTCGTCCTCAAGGTCGTGGGCGACTCCATGATCGAGGCGGCCATCTGCGACGGCGACTGGGTTACCGTCCGTCGTCAGCCCGTCGCGGAGAACGGCGACATCGTCGCCGCGATGCTGGACGGCGAAGCCACCGTCAAGCGCTTTAAGCGGGAGGACGGCCACGTGTGGCTGCTCCCCCACAACGCCGCCTACCAGCCCATTCCCGGTGACGAGGCCACGATCCTCGGCAAGGTCGTCGCCGTCCTGCGCCGGGTCTGACCCCGCCGCCCCTCAGCCAGCTCCGGGACCCACTGCGCCGGTCCCGGAGCTGTTGTGTGTCCCGGGCCCTACTTGCCGTCGGCCTGAGCCGTGGCGTCGATCGCCGCCAGGGAGCGGCGGACCTGGTTGCGGTCCGTGGTGTACCAGAAGTCGGGCAGCGTGGCCCGCAGGAAGGTCCCGTAGCGGGCCGTGGCCAGCCGGGGGTCCAGTACGGCGACGACACCCCGGTCGCCTGAGGCGCGGACGAGCCGGCCGGCGCCCTGGGCCATCAGCAGCGCCGCGTGCGTGGCGGCGACGGCCATGAATCCGTTGCCTCCGTGCTCCTCGACCGACTTCTGTCGCGCGCTCATCAGCGGGTCGTCGGGGCGCGGGAAGGGGATCCGGTCCATGATCACGAGCTGGCAGCTGGGTCCGGGCACGTCCACGCCCTGCCAGAGGGACAGCGTCCCGAACAGGCAGGTCTTCGGGTCGGCCGCGAAGGTCTTGATCAGCTCGCCGAGGGTCTCCTCGCCCTGGAGCAGGATCGGGTTGTCGAGCCGGCCCCGCAGTTCCTCGGCGGCCGCCTTCGCGCCCCGCATGGAGGAGAAGAGGCCGAGGGTGCGACCGCCGGCCGCCTCGATCAGTTCGGCGAGCTCGTCCATCATGTCGCCGCGGGTGCCTTCCCGGCCCGGCGTGGCCAGGTGCTTGGCGACGTAGAGGATGCCCTGCTTGGGGTAGTCGAACGGGGAGCCGACGTCCAGGCCCTGCCAGACCGGTACGCCCTCCCCTTCGACTCCTTCCGCGGCGAGGCCGAGTGAGGCAGCGACCCCGTTGAAGTCGCCGCCCAGCTTGAGGGTCGCCGAGGTGAGGACCACCGAGCGGTCCTCGAAGAGCTTCTCGCGCAGCAGCCCCGACACGGAGAGCGGGGCGACGCGCAGGGTGGCGCCGAAGCGGTCGTGGCGTTCGTACCAGACGACGTCGTACTCGGACCCGGTCATGATCCGCTCCGCCACCGTGTGCACGCTCTCCACGGCGGCCAGGGCCTGCTTGCGGACGGCGTCCTCGTCGTGGACGGACTTGTCCCGGGTGGCGCCGATCGCGGAGATCACGTTGCGCGCGGCGTCCCGCAGGGCCATCAGCGCGTAGCCGAGGTCCTCGGGGACCTCCTCCAGGCGGCCGGGGAGCGCCAGCTCCATGACCCGCTCGAAGGACTCGGACGCAGTCTGGAGCGAATCGGCGCTCTTCTCGTCGACCAGCTTGGCCGCGCGCTTCACGGCCCGGTTCACCTGGCCGGGGGTGAGCTCGCCGGTGGCGACGCCGGTGACGCGGGAGACCAGTTCGTGGGCCTCGTCGACGATCAGCACCTCGTGCTGCGGGAGCACCGGCGCGCCCTCGATGGCGTCGATGGCGAGCAGCGCGTGGTTGGTGACGACCACGTCGGCGAGTTTGGCCCGCTCGCGGGCCGCCTCCGCGAAGCATTCGGCCCCGTAGGCGCATTTGGTCGCGCCCAGGCACTCCCGGGAGGAGACCGAGATCTGACTCCAGGCCTTGTCGGAGACGCCCGGGGTGAGGTCGTCGCGGTCACCGGTCTCGGTCTCGTCCGCCCAGTCGCGCAGGCGGATCAGGTCCTTGCCGAGCTTGCTCGTGGGGGCGGCCGCCTCGAACTGGTCGAAGAGGCCCTCTTCCTCGTCCTGCGGGGCGCCTTCGTGCAGGCGGTGCAGACAGAGGTAGTTGGACCGGCCCTTGAGCATGGCGAACTGCGGGCGGCGGCGCAGCTGCGGGTGCAGCGCCTCCACGGTGCGCGGCAGGTCACGCTCGACGAGCTGGCGCTGGAGTGCCAGCGTCGCCGTCGCCACGACCACGCGCTCGCCGTGCGCGAGGGCCGGCACCAGGTAGCCGAGGGACTTGCCGGTGCCGGTGCCGGCCTGGATCAGCCGGTGGGAATTGTCGTCAATCGCTTCGGCGACGGCTTCGGCCATGGCCACCTGGCCGGGGCGCTCCGTGCCGCCGACGGCGGTGACGGCGGCGTGCAGCAGGTCGGGGAGGGAGGGCTTCGTCATAGCACTGCCAACCCTACGGGGCGCCACCGACAGCGGCCGCATCGATCGGGGATCACGGGCGGTACAGGGGGTTGGGCACAGTGCCGTGGCTGACCGCGTGCGGCCGGTCCGGGCGGTCTCGGTAGCCGTCCTCGTGCAGCCGGTTCCGGTTGAGGCAGAGTCGGTCGATCCGCTCGGTGAGCAGGTCGAACTGTTCGTGGCGGTCCTTGTCCTCGGGGAAGCGTGCCTGGTGGCGGAGGATTTCCGCCCGTACGAGGGACCAGAAGTCACCCTCGGGGACGGCGAGCCTGTCTTCGCAGATCGCCGCCAGGTAGCGGAAGACGCCGATGAACAGCCCGGAGTGGATGAACTGGGTGAGGAAGGCCGGCGGCTCGGTGAGCAGGGCGCCGCGGACCTCGTCGGGCAGGGAGGCGTGCTCGGGGAGGGGTGCGCTGCTGATGTTGATGTCGTCCACGAAGTCCTTGACCGCGAGGCGGACGGGCACGTCGTGCTCGTCGAAGATCACGATCGTGTTCTCGCCGTGCGGGGAGAAGACGGTTCCGTAGCGGTACAGGAAGTGCAGGAGCGGGGGCAGGAGGGTGGCGAAGAGCCGTTGCAGCCAGGCCTTGGGGGTGAGGCCGGAGCGGGCGACGAGCTCGGCGGTGAAGGAGCGGCCGCGCGGGTCGGTGTGGAGGAGCGAGGCCAGGGTGCGGGCGCGCTCGCCGGGGGCGAGGCGGCCGGTCAAGGGCTCGCGCCAGATCGCCCCGAGGAGTTCCTTGTACTGGTAGGGAACCTCGGGGAGCTGGTCGTAGACGGGGTGGCGGACGGTGACGGAGGCGACCTCGCCGAGCAGGACCACGCGGCATTCGTCGCGGAGGAAGGGGTCGGCGTCGCGGAGCGAGTGGATCCAGGCGGTGACGGCGGGGGCAGCGAGGGTGAGGTCGTTGGGGAGGCCGCGCCAGACCATGGTGTTGAAGACGGACAGCGGGAGTTTCACGCTGTGGCGGTCGGGGTGGGTGATGTTGAGGAAGGTGCGGATCGACTGCTGCGGGAGCCGTACGTCGGGGTCCGCGGGCAGCGGGACGAGGAGGTCCGAGGCGAGGGCCGGGGCGAAGAGCGGGAGCACGACCTCGTCCCACTGCCAGGGGTGGACCGGAAGGTAGAGGTAGTGGAGCGGGTCGAGTCCCCGGTCGCGCAGGACCTGGTCGAAGGCGGCCCGGGTGACGGGGTCGAGTTCGGCCGAGTAGAGGCGCGCGGGGTCTTCGAGGCCGGCGGTCCCGCGGTACTCGGCGAGGGAGGTGCGGGCGGCGAGCCACGGCAGGCGCTGTGGGGTGCGGGCCTCGGGGGCCCAGGCGGCGGCGTCGGACGCGGACCATCCGACACGGCCCTTGTTGAGGACGAGCCAGGGGTGGCCGGTCTGGTGGCCTTCGAGCGCGGCGTAGTCGAGGTCGGCGAGGACGTCGGCGGTGAGCGCGTGGTGGTCGAGGCGGGCGTCGGCGGCGAGGGTGGCGCTGAGCTCGCGGATCAGGTGCCCGAGGGTGGAGCCGTCGAGGCGCAGGTGGGTGCGGGCGCGGACCAGGAACGCGTACGGGTCCCCGAAGGCGACGGGCGGCTGCCGGGAGGGGGGCGGCGGGGTGAGGGTGATGGTGTCCGGGGTGACCTGCCAGCTGCCGTAGGCGCGGCGGCGGGCGCGGAAGCCGAGGCTGCTGCCGTCGTCGAGGGTCAGCGACCAGGCGTCGCCGGCGGACGCGGGGGCCGGGAGGGGGCTGACGATCTCCTCGTACGCGAACTCGCCGAGCATCTTCGCCAGCAGCCGCCTGGACGCGAAGTCCCAGGTCGGACGGTTGAGTTCGGGTGGGGTGCGGGGGTGCTCGGGCGAGGGCGGCAGGGCGGGCTCCGCGGAGTCGGGGGCGGCGGGAAAAATCGGCACGGGACTCCTCGATGATCGGGAACTTTGCTGCGTCGCGCAGAGTTTTCGAAGGGAGAGGCGTTGCTGGACGGAAGTGGTCGGGGACCGCGGGGCGGCTGTCAGAGGAGATTGCGCAGCGCTCGGTCCCGGATCATCAGGGCGGCGCGCTTGTCGGGGAGGTCGATTTCCGCGGCGTAGCGGAAGCCGGCGGTCAGGAAGGCCGATACGGAGGGGGTGTTGGTGATGGCGGGTTCGGCGATGACGCGTGTGCACCGGGGACGGTTGTCGAGGACGAGGTCGGCGACCGTGCGCAGCAAGGTGGTGCCCAGACCCCGGCCGCGGTTCGCGCCGTCTCCGATGAGCAGGTGGATACCCGTGTCGTGGGGGTGCGCCGCGTAGTGGCGGGCCACCGGGTCGAGATCGGCCCGGTAGATCTCCCAGTAGCTCATCGGCGTGCCGTCGAGGAGGCCGATGCAGGGGGTGCTGCGGCCGTCGCCGTCGAGTTGTGCCCGCAGGTGCGCGGCGGTCACGGTGGAGGGTCCGGCGAGCTCCCAGTAGTCCGCCACCTCGGGGTCGTTCATCCAGCTCGTGAGGAGTTCCAGGTCCCGCCCCGGGCGCACGGTTTCGAGGCGGAAGGCGCCGGCCCGGGTGGCGACGGCGCCCCAGCCGGCCGGAGAGTCGAGGAGTTCGGCCTCGGCGAGCAGGGGCAGCAGTTCGACGGCGAGCCGGCGGCCGGCGGGCGGGGTCTGTACGACGAGGGAACCGGCGGGGGTGTCGGTGGAGGGCATCGGGCTCTTCTCCGGGTCGGTGGGGAGCACGTCAGTCGTGGAGGGGGTTGGTGATGGTGACGTAGACGGACTGGGTGTCCACGGGGCCGACGAGCTCGTCGAGGCCGCCCAGGCGGGTGAGCAGGTTGGCCTTGCAGCGGAGGGTGGGTGAGTCGAGCAGCTGGGAAGGGAGCGGGCCGAGGTGCGCCGCCTTGCCGAGGAAGCGGCGGAACGCGGCGAGGAGGACGCGTTCGTCGGCGAGCCGCTGGGACCCGAAGGCCCCGATGAGGCCGAGCACGTTGTTGATGCCGAGGTAGTAGGCGAAGCGTTCGTCGGTGACGGCGTCGGCCACGAAGGTGTCGCTGGTACCGCCGATGCCGGGGAGCCGTTGTTCCAGCTCCGCACGGCGGGAGTCGCGGAAGTAGTAGCCCTGGTTGTCGCGGAAGCGGCCGCCCACCGGCCAGCCGGCCGGGTCGAGGAGCACCAGGGTGTTCTGCTGATGCGCTTCGAGGGCGATGCCGGCGAGCGCGTCGAAGGCGAGGACCGGCAGGACGACGTGGTCGAGGTAGCGCAGGAACCACTCGGCGGATACGGCGGAGGTGGAGCGTCCGGTGGCGGTGGCGAGCCCGGTGACGATTTCGGAGAGCCGGGAACGCATGGTGGTCCGGCCGGGCCACGGGCGGGGAGCGGTGAGCGCGGCGATGCAGACGGCGTCGTCGTCGGGACGGAAGGGGTTGTGGCGCAGGAGGACGTCGAGTCCTGGGACGGGGGTGCCGTCCGGGGCGTCGACGGCGACCCAGGCCGGGTCGCGGACGATGTCGAAGCGCGGGTGGGCGGCTTGCCAGTGCTCGGCGAGGCCGGTGCGCAGCAGCCGGTGGACTTCGACACCGCGGTGGAGTTCCTTGCGGAGGTTCTCGCGGCGGGAGTTGGTGATGCGCAGGCCCAGGGAGAGCTTGAGCATCGCGGGGGCGCCGGGGCGGTGGACGGTCCGGACGGAGGAGGTGGGGTACCAGGGTGCGCCGTGCGGGCCGAGGTCGGTGAGGAGTCCGGCGTCGCGGAGGGCGGCGACGGTCGGGCGCTGGAGCAGGTCGTGGGCCTGCCAGGGGTGCAGGGGCAGGGGGGTGGTTCCGGAGGGCAGCGGGAGGTCCGGGGCGAGGCGGCCGAGGAGCCGGGCGGCGGAGACCGGGCGGCCGCGTTCGGTCCAGGCGGAGTCGGTGGCGAGGACGGTGGGTGCGAGGGCGAACCAGTGCAGGGGGAAGGAGCCGTGGAGTTCGGGTGAGTAGCGGCGTACGTCGGCCTCTGAGAGTCCTTCGCGGCTCTTCGGGTCCGGCTGGAGGGGGTGACCGAGGAGGAGGGACTGCTCGGCGGTGAGGAAGCGGTCTCCACCGATGGGGGTGGGGGCGGTGGGGCGTTGGCGCCGGTCGGCGATGAACTCGGTGGTGCGGCGTACCGAGTCGGCGACCCGGCCGACCAGATCGACGCCGGCGCGGCCGGTGCCCTCCCGGGCGATCAGGGCGGCGAGGGTGACGGCGTCCAGGGCGGGGGCGGTCGTGGGAGCGCCCTCGATCCGGGCGGGGGCGAAGCGGTGCCAGCCCGCCGGGGACCAGTACCGGACGGGGACGAGCAGGGTGGCGCCGGACGCGGGAAGGGGGATGCGGAGCAGGGTGCCGGCGGGGCCGTCGGGGCGGCCGATGCCGCTCTCGCGGACCCAGCACCGCAGGAGGTTCTCCACCGTCGCGGCCTCGGCGGCGATGGCGGGGGCGGCGTGGTCCAACAGGTCGGGCAGCGCCGCCGGTTCGGGCCCGACCGGGCCGTGCCGGCCGACCCGGTGCCGGAGGACGCCGTCCATCTGCCTCGGCACGCCGACCGTGCGGGCCGGTTCCGGGGCAGGAGTGGGCGTGGCGGGGGTCTGGGTGGGCGTGGGCGTGGCGGGGGTGATCGCCTCGCCGCGTGCTGCGAGGGGTTCGGTGTGGGGGGCGGCACCCGTGGGCTCCGCCGAGTAGGAGCCGGCCCCTGCCGACGGGACGCTCCCCGCAGGGGGTGCGGGCGCCGGGGACGGTGACAACGGCGGCGACGTCGGGCGGGCCCACGTGTCCCCGTCCGGCGAGGCGTCCCCGGCAGGGTGCGCCGGAAGCGGCGGCGTCGCGCCCGCCCATGGGGTACCCACGGGCGACGGCCCGGGCGGCCCGGCCCACGGGGCGCCTGCCGTGAGGGTCCCGGCCGGTGGGTTCTCCGCCTGGGGGTACTCCGCCTGCGGAGTACCCGCGGACGGCAGAGTCCCCGCTGCCGTCACCCCGGCCGCCGGAATCCCGACCGACGGGGGGCTGGCCGACGGGGTGCCGGTCGACTGGGGGCTGGCCGACGAGGTCCCGGTCGACGGGATGCCGTCGCCTGGGGTGCCTGTCAACAGGGTGTCGGCGGACGAGACCTCCGCCTCTGGAGTCCCGGCCGACGAGCTCCGGGCCTGCGGGGCTCCGGCCGACGGCGCCCCGGCCTGCGAGGTTCGTGCGGATGGCTCCAGTCCGGACGGATCCCCGACTGGTGCGGTAACAGCTCCCTGGGTCCCGGCGGACAAGGCCCCGGTAGGCAAGGCCCCCGCATGTGAAGGTCCGGCCGACGGGGACCCGGCAGACGGGAACTCAGCCCAAGGAGGTCCGGCCGGATGGGATGCGGCCTGCGGGGACCCGGTGGACAGGATCCCGCCGGATTGCGTCCCTGCCGCCGGGGTTGCGATCTGTGGGGTCCCCGCCAGGGGCGGCTCGACCGGCTGGGGTCCTGCGAATGGGGCCCCCTCAGAAGATGGTTCGGCCCGCCGGATTCCGGCCTGCGGGGGCTCGGCGGACAGGCTCGCGGCCGATGGAGCCCCTGCCGATGGAGCCCATACCGTGGGGGGCGCGACCTGTGAGGTCCCCCCGGCCGCAGGCGCGGGCCGCTGGGAGGCAGCCTGTGGGGTGGATGCGGTCGGCTGGGGCCGGGCGTTGAGGGACGGGGCGGCGGCGGGGGCGAGCGGGGGGCGCTCGTGCGGGGCCTCAGGGCCTGGCAGGGCCTCCTCGCGGGAAACCCTGGCGGTGTCCGTCCGTCCGGCTCCCTCCGGGTGGGTTCGTGCCGTGGCCCGGGCGTGCGACGGGCCGGGTTCCCTGGAACGGAGCGGGGCCTGCGCCGAAGCCCGGTCCACCGCGTGGGGCGGGGCGGGCATCGGGTCCGGAGCGTCCGATCGCAGCGGGGCGGACATGGGGTCCGGAACCTCCAAGTGCAGCGGGACGGACGCCGGGACCAGGTCCTCCGGCTGGAGCGGGCCGGACGCCGGGACCGGAGCATCCGAGTCCTGCGGCCCGGGCCCCGGGGCCGAAGCCTCCGAGTGCAGCGGCGCGGACCCCCGCACCGGGACGTCCGCGTACGACGGGGAGCGCGTCGGCACGGGGCCCTCTGCCTGAGCCGGGGTGCGCGTCGGGACCCGGGGCTCCGCGGGGAGCAGGGTGGACACCGGGACGGGGGCCTCTGGGTGAAGCGGGGTTCGCGTCGAGCCCGGGGACTCCGGGTGGAGAGGCCCGGACCCCGGGACCCGGACGTCCGAGTACGACGAGGCGCGCATCGGCGCCGGGCCCTCTGCCTGAGCCGGGGTCGACGTCGGGACCCGGGACTCCGCGGAGAGCGGGGTCGACATCGGGGCCGGGGCCTCGGCGCGGAGCGGGGTCGACGTCGGGCCCAGGGCCTCCGAGTGGAGCGGGGTGCGCATCGGCGCCGGGCCCTCCGCCTGAGCCGGGGCCGACGTCGGGACCCGGGACTCTGCGGAAAGCGGGGTCGACATCGGGGCCGGAGCCTCCGAATGGAGCGGGGTGCGCATTGGGGCCGGGGCCTCCGAATGGAGCGGGGGCGGTGTCGGGGCCGGGGACTCCGCAGGGAGCCGGGTCGACGTCGGGCCCAGGGGCTCCGAGTGGAGCGGGGTCCGCACCGGGGCCGGGGACTCGGCGCGGAGCGGGGTCGACATCGGGGCCGGGGCCTCCGAATGGAGCGGGGTGCGCATCGGGGTCGGGGGCTCCGCGGGGAGCCGGGGCGACGTCGAGGGCGGGGTTGTTGGCTGGGGCGGGGATTCGGGGTGAGGGGGGTGGGGGGTGGGGAGGGAGGGGGACGGGTCGGGCATCGGGGTCCTTCGCGTGCGGGTCAGTGGGGCCGGCGGGCCGCGGCGGGGACGGCGTCGGCCAGGCGGTCCAGGACGGCCGTCGCCTGCTCGTCGGTCAGGGTCAGCGGGGGCAGCAGGCGGACGACGCTGGAGTGGCGGCCGCCGAGTTCGACGATCAGGCCGCGGTCCAGGCACGCCTGGCGGACGGCGGCGGCGAGGTCGGGGGCGGCGGCTCCCGTTTCGGGGTCGACGAGTTCGACGCCGATCATCAGCCCGCGCCCCCGGACGTCCCCGACGCAGGGCTGGTCGTCGGCGAGTCCGCGCAGCGCGGTCAGCATCCGTGCGCCCAGGACGGCCGCGCGTTCGGCGAGGCCGTTGCGGCGGACGTATGCCAGGGTGGCGGTGCCCGCGGCCATGGCCAGCTGGTTGCCCCGGAAGGTACCGGCGTGGGCGCCGGGCGCCCAGACGTCCAGTTCGGCCCGGTAGACGATGACGGCGAGCGGCAGGCTCCCGCCGATGGCCTTGGACAGGACCATCACGTCGGGGACCACTCCGGCGTGGTCGACGCCCCAGTAGGCCCCGGTGCGGCCCACCCCGGTCTGGACCTCGTCGGCGATCAGCGGGATGCCCCGGGCCGCGGTGATCTCCCGCATCCGGCGCAGCCAGGCGTCCGGGGCCGGGTGGACCCCGCCCTCCCCCTGGACGGGCTCGACGATCATGCCGGCGGGGGCGGGAACCCCGCCCTTGGGGTCGTCGAGGAGGTACTCGGTCCAGTGGGCGGCGATCCGTTCGCCCTCGGGGCCGCCGACGCCGAAGGGGCAGCGGTGGTCCTGCGGGAAGGGCAGCCGGGTCACCCGTACGTCGGTGGCGTGCCCGGAGGCGTCCAGGGATCCGGCGGTCATGCCGTGGTAGGCCCCGGTGAAGGCGAGCAGCCCGGTGCGGCCGGTGGCGGCGCGGACCAGTTTCAGCGCCGCTTCCACGGCGTCGGTCCCGGCGGGGCCGCAGAACTGGATGCGGGCGTCGGCGGCCAGCCCGGCCGGCAGGTTCGCGAAGAGCTCGGTGGTGAAGGCGTCCTTGACCGGGGTCGCCAGGTCGAGGACGTGCAGCGGTGCCCCGGAGTCGAGGACGCCGCGGATGGCTTCGAGGACGACGGGGTGGTTGTGCCCGAGGGCGAGGGTGCCCGCGCCGGAGAGGCAGTCGAGGTAGCGCCGCCCGTCGGCGCCCTCGATGGTGAGTCCGCGGGCGCGCACCGGGACGATGGGCAGGGAGCGCGCGTACGTACGGGCGGCGGATTCCCTGAGGGCTTGTCTGCGGAGGATGCCTTCCGCGACGACGGGGCCCCTGTTTCCCTGGGTCGGCACGGGGGCCGCTGCTGCGGCCGGCTCGGTCAAGGCCACGACTGTCGGTCCTCCCGCACGGTTTCCCTTCCGGATTGCGTCTCGAACATGAACGCTGTCGCACCATCCCCCGTACGTACCAACGACGGTGGGGGCGACGGATCACGGGTGGACGGAAGATCCTTGGCCGCGATCGGACAAGTCCGGGACGGCGGAAGCGCGGGCGTGAGGCGGGCGGGCGCCCGGCGGCAGGGAGGAACCGCGGACCCGGCAACGGCCGTCCCTAGGGGCGGCGGCATAGTGGGGGGCTGCACGGCACCCGTTCGACTCCGCTTCAACACCTCGAAACTCCAGGGGGACTGACGACATGCGACCGAACCGACCGGTCACCGCGATCCTGTGCGCGGCCGCGCTCGCGCTGACCGCCGCGGCCTGCGGACCCGGTGACGGTGAGGCCGGCGGCGACGCCAAGCCGACCGTCGCCGGGAACCTTCCGTCCGGCGCCACGGACGGGATCAAGATCCCGGACGAGCTCAAGGACAAGCTCAAGGAGCACGGCTTCGACCTGGAGAAGTGGAAGGGGGGTGAGTGGAAGAACTGGAAGAAGGAGGACTGGCTCCGCGAGGCGGGCGACTACATCAACCCGATCATCGAGGGGCTGTGGGACCCGGACCGGATGCGTGACGCGGAGCAGCCGCAGCGTCCCGCCGTGGATCCGGACGCCGGCAAGGACCAGGGCGTCACGGACCCGACCCCGGCGCCGGTGACGGCCAAGCCGGCGGCGGTGCCGTACCACTCGACCGTTCCGGCGTCGGGGAAGGTCTTCTTCGACGGACCCGAGGGTTCGATGGTGTGCTCGGCGACCGTGGTGAAGGACCCCGCCCACCCGGGCAAGTCCAACATGGTCTGGACCGCGGGCCACTGTGTGCACGCGGGCAAGGCCGGCGGCTGGTACCGCAACATCGCCTTCGTGCCGTCCTACAACAACGCGGGCAAGCCGGCGGCCGAGCTCAAGGGCGCGCCGCGCGAGCAGGTGGCTCCGTACGGCGTGTGGTGGAGCGACTGGGCGCAGACCTCGGACCAGTGGATCGCGACGGGCGGTCCGACGGGCGGTGCGGGTGCCCCGTACGACTTCGCGGTGCTGCACGTGACGCCGGAGAAGGGCGGCGGCAAGTCGCTGGAGGAGACGGTCGGTACGGCGCTGCCGGTGGAGTTCGCGGCTCCCGCGGTGCCGAAGGTCGCGAGCATCACGGCGACGGGTTACCCGGCGGCGGCTCCGTTCGACGGGCAGAAGGCGTTCCAGTGCGCGGACAAGCCGGGGCGTCTGTCGCTGAAGGCGGCGGACCCGGTGATGTACCGGATCGGCTGCACGATGACGGGTGGTTCCTCGGGCGGTGGCTGGATCGCCGCGGGCAGCGACGGCAAGCCGGCGCTGGTGTCGAACACCTCGATCGGTCCGGCCAAGGCCGGCTGGCTGGCGGGTCCGCGGCTGGGACCTGAGGCCAAGGGGATCTTCGACGCGGTGAGCGGCAAGTTCAAGTAGGACGGCCTCAAGCAGGACGGCCCTCAAGCAGGACGGCTGCAACAGGCCGGCTTCAAAGTAGGACGTACTGCAAAGCAGGACGGCCGGGCCGGGCGCCGGAGCGCGCGGCCCGGCCGGACGGAGCCGCCGTACGGACGGCGGACACGACGGAGGGCCCCCGCGGAAGCGGGGGCCCTCCGTCGTGCGTGCGCTCCGTTACCGCTTGGCGGGAACGTACGGCGCCAGGTCGGCGGCCAGTTCCTGATGGACGCGGGCCTTGAGCAGGGTGCCCTCCGGGGTGTGCTCCTCGGAGATGACCTCGCCCTCGGCGTGCGCCTTGGCGATGAGCGAGCCGCGGGTGTACGGCACCAGGGCCTCGATCTCGACCTCGGGCCGGGGCAGCTCGGCGTCGATGAGCGCGAGGAGTTCCTCGATGCCCATCCCGGTGCGGGCCGAGACGGCGATGGAGTGCCGCTCGATGCGCAGCAGGCGCTGCAGGACGAGCGGGTCGGCCGCGTCCGCCTTGTTGATCACGACGATCTCGGGCACGTTGACGGCGCCGACCTCGCGGATGACCTCGCGGACCGCCGCCAGCTGCTCCTCCGGCGCCGGGTGCGAGCCGTCCACGATGTGCAGGATGAGGTCGGAGTCGCCGACCTCCTCCATCGTGGAGCGGAACGCCTCGACGAGGTGGTGGGGCAGGTGCCGGACGAAGCCGACCGTGTCGGCCAGGGTGTAGACCCGGCCGGACGGGGTTTCGGCGCGGCGGACGGTCGGGTCGAGGGTGGCGAACAGTGCGTTCTCCACCAGGACGCCCGCGCCGGTGAGGCGGTTGAGGAGCGAGGACTTGCCGGCGTTGGTGTAGCCGGCGATGGCGACCGAGGGCACCTTGTTGCGGCGTCGTTCCTGCCGCTGGATGTCGCGGCCGGTCTTCATCTCGGCGAGTTCCCGGCGCATCTTCGCCATCTTCTCGCGGATGCGGCGCCGGTCCGTTTCGATCTTGGTTTCACCGGGGCCTCGGGTGGCCATGCCGCCACCGCCGCCGCCACCCATCTGCCGGGACAGCGACTGACCCCAGCCGCGCAGTCGCGGCAGCATGTACTGCATCTGCGCGAGTGCGACCTGCGCCTTGCCCTCTCGGGACTTGGCGTGCTGGGCGAAGATGTCGAGGATCAGGGCGGTGCGGTCGACGACCTTGACCTTGACGACGTCTTCGAGGGCGATGAGCTGGCCGGGGCTGAGCTCGCCGTCGCAGACGACGGTGTCGGCCCCGCTCTCCAGCACGATGTCGCGCAGTTCGCGGGCCTTGCCGGAACCGATGAAGGTGGCCGGGTCGGGCTTGTCGCGGCGCTGCATCACGCCGTCGAGCACGAGGGCGCCCGCCGTCTCGGCGAGGGCGGCGAGCTCCGCGAGGGAGTTCTCCGCGTCCTGCACCGTGCCGGAGGTCCAGACACCGACGAGGACCACGCGCTCCAGACGGAGCTGGCGGTACTCGACCTCGGTGACGTCCTCGAGTTCGGTGGAGAGTCCGGCGACGCGGCGCAGGGCCGCGCGCTCGGAGCGGTCGAGCTGGTCGCCGTCCCGCTCTCCGTCGATCTCGTGGCTCCAGGCGACGTCCTCTTCCATCAGGGCATCGGCCCGAAGGCTCTCGGTGAAGCTCTGCGGGTCCCGCACGTTCTGCGCGTCCCGCGGGTCCTGGGAAGGGGAAGAAGAGGAGGTCATTGGATCCTTACGTCGATTCGAATGCGTCGCGCCGGCTGCGGCCGGAGCCGGTTGCCGGGGCCTGTCCGGCGAAGCCCGGCCCGGTTATGGCCAAAGGTACCGCCGCGCGTGACATCACACTGTCACGTGCAACGCGTCACCCCGTCCGGTGATTCCCCGGGAAGGGGTCCCCTGACGGCCTCGTCGATGGTGACATGCCCGTTCCTCGCCCGTCATACCGTTTTCCCGCCGGCCGATGCCGGGCCGCTCCATTCCGGGTGCCCCGGCATGGGCGGGGTCTTCGCCCCGTAGAGCCACGGCTCCAGGAAGGCCCCGAGGTCCCGTCCGGCTTCCTGCGAGGCCAGGCGTACGAAGTCCGCCGTGCCCGCCACCCCGTCCTTGTGCTCGGCGACCCAGCGGCGCTCGACGCGGTCGAAGGCCGCCGTACCGATCTCCTGCCGCAGCGCGTAGAGGATCAGCGCGGCGCCGTCGTAGACCACCGGGCGGAACAGTCCGATCTTCTCGCCGGGCCCGGAGGCCTTCGGTGCGGCCGGGGGGCCGCCCGCCGCCCGCCACTGGTCGGAGCGCTGGTACGCCTCGCGCATGCGCCGCTCCAGGGAGTACTTGCCCAGCCCGTCCGCGTACAGGGCCTCGTACCAGGTCGCGTGGCCCTCGTTGAGCCACAGGTCGGACCAGGTGCGCGGGCTCACGCTGTCGCCGAACCACTGGTGGGCGAGCTCGTGGACCATGACGGCCTCGACGTACCACTCGGGGTAGCCCGCCCCCGTGAAGAGCCCGTGCTCGAAGAGGGAGAGGGTCTGCGTCTCCAGCTCGAAGCCGGTGGCGGCCCGGGCGATCAGCACCCCGTAGTTCTCGAAGGGGTAGCGGCCGACCCGCTCCTCCATCCACGCGACGTGCCCGGGGGTCTTCTTCAGCCAGGGCTCCAGCTTCTCCCGGTCGACGGCGGGCACCACGTCGCGCAGCGGCAGCCCGTGCGGACCGGTGCGGTGGACGACGGCGGACCGGCCGACGGAGACCTGGGCCAGTTCGGTGGCCATCGGGTGCAGGGTCCGGTACGTCCACTGCGTGGCACCGCCGGCCCGGGCGGCGGGGAGGGCTCCCGGAACCCCGTTGGCGACGGCCGTGAGGCCGGCCGGGGCGGTGATCCGGAACGTGAACCAGGCCTTGTCGGCGGGGTGGTCGTTGCAGGGGAAGACGCGGTGGGCGGCGTCGGCCTGGTTGGCCATGGCCAGGCCGTCCTCGGTGGGGACCCAGCCGCCGTCGGCGCGCCCGCGCGGGTCGCTGGTGTGCCGGACGGTGATGCGCAGCGGAACGCTCGCCGCGACCGCGTGCGCGGGCGTCAGTACGAGGTCCTCCCCGACGCTCTCGAACCGCGCCGGTTCCCCGTTGACCTCGGCGGACGCCACCGTGCCGTGGGTGAAGTCGAGGTTGATCCGCTCCAGCGGCTCCAGGCTCCGGGCTTCGATGACGGTGACCGCGTCCAGGGGGCTGCGATTGTCCTTGTACGTGAAGGACAGGTCGTAGGAGAGGACGTCGTACCCGGGGTTGCCGAGCTCCGGGAACAGCCGGTCGCCGATGCCCAGCGGCTTCGGCGGGGGCAGCACGGCGGCGACGAGGGTGAGGGAGGCCGCGGCGAGCAGGGCGGCGCGCAGGCGCGGGGAGGTGAGCTGCATCCACCACCGCTTACCAGCGGCTGGCGCGGGCCCGCGCGCGACGCGCGACGCGACCACCCGAACGAGGCTCTCCGGCCACGGACCGGCCTATGCGCGCCCCCACCGCGCTCCCCCTGCGCCCCCAACTCCCCCACTCCCCCGGCCCCGGTCCCGGCCCGTCCGGCCGCCCGACCGGCAAGGCCCCCTACGCGCGGCGCACGTCGTAGACGCCCGGTACGTCGCGCATGGCGCGCATCAGGGCGGGCAGTCCCGCCGCGTCGGGCAGTTGCAGCGTGTACGTGTGGCGGACCCGCTGTTCGACGGGCGGTTCCACGGTCGCGGAGACCACCTCGACGCCCTCGCGGGCGATCGCCTCGGTGAGGTCGGCCAGCAGGTGCGGGCGGCCGAACGATTCGGCGCGGAGCGTGACGCGGCAGTCCGCCGTGGCCCGCCAGTGCACGGCGACGGACGTACGGCCCACGGACCGCATCTGGTCCACGGCCGGGCACTGGACGCGGTGCACGGTGACGGCCCCGCCGCGTACGAGGAACCCGGCGACGGCGTCCGGCGGTACCGGGGTGCAGCAGCCGGCGAGGCGCACGGTGGCGTCGGGCAGGTCGGCGACGGCGTTGCCCCCGCCGCCGCGCGCCCCGATCACGGAGAGCGGTGCGCGGGGGGCGGCGGTGGCGGGGCCGGCCCCGTCCGGGTGGGACTGGAGCCAGCTGCTGATGGCGATCCGGGCGGCGGGGGTCTTGGCGTGGTCCAGCCAGTCGGCGGCGGGCCCGGAGGAGGCGTCCTGGGCGAGCAGCAGCTGGACGGTGTCCCCGTCGGAGAGGGGGGAGGACAGGGAGGTGAGGCGCCCGTTGACGCGGGCGCCGATACAGCCGTGGGCCGCCTCGCCGTGCTGGGCGTAGGCGGCGTCGATACAGCTGGCCCCTGCGGGCAGGCTGATGGTGCCGGAGGCGCTGCCGTCCTCGCGGAAGACGGTGATCTCGCGGTCCTGGGCGAGTTCGGCGCGCAGGACGGTCCAGAACGTGTCGGGGTCGGGCGCGGACTGCTGCCAGTCGAGCAGCCGGGACAGCCAGCCGGGCCGGGTGGGGTCGACGCGTTCCTCGTCGCAGTCGGCGGGCTCGCCGGTGGCGTAGGGATTGCCGAGGGCGACCACGCCGGCTTCGGCGACGCGGTGCATCTGCCGGGTGCGGACGATGACTTCGGCGACGTAGCCCTCGGGGACGGCGACGGCGGTGTGCAGGGACTGGTAGAGGTTGAACTTCGGTACGGCCACGAAGTCCTTGAACTCCGAGACGACGGGCGTGAAGCAGGTGTGGAGTTCCCCCAGCACGGCGTAGCAGTCGGCGTTCTCGGCGACGAGGACGAGGATGCGGCCGAAGTCGGAGCCGCGCAGTTCGCCGCGTCCCCGCGCGATCCGGTGGACGGAGACGAAGTGCCGCGGCCGGACGAGCACCTCGGCGGTGATGCCGGCCTCGCGCAGGACGGCGCGTACGGAGTCCGCGATGGCGGGGAGCGGGTCGGCCTCGCCGGCGTGGGCGGCGATGAGGGAGCGCGTGTGCTCGTACTCCTCGGGGTGCAGGATCGCGAAGACGAGGTCTTCCAGTTCGGTCTTCAGGGCCTGGACGCCGAGCCGTTCGGCGAGGGGGATCAGGACGTCGCGGGTCACCTTCGCGATGCGTTCCTGTTTCTCGGGGCGCATCACGCCGAGGGTGCGCATGTTGTGCAGCCGGTCGGCGAGTTTGATGGACATGACGCGGACGTCGTTGCCGGTGGCGACGAGCATCTTGCGGAAGGTCTCGGGTTCGGCGGCGGCGCCGTAGTCGATCTTCTCGACCTTGGTGACGCCGTCGACGATGAAGCAGACCTCGTCGCCGAACTCCTCGCGGACCTGATCGAGGGTCACGTCCGTGTCCTCGACGGTGTCGTGGAGGAGGGAGGCCGTCAAGGTCGTCGTCTCGGCGCCGAGTTCGGCGAGGATGAGGGTGACGGCGAGCGGATGTGTGATGTACGGCTCACCGCTCTTGCGCATCTGACCGCGGTGGGAGGTCTCCGCGAGCAGGTAGGCCCGCCGCAGAACGGACAGATCGGCGTCCGGATGGTGGGCGCGGTGGGCTTCTGCTACGTGCCCGATCGCGTCCGGGAGCCGGTCGCGGGACGTGGGACCGAGCAGGGCCGCCCGGCCGAGCCGCCGCAGATCGAGCCGCGTCCGGCCCCGTCTGCGCAGCTCAGGACGCACTTCGGCATGTGCTTCGGGGTTCGTGGCCTCTGCACTCATGGGCACCTCCGGCGGCTTCGACCGGCGGTGGCGGGCATGGGGTGAGCCCTCAGGGCCGGTGCCTGATGTTACCGACCCCACCACGTGGCGCAGTCCACCTCTCGCTCAGCGTGAAACGGATCACCCATGCGAGGGAATCTTCAGGCGAAAGCCGTTTCGCTGAGCCAGGTGGGTTCGAACTCGCCGGAGGCGACGATGACGGCGGGTCCGGTCATGTCGATCCGCCCGTCGGGGTGCTCGGTGATGACGAGGGTGCCGCCGGGCAGGTCGACGGTGTAGCCGACCGGTTCGCCGGTGAGGGCGGGGTCGGCGCCGTCGCGCCGGATGGCGGCCACGGCGACGGCGCAGGCACCGGTGCCGCAGGAGCGGGTCTCGCCGGAGCCGCGCTCGTGGACGCGCATGGCCACGTGGCGGGGGCCGCGGTCGACGACGAACTCGACGTTGACCCCGGTGGGGTACGCGTCGGCGGGGCTGAAGGGCGGGGCCGTGTACAGGGTCCCGGCGTCGTCGAGACTGTCGACGAAGGCCACGGCGTGCGGGTTGCCCATGTTCACGTTCCGCGCGGGCCAGGAGCGGTCGCCGACCGAGACGGTGACCTCGCCCTCCGGGAGGGTCGCGCGGCCCATGGAGACGGTGACGTCGCCGGTCTTGTCGAGGTGGACCTGCTTGACGCCGCCACGGGTGGCGACGGCGAGGTCGCCGGGCTCGACGTGGCCGGCGTGGTGCAGGTAGCGGGCGAAGACGCGTACGCCGTTGCCGCACATCTCGGCGACCGAGCCGTCGCTGTTGCGGTAGTCCATGAACCACTCGGCCTCGTCGGCCAGGTGCGCGGCGTCGGGGTGGGCGGCGGACCGCACCACGTGGAGCACACCGTCGGCCCCGATGCCGGCCCGCCGGTCGCACAGGGCGACGACGGCGGATGCGGGCAGCTCGATGGCGTTGTCCGGGTCCGGGACGATCACGAAGTCGTTCTCGGTGCCGTGACCCTTGAGGAAGGAGAGGGTGGTGTGCGTCACCGGGCCATCGTACCGAGGCGGCGGCGCAGGCGTCGGGCGGGATCAGCGCGGCGTCAGCCCGTACGACACGAGCTGGTGCCGTGACCGGAAGGGTCCACCGGGTCGCGGCGCCCGGCACGGCACTAGCGGAGCCGGGCCACCCGGTACACGGCGAGTGCTACGACGGCCAGCGCGACCAGCGCGTACAGCGCGGCCATCCGCCAGTCGGGGCGGCGGCCGCTCCCGCGCGGCGGGAGCCCGGGCCAGGAGTAGCCCACGCGGCGGGCGGCCATCATGCCCCAGCCGCCGGCGCAGCAGCAGATGAGGAAGCCGAGCATGGCGACCACGGCTCCGCCGTCGCCGAACTCGAAGGCGAGGGGGAAGGCGAACATCAGGGACCCGGAGGCGGCCAGGATCACGATGGGGGCGATCTGCCAGATCCGCAGGCGCCGCTGCGGGCGCAGCTCGACCTCGAACTCGGGGGCGGAGGCGGCCTCCGCACCGGGCTCCGGGGCGTCGGGGCCGTCGGTGGTCAGCCGTGCGGGGTCGGCGGGCAGGCCGAGCCCGTCGGGGGTGTCCGGTCCGCCCGGCGCGTCCGGACCGGGGCTGTCGCCGGTCCGCCCGGGCCCGCTGTGAAGCATCGGGTCCGCTTCCCGCCTGATGTCGTCCCGCCCGGTGTCACGAGGGCCGGCCTCCATAGCCACGCGCCCTCCCCACTCGGACTTCGTACGTCGCTGTTCAGAAGTTTGATGATGGCACGGTCCCGGGCCCCGGACGGGCTCGCGGGGCGTCCCGATGCCATCACGTGATCAGGCTGTGACCGCTCGTTCGACCAACGACTGCGCGAGTCCGGGGAGTTCCCGGCGGTCCGCGGCGGCGCCGCTGAGCCAGTGCACGCGGGGGTCGCGGCGGAACCACGAGTCCTGGCGGCGGGCGAAGCGCTTGGTGGCCCGTACGGTCTCGGCGCGGGCCTCGTCCTCGGTGCACCCTCCCGCGAGGGCGGTGAGGACCTGTTGGTAGCCCAGCGCGCGGGAAGCGGTGATTCCGTCACGCAGGCCGCGGGCCTCCAGGGTGCGGACCTCGTCGACCAGGCCCGCCTCCCACATCCGGTCGACGCGCAGCGCGATGCGCTCGTCGAGTTCCGGGCGGGCGACGTCCACGCCGATCTGCACGGTGTCGTAGACCGAGTCGTGGCCGGGCAGGTTCGCGGTGAAGGGCCGGCCGGTGATCTCGATGACCTCCAGGGCCCGGACGATCCGGCGGCCGTTGCTGGGCAGGATCGCGTGGGCGGCGGCCGGGTCCAGCGCCGCGAGGCGGGCGTGGAGGGCTCCGGGGCCGCGGAGGGTCGCCTCCTCCTCCAGCCGGGCCCGGACCTCGGGGTCGGTGCCCGGGAACTCCATGGCGTCGAGGGCGCCGCGCACGTACAGCCCGGAGCCGCCGACGAGGACGGGGGTGCGGCCCTCGGCGAGCAGGGCGTCGATCGCGGCGCGGGCGAGGCGCTGGTACTCGGCGACGCTGGCGGTCTCCGTGACGTCCCAGATGTCGAGGAGGTGGTGCGGGACGCCGCCGCGTTCCTCGGTCGTCAGCTTGGCGGTGCCGATGTCCATCCCCCGGTACAGCTGCATGGAGTCGGCGTTGACGACTTCGCCGTCGAAATGGCGGGCCAGGGCGACGCCCAGGTCGGACTTTCCGGCCGCGGTGGGACCGACGACGGCGATGACCCGCGGGGCGGGGGCTGCTTTCCTCACCGACACAGTCTCGCAGCCCCCGGTCAAGGCACGGCCATGTACCCGATCGAGTTACGTGACGGGCCGCCGGCGGGGTCGTTGCCCCCCAAGAGGTTCCGGCCCGGCGCACGCCTTGTGTGCGCCGGGTGGAGGCCGGTTCGGCCGGGGCGGAACTTCACTCCCACGAGTAACGTTATAGGAGCAGACATGGGCGTTTTCAGCCGGTTTTTTGGCCGTAAGGACGAGGTAGCGACCGAGACGGTCGCGGCCGAGGCCGAGCCGGCGGAGACGCCGGCGGCTGAGACCGAGCCGGCCGGACGGGCCGCGGAGGCCGAGCCGGCGGCCGGGGCTCCGGCGGCGGAAGCCGTGGAGATCCCGAAGCAGCAGTCGGTGGAGGCGGCCGCGGACAGCGAGGCCGGCGAGGGCGCCCGTACGTAACCGCTCACCACTGGAAGGTGGCCCATGGGCCTGCTCGACAACCTCAAGGCCAAGCTCGCTCCGGCGAAGGACAAGGTCGGCGACCTCGCGCAGCAGCACGAGGGCAGGATCGGCGAGGGTCTGGACAAGGTGGCGAAGGCCGTCGACTCCAAGACCAAGGGCAAGTACAGCGGCCAGATCACGAGCGGCACGGGCAAGGCGAAGGACGCGCTGGGCAAGATCGCGCACAAGGACGCTCCCGGCGGGCCGACGCCGCCGGCGGCTTCCTGACGCGGTCGCGGAAGGGGCGCGGGACCGGGACGGTCCCGCGCCCCTTCGGCGTGCCGGTCGGCGCTCCGGGTCAGGACCAGGCGGCGACGAAGTAGCCGACCCCGTACGGGGCGTCCTCGTAGAGCAGGCGGCCGTCGAGGCCCGCGGTTTCGGCGGCGCCCGCGAGGACCTGCCAGGGGGCCCGGCCGGCGGCCTGGAGCTCGTGGGCGAGCCCGGCGTCGAGGGCGGTGAGGGCGGCGGTGTCGGCGGCGCCGAGGGCCCGGGCGGCGGCCGCGTCGAAGGCGGCGGCGCGCTCGTCGAGGTAGCCGGGGGCCTTCAGGGTCCGGCAGGCGCTGCCGTCCCCCATGACGAGCAGCGCGACGCGTCCGTCCCGTGCGGCGAGTTCCCGGCCGGCTTCCAGGCAGTGCTCCGGTTCCAGCAGTCCGGCGACGCCCAGCCCCTCCACGGGGGCGGCGCCCCAGCGGGCGTGCCCGAGCAGCCAGGCGCCCACGGCGAGGGAGGTCGGCAGCAGGCGCGGCCCCTCGTCGCCTTCTCCGAGCGTGACGTCGGCCGCGACGCCGAAGCCGCGGAAGGTGCCCCGGGAGCCCTGGGGGTAGGGCCCGAGGTGGTCCTGGTCGGCGGCCCCGACGACGACCAGCAGGTCGGGCCGGGAGGCGGCGAGCACGGCCAGCGCGTCCGAGCAGGCGGTACGGGCCCCGCCCAGTTCGGCGGCGGCCCCCGCGGCGACCTCCGGCACGAGGAGCGGCGGGGCGGGGCAGACGGCGGCGGCTACGAGCATGATCCGCAGCCTAGGCCATCCCCTCCGGATCCCGCCGGTGAAGCCCCGACCGCCGGCACTGGGTCGTCTGACGGTCAGTCGATCGCGCAGCCCGAGGTGGCGACGGGCAGCGGGGCCGGGACTCCGAGGGTCGGGATGCCCAGCATCACGCCGGCCGGCCGGTCCGGGGCCGCGTTGCGCTTCTCCCAGGCGTCGCCGGCCCGGGTGCGGCGCACGGCGCGGGTCGGGCCCTCGGCCAGGAGGTGGTGCGGGGCGGCGTAGGTGACGTCCACGGTCACCACGTCGCCGGGACGGACGTCCTCGTCCGGCTTCGTGAAGTGCACGAGGCGGTTGTCGGGGGCGCGGCCGGACAGGCGGTGCGTGGCACCGTCCTTGCGGCCCTCGCCCTCGGCGACCATGACCTCCAGGGTGCGGCCGACCTGCTTCTTGTTCTCCTCCCAGGAGATCTCCTCCTGGAGGGCGACCAGGCGCATGTAGCGCTCCTGGACGACCTCCTTGGGGATCTGCCCGTCCATGTCGGCCGCGGGGGTGCCGGGGCGCTTGGAGTACTGGAAGGTGAAGGCGTTCGCGAAGCGGGCCTCGCGGACGGTGTGCATCGTCTGCTGGAAGTCCTCCTCCGTCTCACCGGGGAAGCCCACGATGATGTCGGTGGAGATCGCGGCGTGCGGGATCGCGGCGCGGACCTTCTCGATGATGCCGAGGAAACGCTCCTGCCGGTACGACCGGCGCATCGCCTTGAGGATCGGGTCGGAACCGGACTGCAGGGGCATGTGCAGCTGCGGCATCACGTTCGGGGTCTCGGCCATGGCCGCGATCACGTCGTCGGTGAAGTCGCGCGGGTGCGGGGAGGTGAAGCGGACCCGCTCCAGGCCCTCGATCTGCCCGCAGGCGCGCAGCAGCTTGCTGAAGGCCTCGCGGTCGCCCAGGTCGGAGCCGTAGGCGTTGACGTTCTGGCCGAGCAGGGTGATCTCGGAGACGCCCTCGGCGACGAGCGCCTCGACCTCGGCGAGGATGTCGCCGGGACGGCGGTCCTCCTCCTTGCCGCGCAGCGCCGGGACGATGCAGAAGGTGCAGGTGTTGTTGCAGCCGACGGAGATCGACACCCAGGCGGCGTACGCGGACTCGCGGCGGGTCGGGAGCGTGGAGGGGAAGGCCTCCAGCGACTCGGCGATCTCGATCTGCGCCTCCTCCTGGACGCGGGCGCGCTCCAGGAGGACGGGCAGCTTGCCGATGTTGTGCGTACCGAAGACGACGTCGACCCAGGGGGCCCTCTTGACGATCGTGTCGCGGTCCTTCTGCGCGAGGCAGCCGCCGACGGCGATCTGCATGCCGGGGCGCTTCGTCTTCATCGGGGCGAGCCGGCCGAGGTTGCCGTACAGCTTGTTGTCGGCGTTCTCCCGGACCGCGCAGGTGTTGAAGACGACCACGTCGGCGTCGCCGTCGCAGCCCTCGGGCGCCCGCGTGTAGCCGGCGCCCTCCAGCAGACCGGAAAGCCGCTCGGAGTCGTGCACGTTCATCTGGCACCCGTAGGTGCGTACCTCGTACGTCTTCAAAACAGCAGCCTCGCCCTCGACACTCACCCCACAAGGGTAAGGGTTGGTCCCGGGCCCCGGGCGCGGTCTCGGTCGCCGTCCCCGCGGGGCACCGGGGGCGGGCGGCTCCGCCGTGACAGGACGGCGGGCGGGTGGCAGGATCGCCGGCATGCCCCTCCTCCCGACCCGTCCCGGCCGGCGCCGCGCCCTACAGGGCCTGGTGGCGGTACTGGCCGTGCTCGGGGCGCTGCTGTGGTGGCTGCGGCCCTTCGGCGATTCGGAACTGAAGGGGGACCTCACCTTCAGCTCGGGCGTCCGTAGCGGCGTCTACCACCGCTACGGCCAGCTGCTGGAGCAGGCCCTCGCGCAGAACCTGCCCGGGGTGCGGGTCCGGCTGGAGACCAGTGAGGGCTCGCAGCAGAACCTGAGCCGGGTGGCTTCGGGCCAGGCCGACTTCACGGTGGCGACGGCGGACGCGGTGTCCAAGTACCGCCTCGACGGGAAGCCGGGCGCGGAGCGGCTGCGCGGCTGCGCACGGCTCTACGACGACTACGTGCAGCTGGTGGTGCCCGCCGGATCCTCGGTGCAGTCGGCCCGTGACCTGCGGGGCAAGCGGGTGGCGATCGGCCAGGACGGCTCCGGGGTGCGGTTGATCTCGGAGCGGCTGCTGACCGCGGCCAAGCTGAACCCGGCGCGGGACATCACCCCGGTCGCCATAGGGATCGACACCATGCCGGCGGAGCTGGAGGCGGGCCGGATCGACGCCTTCTTCTGGTCGGGCGGGCTGCCGACGACCGCGGTGCGGGAGCTGTCGGAGCGCTTCGAGATCCGGCTGGTGCAGCTCGGCGACCTGGTGGAGCAGCTCCAGGCCGGCGGGAGCCCGGCGCGGTACTACCGGGCGGCGGTGATGCCGCAGGACGCGTACGCGCGGGCCCGCAACACGTCGGCGGTGGCGACGGTGGCCGTGCCGAACCTGCTGGTGACCCGGGAGGACACCAGCGCGCAGCTGACGGAGCAGTTCACGCGGACGGTGATCCTCAGCCGGGACCGGATCGGGCACCAGGTGCACGCCGCCCAGCTGGTGGACCTGCGGACGGCGATCTACACGGACCCGCTGGACCTGCACGAGGGGGCCCGCCGGTACTACCGGTCGGTGAAGCCGTAGCCCGTCGGGTGACCGTCAGGCGGCGGGCAGCAGCATCATCGCCGCCGCGGCCGCGCCGATCAGGCCCGCGTGGGTGCCGAGGGTGGCCGGGACGACCTGGAGGCCCGCCACGAACCCCAGGGTCGCGTACGAGGCCAGGTGGCGGCGGACCGGCGCGAAGAGGGTGTCCCCGGCGGCGGCGACCCCGCCCCCGATGACGGCGATGTCGGTCTCGACGAGCGTGGCGGTGGCCGCGATGGCGGCGGCGAGGGCCCGGCCGGCGCGGTCGAAGGCGGCCAGCGCGACGGGGTCGCCCGCCGCGGCGGAGGCCGCGACCCCGGCGGCGGTCGGGTCGGGGCCGGTCCAGCCCTGGGCGAGGGCCCAGCGGGCGATGGCGGTGCCCGAGGCGAGGGATTCGACGCAGCCGTGACCGCCGCAGACGCAGCGCTCTCCGTCGAAGGCGACGCTGATGTGGCCGATGTGGCCCGCGTTGCCGGTGGGGCCGGGGTGGAGCTGGTTGTTCAGGACCAGGCCGCCGCCCACGCCGGTCGAGACGACCATGCACAGGGCGTTCGCGTGCCCCCGGGCCGCGCCCAGCCAGTGCTCCGCCGCCGTCATGGCCACGCCGTCGCCGGCCAGGACGGTCGGGACGCGGGCCCCGCGCGCCTCCAGCTCGGCGGCGACGCGGGCCTGGACGGGGAAGTCCCGCCAGGCGCCGATGTTGACCGGGCTCACGGTGCCCCGGGAGGTGTCCACGGGCCCCGCGCTGCCGATGCCGCAGCGGACGGCCTGCGGCCACAGGGGGGCTGCGGACAGTTCGGCGATGACCTCCGCGACCGCCGCCATCACCGCCTCGGCGTCCCCGCCGCGCGGGGTCGGGCGGCGGGTGGCCGCCGTCATGGTGCCGTCGGGCTGGACCAGCGCGCCGGCGATCTTGGTGCCGCCGATGTCGATCGCCACGCTCGGACCGGTGGCCGCGGCGGCCGCGCGGGGCGCGGGGAAGGCAGAGGTGGGAGTGGTCACGGCGGCGCTCCTGGAAGGGGTCGGTTCTCAGTATGCGGCCGTGGGCGGGGCCGTACTCTCGCGGGGTTCGAGCCGGGGCAGCTCGCTCTCCCGGGCCCGGGGGGCGGCTCCGGCGAGGACGGCGAGGAGTTCCTCGGCGGCCAGCCGGCCGAATCCGGCGGTGTCGCGGACGAGCGCGGTGAGCCGGGGGTGGGTGACCCGGCACAGGGCGGAGTCGTCCCAGGCGACGATGGAGAGCCGGCCGGGCACGGCGATGCCGAGCTCGGCGGCGACGGCGCTGCCGGCCACCGCCATCACGTCGTTGTCGTAGACGAGCGCCGTCGGCGGCTCCGGCTGGGCGAGGACCCGGCGGGTGGCGGCCGCGCCCTCGGTGTCGGAGTAGTCGGTGGTCACCGAGCTCACCCGGCCCTCCTCGAAGCCGAGGCGCCGTGCCTCGGCGTTCAGGGAGGCGATGCGGCGGGCGGTGTGGGCGAGTCCGGGCAGGCCGGCGACGTGGGTGATCCGGCGGTGGCCCAGGGCGTGCAGGTGGTCCAGGACCTCGGCCATGGCCCGGGCGTCGTCGGCCCAGACGGAGGAGGGGCCGGGCTCCCCACTGCCGCCGATCATGACGGCGGGCAGGCCGAGCGAGGCGAGGAGTTCCGGGCGCGGGTCGCGCGTACGGGGGTCGACGACGAGGACCCCGTCGACGCGCCGCTCCGCCCACCAGCGGCGGTAGACGGCGCATTCGGCGTCGATGTCCTCCACCACCTGGAAGAGCAGGGCGGTGCGGTCGGCCGCGAGCACCTCCTGGATGCCGGAGACGAGTTGGAGGAAGAACGATTCGACGCCGAGGGTGTGCGCGGGGCGGGCCAGGACCAGTCCGACGGCTCCGGAGCGTTCCCCGGACAGGGCGCGGGCGGCGCTGTTGGGCTGCCAGCCGAGTTCCTCGGCGACCTGCCGGACCCGGGCGCGCGTGCCGTCGGACACCCCGGGCCGGTCGTTGAGCGCGAAGGAGACGGCGCTCTCCGACACCCCGGCGCGGCGGGCGATGTCCTTGATGGTGGGTCTGCGGGCCATGCCTGCCTCATCCCTCGGTGACGTGGACTGCGATGGGCGGACCGTACGCGATCCCGCCCCGGCGGGCCGCCCTCCAGGTGCCGCCGACGAGGGCGCGCGGTTCGGCGCGGCCCTGCGACCGGGGTGACCGAAATTCCGCTGTCCATTTCGCCCTGCTTTCCGGGATGACATCCGGCCTCCGGCCTGATCGACACGGCCAACTAAACCGCATTAGTGTGATCACCGTCGAGGCGTGCAGCCCGCCTGTCAACGGGCCTGAAGCGCATAAGTGCCGCAGCCGGAGAATCCGTGTGGATGAATATGGAGGCCCTGTTGACTTTCCCCCGTCCGGGCGGCAGCTTGTGGCATCCGGTGAATTCCCCTGAACTCCAGGACGTTTCATGCCGCACGCCCCGCGCACGCTCCGCTTCGGCGCGAATTACACCCCGACCCGGGGGTGGTTCCACCACTGGCTGGACTTCGACCTCGACGAGGTCAGAGCCGATCTCGACTCGGTCGCCGGGCTCGGCCTGGACCACGTCCGGGTGTTCCCGCTGTGGCCGCTGTTCCAGCCGAACCGCACCCTGATCCGGCCGCGCGCCGTCGAGCAGCTGGTCGCGCTCGCCGACGCCGCGGCCGAGCGCGGGCTCGACGTCGCCGTGGACGGGCTCCAGGGGCACCTGTCGAGCTTCGACTTCCTGCCCGCCTGGACGGGGACCTGGCACCGGCGCAACCTCTTCGGGGATCCGGACGTGGTGGCCGGGCAGGCGGAGTACCTGCGCACACTGGCCGCCGCCCTCGCCGGCCGGCCGAACTTCCTCGGCATGACGGTCGGCAACGAGGTCAACCAGTTCGCCGGGGAGCCGCACCCCGACCCCGACCGCATCACCGCCGCCGGGGCGCAGCGCTGGCTGGAGCGGATGCTGGCCGCCTGCGAGGAGGGCGCCCCGGGCGGGTTCCACCTGCACGCCGAGTACGACGCCGCCTGGTACCAGGACGGGCACCCCTTCACCCCCGCCCAGGCGGCCCGCCTCGGCCGGGCCACCGCCGTGCACTCGTGGGTGTTCAACGGCACCGCGCAGCGCCACGGCCCCACCGGGACGGCGACCGAGCACCACGCCGCCTACCTGATCGAGCTGTCCAAGGCGTGGGCCCTGGACCCGCACCGCCCGGTGTGGCTCCAGGAGGTCGGTGCGCCCGCCCCGCTGATCCGGCCCGAGGACGCCGCCCGGTTCGCCGAGGCCACCGTGGCGAACGCCCTGGACTGCCCGGACCTGTGGGGGGTGACCTGGTGGTGCTCGCACGACGTGTCCCGGGACCTCGCGGACTTCCCGGAACTGGAGTACGGGCTCGGCCTGCTCACCAACGACCGCCGGACCAAGCCCGCCGGCGCCGCCGTCGCCCGGATCGCCGAGCGGTGGCGGGGCCGTGAGCACCGCCCGGAACCCCGGTCCACGGCCCTCGTCCTGGACGCCGGCGGGCTGCCGGACGCCCCGCGCCGTTCGGTGTGCGCCCCCGGCGGCGCGTTCTTCGAGGCCTGGGCCGCGCTGACGGCCCAGGGGGTGCGCCCCACGGCCGTCCTGGCGGAACGCGCCGGGGATCCGGCCCACCTGTCCGCGCGCGGCATCACCGAGGTGCTGCGCGTGCCCGACGTCACCTGACCGCCCCCCGTGAGGAGACCCGCATGTCCGAGACCGCCCCGGACGCAGCGTCCCGTACGTCCCCGGCACCCGGCGGGGGCCCGCCCGGCGGCACCGCTCCGGGCACCGCCGGGCGGCCGGCCCGGCGTACGGTGCTGGCCGCCGGGGCCGGCGCCGCCGTGCTGCTAACCGCGCCCAGCCCGGCGCGGGCGGCCCCTCCGGCCCCGACTCAGGCCCCGACCCCCAATCCCGGCCTGACCCCGTACGCCTCCTACTGGTTCCCCGACTCCCTGCCCCCGGGCGAGCCCGGCGCCGGGATCGTGTGGCGCTCGCTGAAGGCGTGGACCCCGGAGTCCGACCCCGACCTGGCCCACAACGCGGCGACCATCCCGCTGGCCCCGCGCTTCACCCCCGTGCCCCCGCACCGTGACGCCCGCGCGGGCCAGGCCCGCATCGCCTCGCTGGTCTCGTTCGGGCCCACGGCGGGGAACCCCTCCCAGGGGTCGGCGACCGCCGACTCGTACGCCCTCACGCACTGGGCGTACATCGACGAGCTGGTCTTCTGGGGCGGCTCCGCCGGCGAGGGCATCGTCCTCGCGCCGAACGCGCCGGTGACCGACGCCGCCCACCGCAACGGCGTCCGGGTCCTCGGCAACGTGTTCCTGCCGCCCGTCGCCTACGGCGGCGACCTGCGGTGGACGCGCGACCTGGTCCAGCGCGACCCCCTCGGCCGTTTCCCGCTGGCGGAGAAACTCGTCCAAGTCGCCCTGACCCACGGGTTCGACGGCTGGTTCGTCAACGCCGAGACCGACGGCGGCGACAGCGCGCTGGCATCCCGGACGCGGGAGTTCCTGCGCGCCCTGCGGGCGGCGGGCGCACCGCACGGACTGCGCATCACCTGGTACGACGCCATGAACATCACCGGGAGCGTCGGCTGGCAGGGCGCCCTCAACGCGCTCAACCAGGAGTTCTTCGAGGACCGGGCGGGGAAGGTCGCGGACACCCTGTTCGTGGACTTCCGCTGGACGCAGGAGACCCTCGCCGCCTCCGGGGCCCTCGCCGACCGGCTGGGCCGCTCCCGCCACGAACTGTGGGCGGCCGTGGACGTGGAGTCCAACGGCCGCCACTCACAGGTCCGTTGGGACGCGATCATCCCGCGCGACCGCGACCACGTCGTCAGTTACGGCTTCTACCGGCCCGAGTGGACCCGCAACCACCTCACCGACCGCTCCCCCGGTGCCTTCCACCTCTCCGACGACCTGTTCTGGACCGGCGAGTCCCTCGACCCGGCCAGACCCGCCCCCGGATCCGGCTGGCGGGCCCCCGCCACGGCCGTCGCCGACCGGTCCACCGTCACCGGGCTGCCCTTCGCCTGCTCCTTCAACACCGGGCACGGGCTGCGCTGGTACGAGGACGGCGAGGTGTCCGGCGAGACCCCGTGGAGCCACCTCGCCCTCCAGGACCGGCTGCCGGGCCGCCGCTGGGTGGTGGACACCGCCGGCGAACGCCCCACCGTCGGGCTGGACTTTGCGGACGCCTGGCGCGGCGGCTCCAGCCTCCTCGTGTCGGGCCGGCTCACCGCCCCCGCCGCCGTAGGGCTGCACGCGACCCGGCTCCCGCTGACCCGCACCACCGTCGCCGAGCTGGTCCACCGCACCGGGGCCGGCCCGGTCTCCGTCGAGTTCGGGGTCGCCACGCGCGAGCCGGCCGCTCCCGGCGACCCCGTCCCGTACACGTGGCTGCGCGCGGCGGCGCCGGCCGGCGGCCGGGGCTGGCGGACCACCCGCGTCCCCCTCGCGGCGCTGGCCGGGAGTACCGCGTACGCCCTGGCCGTACGGATCACCCCGGGCGGGAAGGAGCCGGTGTCCTGGCGGCTCGGGGCCCTGTCGGTACGCGACACCGCCCGCACCCGGCGCCCGGCCCCGCCCGCCCACCTGAAGGTGACGGCCTCGGTCCGCCGGGGTGACGAGGCCGAGCTGCGCCTGTCGTGGGACCGGGCAGCCGGGCCGGTCCGCCACTACGAGCTCCACCGCCTCCTCCCCGACGGCACCCGCCGCTTCCTCGGCGGCACCTGCGCCGCCGCCCTCCACGTCCCCCGGGTCACCCGCGCCGGGCGGGAGCGGGCGGCGGTCTTCGAGCTGCGGTCGGTCGGGGAGACGTACATGGCCTCGGCGCCCGCCCGCACGGAGCTCGCCTGGTAGGGCGCCGCGGGAGGGGTCAGGGGTTGTGCGGGTCGGTGCGCGGCACGGCGACCGTGACGCGCAGCCCGTGCGGCGGGTTCGTCTCGTAGGAGAGGGTCCCGCCGCCCCCGGCGAGCAGGGCGCGGGAGATGGACAGGCCGAGCCCGGAGCCCTTGACGTTCTGGTGGCGGCCGCTGCGCCAGAAGCGGTCGCCGACGCGCAGCAGCTCCTCCTCGGTCAGGCCGGGCCCCCGGTCGGCGACGACGACGAGCGCGCTGCGCCCGGCGGCGGAGACGGAGACCTCTACCTCTTCCCCGTCCGGGGTGAACTTCAGGGCGTTGTCGATGACGGCGTCGAGCGCGCTGGACAGGGCGATGGGGTCGGCCCAGCCGGTGACGGCGGACCGGCCCGTCTCGGTGAGCCGTACGCCCTTCTCCTCGGCGTAGGGCCGCCAGGCGGCGACCCGCTCGGCGGTGAGCGCCCCGATGTCGGTGAGGCTGATCTCGGCGGAGGCGTGTTCGGCCAGCGCCAGGTCCAGCAGGTCGTCCAGGACCTGGGTCAGGCGTTTGCCCTCGGTGCGCACGGAGGCGATCTCCTCGTTGCCCTCGGGCAGTTCGAGGGCGAGGAGCTCGATGCGCAGGAGCAGCGCGGCGAGGGGGTTGCGCAGCTGGTGGGAGGCGTCGGCGACGAACGCCCGCTGCTGCTCCAGTACCTCTTCCACGTTGTCGGCCATCTCGTTGAACGAGCGGGCGAGGCGCTGGAGTTCCGGGGGGCCGCCGGCGGCCGCGACGCGGGAGTTCATCCGGCCGGTGGCGATGCCGTGCGCGGCGGCGTCCAGGGTCCGCACGGGCTTGAGGACCCAGCTGGTGAGCCGCAGGGCCGCGCCGAAGGCGAGCAGCATGGCGGCGGCGAGACCGGCCGCGATGTACAGCCAGCCCCGCAGGATCCGGGCGCGCATCTGTTCGGTGGGCGATTCGGTGACGACGACGGCGACCACGTCCCCGTCGAGGACGACCGGGGAGGCGACGAGCAGTTTGCCCTTGGTCTGCCAGGGCCACACCTGCGGCGGATCGTGGCTGCGCCGGCCGGCGAGCGCCTCTTCGAAGGCCTGGCGGCCCTCGCGGGTGTCGGGGAGCTCCCACCAGCCGGGGGCACGGGCCATGGCGTTGTCGTCGCGGCTGAAGATGCCCACGCGGATGCCGTAGAGCTCCTGGTAGCGGGCGAGTTCCTGCTGGAGGGTCTCGCGGCGTTCGTCGGCGCCGGTGGAGCCCGATCCCTCGGCGTCGATGACGAACTGGGCGAGGGCGGCGAAGCGGGCGCTGTCGTCGATGCGGTCGACGATCACGTTCTGCTGCTGCCCGGCGGCCAGGCTCACTGCGAGGGGGAAACCGAGCGCGAGCAGGACGCCCGCCATGAGGACGACGAGGAGCGGGAGCAGGCGGGTGCGCACGGCGGGACCCCGCTAGGGCGCGGCCGGGGTGACGAGCCGGTAGCCCACCCCGCGGACGGTCTCGACGAGGGCGGGCAGGCCCAGCTTGGAGCGCAGCGAGGCGACGTGGACTTCGAGGGTGCGGCCCGTGCCCTCCCAGCTGGTGCGCCAGACCTCGCTGATGATCTGCTCGCGGCGGAAGACGACGCCGGGCCGTTGCGCGAGCAGGGCCAGCAGGTCGAACTCCTTGCGGGTGAGCGGTACGTCGACGCCGTTCACGCTGACCCGGCGGGTGGGCAGCTCGATGGCGACGGGGCCGAGCCGGACCACGGCCGGAGCCCCGGTCCCGGTGGCGGCGGCCTCTTCGGAGGCGCCGGTGCGCCGGGCGACGGCGTGGATCCGGGCGAGGAGCTCGCCGGTGTCGTAGGGCTTGGTGACGTAGTCGTCGGCGCCCATGTTCAGGCCGTGGATGCGGGAGCGGACGTCGGCCCGCGCCGTCACCATGATCACCGGGGTGGCGGTGCGCTTGCGGATCTTCCCGCAGACCTCGTAGCCGTCCTGGTCGGGCAGGCCGAGGTCGAGCAGGATCACCCCGTAGGGAGAGGCGCCGGCGGGCGCACCGGCCGGCAGCAGCGCCTGGAGGGCCTCCTCGCCGTTGCGGGCGTGCGTCACCCGGAAGCCGTGCCGGGCGAGGATCGCGGACAGGGCGGCGGCGACGTGGTCGTCGTCCTCTACGAGCAGCAGCCTCATGTGGCGTCCCCCTTTCCTGTTCACGACGTCCGGACGAAGAATGGCCCAACACGGGCCACCATGCATCCACGCCCATGAAGAGTCCCACGTCAAGGGGGTTCCGGTCCGGCGAGTCTTCCGTTATGCACCCGGTACGCGTACGGATCGCCCAGGGTGGGGCTCACGCACGGAGCGTATCCGGGCGAGGCCGTATCGTTATGCTCAATTCTCCCTCAGATGTGATGACGCTGTGCGCGCCTCGTCACTACTGTCCTCCCAACCGACGGAGGACGGAGCAAGAAGCCGATGAGCGGAGTATCAGTGACCAAGGACGTGCAGGACGCGGCCGGTGCCGCGGACGGCCTGGTCGTACTGAGCAACGTCAACAAGCACTTCGGCGCGCTGCACGTGCTTCAGGACGTTGATCTGAGCATTGCCCGCGGTGAAGTCGTCGTGGTGATCGGTCCCTCGGGATCGGGCAAGTCCACGCTGTGCCGGACCATCAACCGGCTGGAGACGATCGACTCGGGCACCATCACGCTCGACGGGAAGCCGCTGCCGGCCGAGGGCAAGGAACTCGCCCGGCTGCGCGCCGACGTGGGCATGGTGTTCCAGTCGTTCAACCTGTTCGCGCACAAGACCGTGCTGCAGAACGTCATGCTGGGTCAGATCAAGGTCCGCAAGACGGACCAGGCGGCCGCCCGCGAGAAGGCGCAGTCGCTGCTGGACCGGGTGGGTGTCGGCTCGCAGGCCGACAAGTACCCGGCGCAGCTGTCCGGAGGCCAGCAGCAGCGCGTGGCGATCGCCAGGGCGCTGGCGATGGAACCGAAGGTCATGCTGTTCGACGAGCCGACCTCGGCCCTCGACCCGGAAATGATCAACGAGGTGCTGGAAGTCATGCAGCAGCTCGCCCGGGAGGGAATGACGATGGTCGTCGTCACGCACGAGATGGGCTTCGCCCGCTCGGCCGCGAACCGGGTCGTCTTCATGGCCGACGGAAAGATCGTCGAAGAGGCCACGCCCGAGCAGTTCTTCAGCAACCCGCGCAGCGACCGCGCCAAGGACTTCCTGTCGAAGATCCTGCACCACTGACGGTTCTCGTCTGGTAGTGATCCGTTCGACGGAGCACACATCTCGCTCGTCGCTCAACCACGTCTCACCCGAGGGAAGTTCACCATGAAGATCTCCAAGGTCGGTGCGGCCGCGGCCGTCGCCGTCGCGCTCGCCATGACTGCGACCGCCTGTGGCGGCGGCAGCGACAAGGGCTCCAGTGACGCCGGTCCGTCCGGTGGCGGCGGCAAGGACAAGGTCGTCATCGGCATCAAGTTCGACCAGCCGGGCGTGGGCCTGAAGACCCCGGACGGCAAGTACACGGGCTTCGACGTCGACGTGGCGACCTACGTGGCCAAGGAACTCGGCTACCAGCCCGACCAGATCGAGTGGAAGCAGGCGGTCAGCGCCGAGCGCGAGAACCTGATCTCCAACGGCGACGTCAAGTTCATCGTCGCGAGCTACTCGATCAACGACAAGCGCAAGGAGCGGGTGGACTTCGCGGGTCCGTACCTCCTCGCCCACCAGGACCTGCTGGTCCGCGCCGACGACACCAGCATCACCAAGCCCGAAGACCTGAACAAGAAGAAGCTCTGCTCGGTCACCGGCTCCACCTCGGCCCAGAACGTCAAGACCAAGCTCGCCCCCGAGGCGGACCTGCTGGAGCAGGGCGGCTACTCCGAGTGCCTCACCGGCCTGGAGAACAAGAAGGTCGACGCCCTGACCACGGACAACTCGATCCTGGCCGGCTACGCCGCGCAGGAGAAGAACAAGGGCAAGTTCAAGCTGGTCGGGCTGAGCCTGAGCAACGAGAACTACGGCATCGGTCTGAAGAAGGGCGACAAGGACCTCCAGACCAAGATCAACGCCGCGCTCAAGAAGATGGTCTCGGACGGCTCCTGGGAGGCGGCCGTGAAGAAGAACTTCGGTCCGGCCGACTACAAGAACGAGCCGGCCCCGCAGATCACCGAAGGCAGCTGATTCACCGGTGAGGAGCGTCGTCGCCCGCCCGTCCGCGGGCGGCGGCGCACCTCACCGGCCATCCTGGGGAGAGCGCAGGGCATCGTGTTCGATTTTCTTGATTCCGGGCAGTACGACGTGCTCGGAGCCTTCTGGGTGACGGTTCAGCTCACCCTCTACTCGGCGGTCGGATCCCTCATATGGGGAACCGTCCTGGCCGGGATGCGGGTCAGCCCGGTCCCACTGCTGCGGGGCTTCGGCGCCGCTTACGTCAACGTGGTGCGCAACACCCCGCTGACCGTGCTGATCATCGCCTGCTCGCTGGGTCTCAGCCAGACCCTCGACATCTCGCTGGGCGGCGGCACCTTCAAGGAGACCGGCTTCCGGCTCGCGGTGCTCGGCCTGATCGCGTACACCGGCACCTTCGTCTGCGAGGCCCTGCGCTCGGGCATCAACACCGTGCCGGTCGGCCAGGCGGAGGCGGGCCGCGCACTGGGGCTGAGCTTCTTGCAGGTGCTCACCCTGATCGTGCTCCCCCAGGCTTTCCGGGCGGTCATCGCACCGCTCACCAACGTCCTGATCGCCCTCACCAAGAACACCACGGTGGCGGCTGCCATCGGCGTGGCCGAGGCGGCCCTGCTGATGAAGGAAATGATCGAGAACGAAGCGGACGCGCTCTTCGCCGTCTTCGGGATCTTCGCCCTCGGCTTCTGCCTGCTGACCCTGCCGACGGGTCTGCTGCTGGGCTGGGTGGCCAAGCGAGTGGCGGTGAAGCGATGACCTCGGTTCTGTACGACGCCCCGGGCCCCAAGGCCAAGGCGCGCAACTGGATCTACAGCGGTGTCTTCGTCGTGCTGCTCGGACTCGCCCTCTGGTGGGCGCTGTCCCTCATGGGCGAGAAGAACCAGCTCGACGCCGACAAGTGGACCCCCTTCGTCACCGACGGCCAGATCTGGAGCACCTTCCTGATCCCCGGCCTGCTGGAAACCCTCAAGGCCGGCGTGATCGCCATGGTGATCGCGATCCCCCTGGGCGCCCTGATGGGCATCGGCCGGCTCTCCGACCACGCCTGGGTGCGCGTCCCCGTCGGTACGGTCGTGGAGTTCTTCCGCGCCATCCCCGTGCTGATGCTGATGATCTTCGCCTCGGCCTTCTTCGTGCAGTTCACCCCGCTGTCCTCGGACGTGCGCCCGCTGTACGCCGTGATCACCGGTCTGGTCCTGTACAACGCGGCCGTCATCGCCGAAATCGTCCGGGCGGGCGTGCTGTCCCTGCCCAACGGCCAGACCGACGCGGCCAAGGCGATCGGCATGCGCAAGGGCCAGACCATGGTCCACGTGCTGATCCCGCAGGCCGTCACCGCGATGCTGCCGGCCCTGGTCAGCCAGCTCGTGGTGATCCTCAAGGACACCGCGCTCGGCGGCTCGATCCTCGGTCTCGGCGAGCTGCTGTCGATGAACCGGCAGATCTCCGCCAACTACAGCAACACCATCGCGACCCTCGTCGTGATCGCGCTGATCTACATCGCCGTGAACTTCGCCCTCACCTCTTTCGCCTCCTGGCTGGAAGGCCGGCTGCGCAAGTCCACGAAGAGCACCGGCGCAGTGGTCGGTGTCGCCGATGTCGGCGACATGGCCACGGGCAGGGCCATGTGACCCCGACCCCACCCGGGGCCTGACGTAGGGTCAGTCATAGTGCGTAGCCCGTGTGGTGCGGCGGAACTCTTCCGCCGCACCACACGGCGTTCCGGACAGGTGTCACTTGACGCAGGCACCTCCAGTGGGTTGCATACGTTCTGTGATCACATACCGGACATCGGGAGCCGCGCCATGGACCCGGTGATCGTCGTCGGCGCGGGACCCGTCGGGCTGTCCCTGTCCCTCGCCCTGGCCGGCCACGGCGTGCCCAGCGTCCTCCTCGACGAAGGGCCCGGCAAGGACGAACCCCGGCCCGCCCGTTCCGTCGTACTGCACGCCGACACGGCGGCCATGGCGCACCGGCTGGGCTGTACGACGCTGCGCGACGAGGGGGCGCACTTCGCGGCCTGGCGCACCCTGAGGCGCCGTCAGGAAGCGCAGCGGATCACCTTCGAGGACCGGCCCGCCCCCCTGCACCTGCCGCAGCACGCCCTCGCCCGCGGGCTGCGCGACGCCGCCACCGCGCACCCGCTCGTCCAGCTGGTCACCGACTGCAAGCTGGACTCCCTGGAGCAGGACGGCCGCGGGGTCACCGCGCACACCCGGGGCTCCGAGACCACCTGGTGGCGCGGCAGCCACCTCGTCGGCTGCGACGGCGCCCGCTCCACCGTGCGCAAGCTCCTCGGCATCCGCTTCCCCGGCCGGACCGCCGTCGAGCGGTACGCCGTGGCCGCGCTGCGCGCCGAACTGCCGTGGCCCGGCGAGGCGTTGCTGCACCGCAGCCCGCCGGCCGGCCCCGAGGAGGTCACCGCCCGGCCGCTGCCCGACGGCGTCTGGCGCCTCGACTGGCTGCTGCCGGCCCGCGGCGACCTCGTCACGCCGGACGCGCTCGTCACCCTGATCCGGGACACCCTGGCGGGCTGGTGCGGCGGCAGCACTCCCCCGTACGACCTGATCGACACCGGGGTGCACACCCTGCACCACCGCCTCGCCCGGCGCTGGCGCGACGGCCGGGCCTTCCTCGCCGGGGACGCCGCGCACCTGCTGGGCGCGCTCGGCACCCAAGGGGTCGAGGAGGGGCTGCGCGACGCCGAGAACCTGGCCTGGAAGCTGGCGCTGGCCTGGCACCAGGGCGCCTCCGAGGCCCTGCTCGACAGCTACGAGGAGGAACGGCGCACCGCCGTCGCGGCCCGGCTGCGCGCCGCCGACCAGGCCATGCCCGCCCTGCGCGGCGGGGGCGGCCTGCGCACCCTGGTCCCGGGGTCGGCGCGTTCCGCGCAGACCCTGCTGACCGACGGCCACCTCGGCCGGGGGCCGCTGGGCGGGGAGCCGGTGTACGCCCCGCCGGTGGCCGTGCGCGAGGTCCCGACGGCGACCGAGCCGGGCGGGCCCGTGGCGAACGTCCCCGTCACCGCCCCCGACGGCGCCACCGTCCCGCTGCGCGACCTGCTCGGCCGGGGCCGGCTGCTGGTGCTCCTCGTCGCCCCGGGCACCGGGGTCTGGGACCGGCGGCACTGGGTGGGCGCCGGGCTGATGCCCCGGCTGGCGGCGGCGGTGAGCGCGCTGCCGGTACGGGCCGAGCTGCTGGTCGCGGACGCCTACCCGGGAGCCCCCGCCCACACCGTGCTCCTCGTACGGCCCGACGGCCACCTGGCGGCCACCTTCGCGGGGGTCCGCCCGGCGGAGCTGTACGAGGCCGCCGACGCCGTGCGCGGGGGCGCCCCGGCGCACGGGGAAGCCGCCTCCACCACGCCTACAGCCGTGATCGATTGACCGTTCTCGGCACCTCGTGGTTCACTCGCGGACATGACCGGCAACGACGTACGCCTGTGGCGGAGGGTTCACATGGACCTGCTCCGCTACGCGGGCTGCGTGTGTCGCCCTTCCTGCTGATTCGCCTTCCCTCCGCGCGCCCCGTGCCCTTCCGGGCCCGCGCGCACCTTCGCGAACTCCCAGGACGGTCATCACCCCATGTCTGCCCCGACGCACGCGCCTGCGCCCACGCACGCCCCCGCGCCCTCCGCCGCCCCGACCGCGGCGGAACTCCTCGCCTTCGCCCGGCGCACCGCCGCCGACCCCGCGGTCGTCGACTCCCTGCCCCTCGATCCGCAGGGCCGCACCTGGATCCGCCTGGAGGGACCGGGCGGCAGTGAGGCCTGGCTGATCGGGTGGCCGCCGGGCACCGGCACCGGCTGGCACGACCACGCCGAGTCGCGCGGCGCGTTCGCCACCGCGCGGGGCGCGCTCACCGAACACTCCCTGGCCGTACGCCTCCCCTCCGAGGGCTGGCAGAGCCTGGTGCTGGCCGACGGCGTGGACCGCACCCGCACCCTGGAAGCCGGGACCGGCCGCGCCTTCGGCGAGCACCACGTGCACGAGGTGCTCAACGAGTCCGCCGCGGAGCACGCCGTCTCCGTCCACGCGTACTACCCGCCGCTGCCGCTGATCCGCCGGTACAGCCGCAGCGGCCCGGTCCTCACCCTGGAGCAGGTCGAGCGTCCGGCGGACTGGCAGTGAGCGCCCCCGTCGGCATCGACGAGCTCTTGGAGCGGATCCGCGAGGGCTACACCCGTGTCGACGCGCGGGCCGCCCACGAGGCCGCCGGGGCCGGCGCCCTGCTGGTGGACATCCGCTACCAGGCGCTGCGCGAACGGGACGGACTGATCCCGGGGGCGGTGGTCATCGAGCGCAACGAGCTGGAGTGGCGCCTCGACCCGCGGGGCTCCCACCGCATCCCGCAGGCCACGGACCACGACCTCCGGGTGATCGTGATCTGCAACGAGGGCTACGCCTCCTCCCTCGCCGCGGTCTCCCTGCACGCGCTGGGCCTGCACCGGGCGACCGACCTGACGGGCGGCTTCCAGGCCTGGAAGTCGGCCGGGCTGCCGGTCTCGCCCGCCTGACGCGCCCCCGCGCCGCCGGGGCCGGGTCCACACCGTGGACCCCGCCCCGCGGCCGGTTCCCCGTACCCTCCCGGAGGGCTACGACTTCGCCCTGGTCGCGTCCATCGGCGGCACCCGCAGGGCGACCCGTCCCGGCACGCCGGTGGCGGCCAGGGCGATCAGACCGGCCACCCCGACGACGACCCCGTACGCCGGGCCCCGCAGCACCGGGGCGAACGACCCGGTCATGCCCACGCTGAAGCGGTGAGGACCGCCAGCGCGATCCCGGAGCCGAGCACCACCCCGGTCAGCAGGACGGCGAGGGCCTCCGTACGGATCATCCGCAGCACCTGGCGCCTGGTCTTGCCCTTCTTATCCGTGACCGTGGTCCGGTGGACGTTCTGGTCCGCGGAGACGACGACCGGCGCGGCCGCGTACCGCTCGGTGGCGATCCTGCCTCGCAGTCCGGTCTCCAGGAACGTGCCGCAGGCGGTGATCAGGGCCGCGGCGCACATGAGGGCGACGAAGGCGCCGAGGAAACCTGCCTTGCGGTACCGGACGGTCCGGAGGGCGTAACGCAGCATCATGCGGGCAACTCTGCCGCCGGGCCCGGTACCTGGCATGGGAGCACTCCGGCGTCCCCGACCGGGGGCTACCCCCACCCCGGTCCCCCGGCTCGGACGCCCGGCCCGGGCCCCGGGCCCGCGCCTCAGCCCGCCGGGTACCCCAGGTCGTCGGCGTCGTCGCCCTCCGCTTCCAGGGCGCGGCGGACCACCCGCAGGGCCATGCCCTCCGGGTATCCCTTGCGGGCGAGCATCCCCGCGAGGCGGCGGATCCGCTTGTCCCGGTCCAGGCCCCGGGTCGCGCGGAGCTTGCGCTCCACGAGTTCCCGGGCCGTGTGTTCCTCCTGGTCGGAGTCCAGCTGTTCCAGCGCCTCCTGCACGAGGGTGGTGTGCACCCCCTTGGTCCGCAGTTCCTGCGCGAGCGCCCGGCGGGCCAGGCCGCGGCCGCGGTGCCGGGACTCGACCCAGGCCCCGGCGAAGGCCGCGTCGTCGATCAGGCCGACCTCCTCGTACCGGGAGAGGACCTCCTGAGCCACCTCCTCGGGGATGCCCCGCTTCTCCAGGGCGTCCGCGAGCTGCTTCCGGGTACGCGGCATCCCGGTGAGCAGGCGCAGGCAGATCGCCCGCGCCTGCTCCTCGGGAGTCTGGGGCGGCAGTTCCTGGCGGCCTTCACGGCCGCCCGTACCACCCCGTTCCTGCTCCCGCACGGGTCAGCTCTTGGCGACGGCGGCCTTGGCCGTCGTCTTCGCCTTCGATGCCGGGGCGGGCACGGCCGCGGCGCCGTCCGCCGGTGCGGCGGCCGTCTCGTCGGCGGCCGCGGCGTCCTTGCGCACGCCCACGCCCAGCTTCTCCTTGATCTTCCGCTCGATCTCGTTGGCGAGGTCGGGGTTGTCCTTCAGGAAGTTACGGGCGTTCTCCTTGCCCTGGCCGAGCTGGTCGCCCTCGTACGTGTACCAGGCGCCGGCCTTGCGCACGAAGCCGTGCTCGACGCCCATGTCGATCAGGCCGCCCTCGCGGCTGATGCCCTGGCCGTAGAGGATGTCGAACTCGGCCTGCTTGAAGGGCGGCGCGACCTTGTTCTTGACGACCTTGACGCGGGTGCGGTTGCCGACCGCGTCCGTGCCGTCCTTGAGGGTCTCGATGCGGCGGATGTCCAGACGCACGGAGGCGTAGAACTTCAGCGCGCGGCCACCGGTGGTGGTCTCGGGCGAGCCGAACATCACGCCGATCTTCTCGCGGAGCTGGTTGATGAAGATCGCGGTGGTCTTGGACTGGTTGAGCGCACCGGTGATCTTGCGCAGGGCCTGGCTCATCAGACGGGCCTGGAGACCCACGTGGGAGTCGCCCATCTCGCCCTCGATCTCCGCGCGCGGCACGAGCGCCGCCACGGAGTCGATGACGATCAGGTCGAGGGCGCCGGAGCGGACCAGCATGTCCACGATTTCGAGCGCCTGCTCGCCGGTGTCCGGCTGGGAAAGGATGAGGTTGTCGGTGTCGACGCCGAGGGCCTTCGCGTACTCGGGGTCGAGCGCGTGCTCGGCGTCCACGAAGGCGACGGTGCCGCCGGCCTTCTGCGCGTTGGCCACGGCGTGCAGGGTCAGGGTGGTCTTACCGGAGGACTCCGGTCCGTACACCTCGATCACGCGGCCGCGGGGCAGCCCGCCGACGCCGAGGGCGATGTCCAGCGCGGTCGACCCGGTGGGGATGACCTCGATGGGGTCGTTCGGCTTGTCGCCGAGGCGCATGACCGCACCCTTGCCGAATTGCCGTTCAATCTGTGCGAGCGCGGCGTCGAGAGCCTTCTCGCGGTCGGTGCCTGCCATGGGTTCCACCCGGTTTGCTTGAGTCGATCGCTTCACGCCATTGACGCTAACGCCTGCCACTGACAATGCGCTCCCACACCCGGCGGGGCTGTGGATAACCCATCCATCAGAATGGATGTTCGAATTCCGTGTCAAGCGCACCACGCCGCGCTCGCGGCGCACGCGTTCCGCCCCGTTCCGGGGGACACAGCATGACATCCACCACGTTTCGCATCGGCGGGGATCCGGGGGGGCGCACGCACGCCCCCGGTCCCCCTACAGCGGCGCGGTGGCGTCCGCCGCGAACGGGCCGCCGTGGCCGGGGACGATGAGGTCGGCCGCGGCCAGGACGCGGAGCCGGGACGAGCGCAGGAGCCCGTGGTCCGGGGCCACCGGGTCCTCGACGGGGCCGTTGGGGCGCCACCACAGGTCGCCCACGAAGGCGACGACGCCCTCGCCCGTGCCCGCCAGCAGCGTGATGTCCTCGCGGCTGTGGCCCGGGGTGCGGATCAGCCGCAGCGACGGGGTGAGCTCGTGGCCCTCCGCGTCGCGGTCGGTCCACTGGTCGTGCCGGTAGACCGCCTTGTGGTCGTGGACGCGGGCCTCGCCGAAGAGGCCGACGTTCATGGTGTTGTCCGGGTGGTGGTGGCTGAGCACGACGTCGGTGATGTCGTCGGGACCGAGCCCCAGGTCCGCGAGCGGGCCGAGGATCCGGTCGCGGCCGGCCACCATGCCCGGGTCGACGATGACGTGGCGGTCCCCGTCGCGGACGTAGGAGACGGTGGCGGCGACCCCGGGCCCCGTGGAGAGGGTGTAGCCGGTGGTCAGGATCGTGTACGTGGCGCTACGGGCCAGCGGTGCGTCTGTCATGCACACCATGATCCCGGTGGGCCCGGGCCTCCACGAGTGGCAGTGTTGCCAGTGATCGTGGGAATCGTGCCACACCCGCGGCGGGCCTGCGATACTGCCCGCGTGCCGCCCTTCGAGACCGTCGCCGCGTACGTACCTCCCGGAGTCGGCATGCTCGCCGTCGGCATCGTGGCCGAGGTGTTCGGCCCGCACGGGGAGGGGTTCCCCGGCTTCGACTTCGCCCTGTGCGCCGACCGCCCGGGGCCCGTACCCACCGATCTCGGCGTACCGCTCTCGGTGGCGCACGGCCTGGACCGACTGGCCGGCGCCGATCTGGTGATCGCCCTGCCGGGGGCCGGATTCCGTACGCCGCCCGGGCCGGCCGTGCTCGACGCGCTGGCGGCGGCCCACGAGCGGGGCGCCCTGGTCGCGGCCCACTGCGTCGGCACGTTCGCGCTCGCCGCCGCCGGGCTCCTCGACGGCCTGCGGGCCACCACCCACTGGCGGTTCGCCGGACTGCTGGCGGGCCGGCACCCGGAGGTGACCGTCGACCCCGACGCCCTGTACGTCGACGAGGGGCGGATCGTCACGGGCGCGGGCGCCGCGGCCGGCTTCGACCTGTGCCTGCACCTGCTGCGGCGGGAGCACGGCGCCGCGACCGCCAACGCCGTCGCCCGGGACATGGTGCTGCCCTCGCACCGCGACGGCGGCCAGGCCCAGTACCTGGCCGCCCCCGTCCCCGGGGACGGCCACGACGAGCGGCTCGCCGAGGTCCTCGCGTGGGCGCGGGAGAACCTCCACGAGCCTCTCCCCGTCGCGGAACTGGCCCGGCGCGCCGTGATGAGCAAGCGCTCCTTCGCCCGCCGCTTCGCCGCCGCGACCGGCACCACCCCGCACGCCTGGCTGCGGAGCCTGCGGCTGAGCGCCGCCGAGGAACTGCTGGAGACCACGGACCTGCCCGTCGAGGAGGTCGCCCGCCGGGTCGGGTACGGGAGCGCGGCCGTCCTGCGCGAACAGTTCGTGCGCCGCCGGGGAGTTCCGCCGCGCTCCTACCGGCGTTCCTTCAGCCGCACTCCCTGAGGGAGGGTCACGGCTTCGGCAGGGCGCAGCCCGGCCGGTTCAGGTCGATCTGGTTGCCCGCGCCGATGCAGGGCACCAGGGTGTAGGTCTGCTGGGCGTAGTTGATGCCCCGGCGGACCGTCACGTTCCCGCTCTGGTCCACTTCGCAGGGGTTGTTGTCCGTGCAGCGCCCGCCGTCCTCGTTGCCGGTGTTGTTGACGGCGACGACCTTGCCCGTGGCGGTGTCGATCACGGGCGAGCCGGAGGTGCCGCCGATGGTGTTGCAGGACGAGGTGTAGCGGACCGAGTCCTTCCAGGTCCAGGCCCCCTCCTTGAGGCGGTACGCGAACCCGTCGACGTTGCAGCTGTAGGTCCGCTTCCAGTACCCGGACACCACCTTGATCGCCGAGCCCTGCGCCGGGCGGGCGTCGTCGAGGGTGAGCGCGGAGATGCCGTACCGGCTCTGGATCTGCGCGTACGTGGTGGTCAGTTGGTACAGGGAGACGTCCGTGTCGGTCATCGTCCCGTACGCGATCTTCCCGGCGCGGAGCGTCGCGACCTTGGAGCCGGACGCGTTGAGCAGGGAGAACGAGCGGGAGGAGGAGCGGTTCACGAGGACCTCGCCGGCGGCGGGGAAACCGGTCTCCAGGCAGTGCCCGTTGGAGAGGACGAGTGCGGGGTCGTCGGGCAGGGAGGCGGGGGTGCGCACGACGGAGCCGGAGCAGTTGCTGAGCGCGACCGTGCCCGCGTAGGTGACCGCGACGGCCCGCCCGGGCGCGGCCCGTTCCGTGTCCTGCGCCGAGGCCGCGGCGGGTGTCGCCGCCGCTCCGGCCAGGAGGACGGAGAGCAGGGCGGCGGCGAGAGGCTTGTTCATGTGGGGGTTCCCCTCTGATGACGATGCGACCGAAGATCCTTCGGTGGTGCTTGTCATGTGCATTGTCATTGCCTCGGGAGCCAACCCACAAGAGGGCGTGGCGCGTTGCGGAATCTGACGGTCCGCAAGACGCCGGCACCCCTCGCACCCCTACCCGCCCAACCCCCCACGAGCCGGACGGCGGTGTCCATAGCGGTGCACTTGGACCACCGCCCCAACCTGCCCCGAGAGCAACCCCGCCCGGCCGGTACCCTGCGGTGCCCCCGACGACGGGGGACGTGAATTTCCGCTCAGGAGGACCCATGGCCATCAAGAAGGCCACGATCCAGCAGCAGGTGGCAGAAGCCCTCGCAGAGGCCAACCCCGCCGACCGGCCCATCGTCACGATCCAGGCCGTCGCCGGCCCGAGCGTGTGGCTGATGAGCATGCTCGGCCTCATCGGCCAGGCGTTCCTCACCTACTACTTCGTCACCGTGACGGAGCAGGCCGTGGTGCTCCACCGGGCCAGCCGGATGAGCAACCGGCCGCAGGAGATCGTCTTCGCGATACCGCCGAACGAAGCCGTCGGCGCCGTCAGCGACGTCAAGCGCAACGCCATCTGGAGCTCCTTCCGCCTCCAGCTCCCCGGCCAGGCCACCCCGACGCGCATGAACGTGCACCGCACGTGGCGCAACGAGATGGACCAGCTGCTCGGCCTCCTGACGGGTCAGAGCCAGCCCGCCGCCCAGTAACGCGGGCCACCGACTGACAACCACGGGTTGACACCCTTCGGGGTGTCAACCTAGGGTTGCCTCCATGACGAACCCTCCCGTGGAACCCGTTCGCATGACCAACCCGGTACGCCTCGACGACCTCATCGAGGCCATCAAGAAGGTCCACACCGACACCCTGGAGCAGCTCAGCGGCGCCGTCGTCGTCGCCGAGTCCCTCGGTGACGTGGCCGACCACCTGATCGGCCACTTCGTGGACCAGGCCCGCCGCTCCGGCGCCTCCTGGACCGACATCGGCCGCAGCATGGGCGTCACCCGCCAGGCCGCCCAGAAGCGTTTCGTCCCCAAGGCGGACAAGGAGGGCGAGCCCGGCCTCGACCCCAACGAGGGCTTCGGCCGCTTCACCCCCCGCGCCCGCAACGTCGTCGTGACCGCCCAGAACGAGGCCCGCGCCGCCGGCAACACCGAGATCCGCACCGAGCACCTGCTCCTCGGCCTGCTGTCCGAGCCCGACGGCCTCGCGGTCCGCGCGCTCACCGCCCAGGGGATCGCGGCGGACGACGTGCGCACCGCGGCGACCGCCACCCTGCCCCCGGCCGCGGGCTCCGTCCCCGACCTCGTCCCCTTCGACGCCTCCTCGAAGAAGGCCCTGGAGCTCACCTTCCGCGAGGCCCTGCGCCTCGGCCACAACTACGTCGGCACCGAGCACGTCCTGCTCGCGCTCCTGGAACTGGAGCACGGCACCGGTCCGCTCAGCGGCCTCGGCGTGAGCAAGGACGCCGTCGAGTCCTGGGTCACCGACGCCTTGGCAGCCGTACTCGCCGCCCCGGACGAGAACGGGCGGTAGACGCGTCCGCGTGCTCCGTCAGCGCGTACCGCTTCACGTACGCGCCGAGGAACGCCTGCAGCGTGGCGACGGCCGGGATCGCGATGAGCGCACCGACCGCGCCCAGCAGGGCGGTCCCCGCGACGACCGACCCGAAGGCCACCGCCGGATGGATGTCGACGGTCTTCGAGGTCAGCTTGGGCTGGAGGACGTAGTTCTCGAACTGCTGGTAGACCACCACGAACCCGAGTACGTACAGCGCGTACCAGGGGTTGACCGTGAAGGCGATCAGCATCGGCAGCGCGCCCGCCAGGTAGGTGCCGATGGTGGGGATGAACTGGGAGACCAGCCCCACCCACACCGCCAGGGCGGGCGCGTACGGGATGTCGAGGAACACGAACAGCACGTAGTGCGCGACCCCGGAGATCAGCGCCATCAGCCCGCGCGAGTACAGGTAGCCGCCCGTCTTGGCGACGGCGATCTCCCAGGCGCGCAGCACCTCCCCCTGCTTGGCGGGCGGCAGTACGGAGCACAGCGCGCGCCGCAGCCGCGGGCCGTCGGCGGCGAAGTAGAAGGAGAACAGCCCGACCGTCAGGAGACGGAAGAGCCCGCCGATCACCGTCGTGGACACGTCGAGCACCCCGCTCGCGCTGTTCTGCACGTACTTCTGGAGCCAGTCGGAGTGCAGCAGGCTGTCCTGGATCTCCAGCCGGGACAGCTCGGTGTGGAAGGTGTCGTTGATCGACTTGATCACCGAGTCGAGGTAGCGCGGGAAGCCCTCCACCATGGCGACGATCTGCCCCGCGAGCATCGAGCCGAGCAGGGCGAGGAAGCCCGCGGAGAAGACGAACACCCCGAGGAACACCAGGAAGGTGGCGAGCCCGCGGCGCATGCCGCGCGCCGCCATCCTGGCCACGGCCGGTTCGACCGCGAGCGCGAGGAAGAACGCGATCAGGACGTTGACCAGCAGCCCGATCAGCTGGTGGAAGGCCCAGCTGCCCAGCTGGAAACAAGCCACGAGCGCCAGGACGAGGACCACCGCGCGCGGCAGCCAGCGCGGCATCCGCGCGTCCGCACCCGCCGGTGCGGCGGGCGGACCGCCCGGGCCGCCCGGGTCGGCCGGCCAGGGCCGCGCGCCGGGGTCACCGGGCGTCCCGCCGGCCGGCGCGCCCGTCACGGGCGCCGCCTCGGGGGCGTCTGCGGGCTGGTCGGTCGTCTCGTCTGTGGCTGCCACGCCGCCAAGTCTGGCCCACCGGCCACCCGTACGACGAAGCGGCGGCCCGGCGGCGCCCCGTCAGCGCAGCGCGGCGGGCACGTCCATGGCCGAACACACCGCGCGCCACACGTCCTTGGCCTCCCAGCCCGCGTCGAGCGCCTGGTGGACGGTGCGCCCGCCCAGTTCCGTCATGACGTGGTCCCGTGCGAAGGAGTCCGCGTAGCCGGCACCGAAGTGCTCGGCCATCCGCTCCCAGAAAATCGTCAACCGCATGCCTCCAGTATCCCGCTCCGGAGAGTGCACCCGCCCCGTTCGTGCCCTGCGGCCGCGCCCCCGCGCCCTACGGTGTCACGCATGCCTGGAGACGAAGCTTCCACGCCGGCCCCGTCGGGCCCACCGGCCCCACAGGCCGCACGAGCCCCGCAGAGCCCGTCCGCGGCTCAGGCCCCACAAGCCCCGCAGACACAGCTGACCGAGGGGACCGGGGGGACGGAGCGGATCCAGCCCTCCCCGCAGGCGCCGCTGGCCCGCGCCGAGCAGTTCATCTGGCTCACGGCCCGGGTCCTGGAGCAGCGGCGGTTCGCCTTCCACTTCCTCGGCGGGGAGGCCGACCCGGTGGACGCCGCCCTCGGCGCGTACCTGGGCGGTGACGGCGGCTACGGGCACGGCCTCGACCCCGATCTGCGCGGCCCCCTGAGCCAGCCGCTGCACACCGCGCACGCCCTGCGGATCCTCGACGGCCTCGGCCGCTGCGCGGGACAGCGCATCGAGCGGCTCTGCCGCCACCTGACCCGGGTCTCCACCCCGGACGGGGCGCTCCCGCTGGTCTTCCCGGCGCCGCTCGACTACCCCACCGCGCCCTACCATCCGGTGCGCGACGATCCGCCGGGCGAGCTGCTGACCACGGGGCCGGTCGTCGGGCTGCTGCACCGCAACCGGATCTGGCACGCCTGGCTGTTCCGGGCCACGGACTTCTGCTGGGACCGGGTCGAGACCCTGCGCCACTCGCACCCGTACGAGGTCCAGAGCGCGGTGGCCTTCCTGGACGGCGCGCCCGACCGGGCCCGGGCGGCGGCCGCCGCGGACCGGCTGGGCCGGCTGGTGCGCGAGCAGCGGCTGGTGGTGCTGGACCCGGCCCGGCGCGCGGAGTACCCGCTCGCGGCCGGGTACGCGCCGGACGAGCGGCTGTTCCCGTACGACTACGCGCGGCGCCCGGAGTCGCTGGCCCGGAGCTGGTTCACGGACGAGGAGATGCGGCGCTCGCTGGACTTCCTCGCCGCGCAGCAGCGGCCGGACGGTGGCTGGCCGGTGCTGCGCCGGGCCTGGGCGCCGGGCAGCTCACTGGAGCGGCGGCCGATCGCCACCCTGGAGGCCCTGCTGACGTTGCGGGCGTACGGCCGGCCGGTCGCCGGGGTCAGCCTCCCAGAGCCCGCACGCCCGCGGTGACCGCGACGGCGGCGCCGACCACGACGAGGAAGGGGGCGCGCAGCAGCAGCGCGGCTCCGGCGGCGGCCAGCCCGGCGGCCCGGGCGTCGAGGACGAGCTCGTGCCCGGTGCTGAAGGTCTGCTGGGCGGTGAGCGCGGCCAGCAGCGCGACCGGCAGCAGTGCGGCGAGCCGGCGCACCAGGGGCTTCTCCAGCGCCCCGGCGGGGACGAGCAGTCCGGCGAGCTTGACGGCGTAGCAGCCGACGACGGTGATCCCGATGGCGATCCAGACGTTCACGAGCGGCGTCCCTTCAGCCACAGTACGGCGGGGGCGGCCAGCGCCGCGATCAGTACCGGCACCCCGGAGGGCAGGACGGGCAGGAAGCCCAGTCCGAGCACGACGGCGAGCGCGGCGACGGCCCGCTCGGTGCCCGTCTTCAGCATCGGCGCGAGGAGGGCGAGGAACACGGCGGGCCCGGCGGCGTCGAGCCCCCACGCGGCGGTGTCCCCGATGGCCTCGGCGCCCAGCGCCCCGAGGAAGGTGGTGAGGTTCCACAGGAGGTACAGGGTGATCCCGGTGACGGTGAAGCCGAGCCGCGCCGACTTCCGGTCGGGCTGGGCCAGCGCGACGGCGGTGGTCTCGTCGATCACCCAGTGCGCGGCGAACGGGCGCACGGCGCGGGGCAGCGCGAGGAGCTGCGACAGCCGCAGCCCGTAGAAGGCGTTGCGGGTCCCGAGGAAGAAGGCCCCGGCGGCCGCGGTGAAGGGGTTGCCGCCCGCGGCCAGGGCTCCGACCAGTGCGAACTGCGAGGCGCCGGTGAAGACGAGCAGGCTCAGCACGCAGGCCTGGAGCAGGCTGATCCCGGCTCCGGCGGCGGTCACCCCGAACGCGAACCCGGACAGGCCGACGGCCACTCCGACCCCGAGCGCGTCCCGTACGACGGCCGCGCGCGGGCGTCCGTCGTCGACCCCCTCGGGGGTCTCCTGCATCACCATCCGATGTTCTCCCACGCCCCGAAGGTACGCAGGCCGGAGCGGGCCGGTCTTGTACGTTCTTGCACGTCCGGCCCGGTCCGGGCGCCCGCTATCCGGGGGCCCGCTCCCGCCGGTACGCGCCCGGCGTGACCCCCACGATGCGGGTGAAGTGCCGGTTCAGGTGCGGCTGGTCGGTGAAGCCCACGGCGACGGCCGCCTCCGCCGGCGCCGTCCCCGCGTCCAGGAGCAGGCGCGCCCGCCGGACGCGGGCGTCGGTCAGCCAGGTGTGGGGCGGCATGCCGAAGCGGGCGCGGAAGGCCCGCAGCAGGGCGAAGGGGCTGGTGCCCAGCTCCGCCGCGAGCTGCTCCAGCGACGGGGGCCCCGCCATCCGCTCCTCCAGGACGGCCCGGGCCCGCTCGGCGTCGGCGGCGCCCGCCCGGCGCGGCGTACGGGCGGGCAGCGGGCCCGCGTGCCGGGTGAGCATGCGGGCCACGACGCCGCGCAGGAGGGTGTCGGCGGCCAGGGCGTTGCCCTCCTCGGCGGCCCGGTGGACCTCGGTGATCGCCCGCGAGCCCGGGAGGTCGGCGACCAGGTCGGCGGTGAAGCCGGGGGTTCCGCGCAGGGCGCCGATCTCGGCGGCGACGTCGGTGATCAGGCCGCGGGAGGGGTAGAGGGTGGCGTACGCCCAGCCTTCGGGGACCCCGGCCCGCGCGGTGTGCGCGACCTCGGGGTTGATCAGGACGACGCTGCCCGGGCCGGCCCGCAGGGTGCCGCCGGGCAGGCCGATCTCCTCGATGCCCCCGGTGACGGCGGCGATCACGTAACCGTCGTGGGCGTGGCGGGGGAAGGTGTGGCGCACGTAGTGGGCGCGCAGCAGGTCCAGCCCGGGCAGTTCCGCGTACTGCCAGTGCCGGGCCCACTCCCCGCGTCCCTCGTCCGACCCCATCTCCCCATTTTGCGCCCGGGCGGGCCGGGGCGTTCTCGCAGGTCCGGCCGTATGTCAGTGCCGGGGTGCACGATGGGGGCATGTCCGGCTCCGCGCTCGCCTCGTTCTCGCCCGCGACCCGCTCCTGGTTCACGGGTGCCTTCCGTACGCCCACCGCCGCGCAGGAGGGTGCCTGGCGGGCGATCGGGGAGGGGTCGGACGTGCTGGTGGTGGCGCCCACCGGCTCCGGCAAGACCCTGGCCGCCTTCCTCGCCGCCCTCGACCAGCTGGCCTCGACACCGCCGCCCGCCGAGCCGAAGAAGCGCTGCCGCGTCCTGTACGTGTCCCCGCTGAAGGCCCTCGCCGTCGACGTCGAGCGGAACCTGCGCAGCCCGCTGACCGGGATCCGGCAGGAGTCGGCCCGCCTCGGCCTGCCCGAGCCGGAGATCCGCGTGGGGATCCGGTCGGGGGACACCCCGCCGGCCGAGCGGCGCGCGCTGGCCACCCGGCCCCCGGACATCCTGATCACCACGCCCGAGTCCCTGTTCCTGATGCTGACCTCGGCGGCCCGCGAGGCCCTGGCCGGCATCGAGACGGTGATCCTGGACGAGGTGCACGCCGTCGCCGGGACCAAGCGGGGCGCCCACCTGGCCCTGTCCCTGGAGCGGCTGGACGAGCTGCTGCCGCGCCCCGCGCGCCGCATCGGGCTGTCGGCGACGGTCCGGCCGGTGGAGGAGGTGGCCCGGTACCTCGCGCCGCGCGGCCGGGTGGAGATCGTGCAGCCGCCGTCCGACAAGGAGTTCGACCTGTCGGTGGTCGTACCGGTGCAGGACATGGGCGAGCTGGGCGGCTCCCCCGCCACGGACGGCAAGGAGGGCGGCGACAAACCGTCAATCTGGCCGCATGTGGAGGAGCGGATCGCGGACCTCGTGCAGGCCCACCGCTCGACGATCGTGTTCGCCAACTCCCGCCGCCTCGCGGAGCGGCTCTGCAACCGGCTCAACGAGATCGCCCACGAGCGGGCGACCGGCGAGCCCCTGCCGGAAGGCGCTACCCCGGCCGAGGTCATGGCCCAGTCGGGGGCGGCCCGCGGTGCCCCGCCGCTGCTGGCCCGCGCGCACCACGGCTCGGTGTCCAAGGAGCAGCGGGCGCTGGTCGAGGAGGACCTGAAGGCGGGCCGGCTGCCCGCCGTGGTCGCCACCTCCAGCCTCGAACTGGGCATCGACATGGGCGCGGTGGACCTGGTGGTCCAGGTGGAGTCACCGCCCTCGGTGGCCTCCGGGCTCCAGCGCGTCGGCCGCGCCGGCCACCAGGTGGGCGCGGTCTCCACGGGCGTGGTCTTCCCCAAGTACCGGGGCGACCTGGTGCAGGCCGCCGTGGTGACGGAGCGGATGCGCACCGGCTCCATCGAGGCCCTGCGGATCCCCTCCAACCCGCTCGACGTCCTCGCGCAGCAGCTCGTCGCGATGACCGCGATGGACACCTGGCAGCTGGACGACCTGCTGGCCCTGGTGCGGCGGGCGGCGCCGTTCGCCGCGCTGCCCGAGTCCGCGTTCACGGCGGTGCTGGACATGCTGGCGGGCCGCTACCCGTCGGACGCGTTCGCCGAGCTGAGACCCCGCGTGGTGTGGGACCGGGTGGCGGGGACGATCACGGGCCGCCCCGGGGCCCAGCGCCTGGCGGTCACCTCCGGCGGCACCATCCCCGACCGGGGCCTGTTCGGGGTCTTCCTCGCGGGCAGCGCCGCGTCCGAGGGGAAGGGCCGGAAGGGCGGCGGCCGGGTCGGGGAGCTCGACGAGGAGATGGTCTACGAGTCCCGCGTGGGCGACGTGTTCACCCTGGGCACCACCTCCTGGCGCATCGAGGACATCACCCGCGACCAGGTCCTGGTCACCCCCGCGCCGGGCGTGCCGGGCCGGCTGCCGTTCTGGAAGGGCGACCAGCTGGGCCGCCCCCTCGAACTGGGCCGTGCGGTCGGCGCGTTCCTGCGCGAGCTCGGCGCCCTGAGCGACGAGGACGCCCGGCTGCGGCTGCTGGCGGCCGGCCTGGACGCCTGGGCCGCGGAGAACGTCCTCGCGTACCTCGCCGAACAGCGCGAGGCCTGCGGCCACGTACCGGACGACCGGACCATCGTCGTCGAACGCTTCCGCGACGAACTGGGCGACTGGCGGGTCGTGGTCCACTCCCCCTTCGGCGCCCAGGTGCACGCCCCGTGGGCGCTGGCCCTCGGCGCCCGCCTCGCCGAGAAGTACGGCATGGACGCCCAGGTGATGCACGCCGACGACGGCATCGTGCTGCGCCTGCCGGACGCCGACCTGCTGTCCATGGACCTCCTCGACCACGACCCGGCGCACACCGGCTCCTTCGGGTTCGACGACGACCAGCCCCCGCTGGGCGCCGCCGACGTCGCCTTCGACCAGGGCGAGATCAACGGGATCGTCACCGACCAGGTCGGCGGATCCGCCCTGTTCGCCTCCCGCTTCCGCGAGTGCGCGGCCCGCGCGCTGCTGCTGCCGCGCCGCAGTCCGGGCAAGCGCACCCCCCTGTGGCAGCAGCGCCAGCGCGCCTCGCAACTGCTCCAGGTCGCCTCGGAGTTCGGCTCCTTCCCGATCGTGCTGGAAGCCGTGCGCGAATGCCTCCAGGACGTGTTCGACGTACCGGGCCTGACCGAGCTGATGGGCGACATCGAGGCCCGCCGCGTGCGCATGGTGGAGGTGACCACCCCCGAGCCCTCCCCCTTCGCCCGTTCCCTCCTGTTCGGGTACGTCGCCCAGTTCCTCTACGAGGGCGACTCGCCGCTGGCCGAACGCAGGGCGGCGGCGCTGTCGCTGGACTCCCGGCTGCTGGCCGAGCTGCTCGGCCAGGCGGAGCTGCGCGAGCTGCTGGATGCGCGGGTACTGGAGGAACTGGAGGCGGAGCTCCAGTGGCTGACGCCGGACCGGCGGGCCAAGGACGCCGAGTCGGTGGCCGACCTGCTGCGCCTGCTGGGCCCCCTGACCGACGCCGAACTGGCCGAACGCGGCGCGGAACCGGCCTGGGCCCGCGAACTCGGCGCCGCCCGCCGCGCGGTGTGCGTACGCATCGCGGGCGCGGACCACTGGGCGGCGATCGAGGACGCGGGCCGGCTGCGGGACGCCCTGGGCACCGCCCTCCCCGTCGGGGTCCCCGAGGCCTTCACGGAACCGGTCAAGGACCCCCTCGGCGACCTCCTCGCCCGGTACGCCCGTACCCACGGCCCCTTCACCACCGCCACCGTCGCGGCCCGGCTGGGTCTGGGCACGGCGGTGACCGACGGCGCCCTGCACCGGCTCGCGGCGGCGGGCCGGCTGGTCCAGGGCGAGTTCCATCCGGCGGGCATCGGCCAGGAGTGGTGCGACGCGACCGTGCTGCGCCGGCTGCGCCGCCGCTCCCTCGCGGCGCTCCGCCAGGAACTGGAGCCGGTCCCGCCCACCTCGCTGGCCACCTTCCTCCCCCAGTGGCAGCACCTGGGCGGGGCCCTGCGCGGCATCGACGGCCTCGCCCGCGCCGTCGAGCAGCTGCAGGGGGCCTCGGTCCCGGCCTCGGCGCTGGAGCGGCTGATCCTGCCCTCCCGCGTCACCGGGTACTCCCCCACCCTGCTCGACGAGCTCACCACGACCGGGGAGGTGGTCTGGGCCGGCGCGGGAGCCCTGCCCGGCAAGGACGGCTGGGTCTCCCTCTACCTGGCGGACGCGGCTCCGCTCCTGCTCCCCGCACCGCACCCGCTGGAACTCGGCGAGCTCCACCAGGCCGTCCTCGACGCCCTCTCGGGGGGCTACGGGCTCTTCTTCCGCCAGCTCGGCCAGTCCGTCCGGGCCCGCCACCCCGAGGCCTCCGACCCGGAGCTCGCCGCGGCCGTCTGGGACCTGGCATGGTCGGGCCGGCTCACGAACGACACCCTGGCCCCGCTGCGCGCCCTGCTGGGCTCCGGCCGGACGGCCGGCGCGACCGCGCACCGGGCCCGCCGCACCGTCCCGCGCGGCCGCTACGGCACGCTCGGCGCCACCGTCTCCCGTACGGGCCCGCCGACGGTCTCGGGCCGCTGGTCGCTGCTGCCCGCGGCCGCCCCCGACCCGACCCACCGGGCCCACGCCCTGGCCCGCACCCTGCTGGACCGGCACGGGGTCGTCACCCGGGGCGCGGTGGCGGCGGAGGGCGTGGAGGGCGGCTTCAGCGCGGTCTACCGGGTCCTGTCCGCGTTCGAGGACAGCGGCCAGGCCCGCCGGGGGTACGTGGTGGAGGGGCTGGGCGCGGCCCAGTTCGCGATGGACGGAGCCGTGGACCGGCTCCGGGCCGCCGAGCGCACCCCGCCCCCGCTGGCGGCGGTGGTCCTGGCCGCCGCCGATCCGGCGAACGCGTACGGGGCGGCCCTGCCCTGGCCCGAGCCGCCGGCCGGCGCCACGCACAAGCCGGGCCGCAAGGCGGGTTCCCTGGTGGTCCTGGTCGACGGGGAGCTCGTCCTGTACCTGGAGCGCGGCGGCAAGACCCTGCTGGCGTGGCCCGAGGCCGGTGACCCGCGGCTCGCGGCGGCCACGGCGGCGCTGGTGGCGGCGTCCCGCGCGGGCACCCTTCCGGCGCTCACGGTGGAGCGCGTCAATGCCGCACCCGCCCTGACCTCCCTCCTGGGCCGGGACCTGGAAACGGCCGGCTTCCACGCCACCCCGAGGGGGCTGCGCCTGCGCACCTGAGGACTCGGTCCGGTCTCGACTGTGCCGCCCATGTTCTGGCCATGTCACGAAACTGCTGCCGACCGCCGCTGAGCTGGCACGGGCACTTATCCGTGCTTTATCAAGATGATCACAGCACCGCACGGGCGGTGCACCGTCATGGGGGACATGAACAGTGAGCACCATCAGCATGCGCGGAACCACCCTGGGCGCGGTCGGCCTGGCGGTCGCCGGCACCCTGGCCCTGACCGGCTGCAAGAACGGCAACGAGGAGCTTCCCGCGGCGCAGCCGAGCGCTCCGGCCGCCCAGTCCTCGCAGCCGTCCGAGCCCTCGGCCCAGCCCAGCACCCCGAGCGCCCCGAGCTCCTCGGCCGCCGCCGGCGACGCCCCCGCCCCGGGAGCGAACGGCACGGCCAAGTCGGGCCAGGTCTTCAAGATCGGCGAGGCCGCGCAGGTCCCGTTCAACTACGGCAGCACCAAGGGCGGCCAGATCGCCATCACCGTCACCGCGATCGAGCAGGGCAACCCGGCCGACCTGGAACCGCTGAAGCTCGGCGACAAGGTGAAGGGGATGATCCCCTACTACGTCCGCTACTCGGTCAAGAACACCGGCACGGTCGACCTGTCGCACACCTCCGTGGGCCACATCAAGGGCCTGCTCGCGGACGGCAGCGAGGCGCAGGGCGTGTCGATCATCGGCAAGTTCGAGAAGTGCCCGAACGAGTCCCTGCCGAAGGGCTTCACCAACGGCCAGACGCAGACCAGCTGCGCCCTGGCCCTCGCCCCGTCGGCCCAGACGAAGGTCACCGCCGCCCAGTACTGGGGCGAGCCCTACAACATCCTGAGCAAGAACAAGGAACTCGTCTGGAAGTAGGAACCACCCCCTCGCGGAACCCCCTGCGCGGCCCTGCGCCCCAGGGGGTTCCCGCGTCCGCCCACCTCCCCGCCACCCACCCGCACCCCGCCCGGCGGAACCCACGGCCCCGGAGAACACCTCAGTCCGGCCGGCCCACCCACGCGAATCGGCATGCGACCGCCGGCCTGCACCACGCACCCCAGCCGCCCCGGCAGCCGCCCCCGCGGCAGCCGACCCGCGCGACAATGGCCCCATGCCCGAAGGAGACAGCGTCCACCGCGCGGCGAGCCGCCTCCACGCCGCCCTCGCCGGGAAGCCGCTGACCGTCAGCGACCTGCGCGTGCCCCGCTTCGCCACCGCCGACCTCACCGGCCGCACCACCCTGGACGTCACCCCGCGCGGCAAGCACCTCCTCACCCGCCTCGAAGGCGGCCTCACCCTGCACAGCCACCTCCGCATGGACGGCGCCTGGCACGTCTTCGCCCCCGGCGAGAAGTGGCGCGGCGGCCCCGCGTACGAGATCCGCGCGGTCCTCGGCACCGCCGACGCCACCGCCGTCGGCTACCGCCTGCCCGTCCTGGAACTGCTCCGCACCGCCGACGAGGACCGCGTCGTCGGCCACCTCGGCCCGGACCTCCTCGGTCCCGGCTGGGACGCCGCCGTCGCCGCCGCCAACCTCCTGGCGGACCCCGCCCGCCCCCTCGGCGAGGCCCTGCTCGACCAGCGCAACCTGGCGGGCATCGGCAACATCTACAAGGCCGAGCTCTGCTTCCTGGCCCAGGTCAGTCCCTGGACCCCGGTCGGCGCGCTCCCCGACCCCGAGACCACCCTCCCCCGCCTCGCGGCCGCCGCGCACCGCCTGCTGGCCGCCAACACCGGGGAGAACGGACGCCGCAGCACCACCGGCAGCCGCCTCCGGGGCCGGGAGCTGTTCGTCTACGGCCGCGCCCGCCGCCCCTGCCTGCGCTGCGGCACGCCCGTCCGCGAGGCCCCGCAGGACGACCGCCCCACGTATTGGTGCCCCCGCTGCCAGCCCGGACCCGCCCCGTCCGCCGGGGCCCGTCCACGGCCGCACACCCCCACCGGTTGACGCCCCGTCAGATCCACTCGTACGGTCCCTGCATGCCCACACCCGCCATCGCGCACGACCTCACCGGCCGCACCGCCTTCGTCACGGGGGCCGCCAGCGGCATAGGCCGCGCCACCGCCGTGCTCCTCGCCCGGGCGGGCGCGGCCGTGCACTGCGCGGACCGCGACGCGCACGGCCTCGCCGCGACGACGGCCCTGATCGCCGCGGCCGGCGGATCCGCCCGCGCGCACCCCCTCGACGTCACCGACCGCGCCGCCCTGCGGGCCGCCGTCGCCGCGGCCGGGCCGCTCGACGTCGTCGCCGCGATCGCCGGGGTCATGCACACCAGCAGCGTCCTGGAGACCAGCGACGAGGACCTCGACCGGGTCCTGGACGTCAACTTCAAGGGTGTCCTGCGCACCTGCCAGGAGGGCGTCCGGGCCATGATCGCCGCCGGCCGGCCCGGGTCGGTGATCACCATGGCCTCCGGGGCCGTGGACGCGGCCCAGCCCGGGCTCCTCTGCTACAGCGCGGCCAAGGCGGCCGTGGTCCAGCTGACGAAGACCCTCGCCACCGAGAGCGGCCCGCACGGCATCCGCGTCAACGCCGTCGCCCCCGGCTGGATCCGCACCCCCATGACCGGCCGGCACAGCGCCGAGGTCCTTGAGCGGACCGAGGCGGCGATGGTGCGGATGTCCCCGCTCGGCCGGGTCGGCGAGCCCGAGGACATCGCCCAGGCCGTGCTCTACCTGGCCTGCGACGCCTCGTCCTTCATGACGGGCCAGATCCTTCGCCCGAACGGTGGAGTGTCGATGCCCTGGTAGCCCCGGCGGCGGCCCCCGCCGTCCGGTCCCGCCTCGGTACCGGTCCGCGCGCGCAGTGCACCGGCAGCAGCCCCAGCCCCCAGCCGCCCACCGCCACCGCGCCCTCCACGGGCCCGGACTCGGACGGCGCCAGCGCCAGCCGCAGGACGGCCCACCACCACAGCACGCCCATCGCCAGGGCGAGGGGTATGAGCAACCGCCGCACGGCCACCTCCCAGCGGGCCGGGTCCCGGACGGGCCCATCCTCCCGCACCGCCCCGCCGCCCGCACCCAGAACACCCCGTCACGGACCCCACCGCCACGCCCCCCGAACGGCAAGGAGCCCCGGCCGGTGCTTCACGCACCACCCGGGGCTCCCGCCACGCTCACATGCTGTACAGGCTCAAGCGGCTACGACGTTCACCGCTTCCACGGGTGCCTTGATGGTCACCCGCTCCGGGCCCGTGACCGAGGCCACGGAGACGGAATTGAGCATCGGGCGCACCGGTGCCGGCACCGGTTCGCTTGCAGCTGCCGACTGCGCAAGCTCGGCCAGCGACAGCTCGTCGCTGACTTCGCGCATCAGCTCGGACATCCGTACGTCCAGCGCGTCGCAGATCGCGGAGAGCAGCTCGGAGGATGCCTCCTTCTGCCCCCGCTCCACCTCGGAGAGATAGCCGAGCGAAACTCGGGCGGACGAGGAGACTTCGCGCAGAGTACGGCCCTGGCGCTGGCGCTGCCGACGCAGCACGTCACCCAGCAGGCGACGGAGCAGAATCATCGGTGGCTCCCTCCTCTGACCGTGTAGCCGTAACCTTCACGCCCCACCGTACCGCCTCGCGCCGCGGCCGTGCGGGGAGCGATGTCGTGTTCACTCAGGGCTGCAAACATCAAATCCCCCCTTCTGTTCCGTATCCTGCCCCCGCAGATTCTCGCGGAGTTCGCTCGAGAGGAGTTCGAGCACTGTCCGTGCACTCTCCCTACGAATTTCCTCACGGGAGCCGTTCAACCGCAGCCGGGCCGTTTTCCTGCCCCCCGGACCCGCCACGGCGATGAAGACGGTGCCCACCGGCTGCCCGTCCTGAGGGTCCGGACCGGCCACTCCGGTCGTCGCGATCCCCCACGAAGCGCCCAGGACGCGCCGTACCCCGTCGGCCATCTCCTGCGCGACCTGCGCGTTCACCGCGCCTTCGGCCGCGAGCAGCCCCGCGTCCACTCCGAGGACGAGATGTTTGAGTTCCGTGGCGTAGGCCGTGACCGAGCCGCGGAAGGAGCGGGAGGCGCCGGGCACCGCCGTGAGCTCGGCGGCCACCATCCCTCCGGTCAGGGACTCGGCGACGGCGACCGTCTGGTCACTCTCCGCGAGCAGCCGCAGTACGTCCTCGGCCACACCGGCGGTGCCTTCCGCCGCGCGCGCGGCCTCCGGCACGTCCCCCGCCCCGTTCGTCACTTCGAGGCCCGCTCCGCGGCCAGTCCAGCGCGGCGCAGGACGACGGCCTGCCGGATGTAATCCAAACCGGTGACGACGGTCAGCACGACGGCGACCGCCATCACCCAGAACCGCAGGGTCGCCAGCGGCCCGGTGAGTGCGAGGACGTACATGCCGACGGCCGTGCCCTGGGCGAGGGTCTTCAGCTTGCCGCCGCGGCTCGCCGGGATCACGCCGTAGCGGATGACCCAGAAACGCATGAGCGTGATCCCGAGTTCCCGTCCGAGGATCACCCCGGTCACCCACCAGGGCAGGTCACCGAGCCAGGAGAGACAGATGAGCGCCGAGCCCATGATCGCCTTGTCGGCGATGGGGTCGGCGATCTTCCCGAAGTCCGTGACCAGGTTGTAGGTCCGTGCGAGGTGGCCGTCGAAGATGTCCGTGATCATGGCGACCGCGAAGGCCGCCCACGCCCAGGCCCGCCAGACGGGGTCGTATCCCCCGTCGGCGAGCAGCAGCATGACGAATCCCGGCACGAGGACGAGCCGGATCATCGTCAGGATGTTGGCGATGTTCCACAGGCTGGCCTGGTTGACGGCCGCAGTCCCGAGCTTGGTGCCGGGCGCGGGCCGGCGGCCGGTCCCGCCCGCCGCCGATGCCGGGACTCCGGTCATCCGGCCGCCTCCTCAAATTCCATGCCCAGGGGCTCGGCCACCAGGTCGACGCCGAGGGTGCCGACCACCTTTGCCGTGACGATACGCCCGGGGACCAGGCCCGTGCCGTCGGTGAAGACGACCTGGCCGTCGGTCTCGGGAGCCTGGTGGGCGGCGCGCCCGTAGGCGCCCTCGCCCTCCTCGGCCTCGTCCAGCGGCACGACCGTCTCGACGAGCACCTCCAGGGTCTCCCCGATCCGCTCCTCCGCGCGCTGCGAGGTGAGCTCCTCGGCGAGCCGCTGCATGTGCGCGAGCCGCTCGGCGATGGTCTCCTCGTCCAGCTTGCCGTCGTACGTGACGGCCTCGGTGCCGTCCTCGTCGGAGTAGCCGAAGACGCCGATGGCGTCGAGGCGGGCGTGGGTGAGGAAACGCTCCAGCTCGGCGAAGTCCGACTCCTTCTCGCCGGGGAAGCCGACGATGAAGTTGGACCGGACGCCGGCCTGCGGGGCCTTGGAGCGGATGGTGTCCAGCAGCTCCAGGAAGCGGTCGGTGTCCCCGAAGCGGCGCATGGCGCGCAGCACGTCGGGGGCCGAGTGCTGGAAGGACAGGTCGAAGTACGGGACGACCTTGGGGGTCGAGGTCAGTACCTCGATCAGGCCGGGCCGCATCTCGGCGGGCTGGAGGTAGCTGACGCGGACGCGCTCGATGCCGTCGACGGCGGCGAGCTCCGGCAGCAGGGTCTCCAGCAGCCGGATGTCGCCGAGGTCCTTGCCGTAGGACGTGTTGTTCTCGGAGACCAGCATGATCTCCTTGACGCCCTGCTCGGCGAGCCAGCGCGTCTCGCCCAGCACGTCGCTGGGGCGGCGGGAGATGAAGGAGCCGCGGAAGGACGGGATGGCGCAGAAGGAGCAGCGGCGGTCGCAGCCGGAGGCCAGCTTGACCGAGGCGACGGGGCTCTTGTCGAGCCGGCGGCGCAGGGGTGCGCGCGGTCCGGAGGCGGGGGCGAGCCCCTCGGGCAGGTCGGCGGGCGCCTCGGCGACCGGCTCCTGCGCGTGGCCGGGCAGGGCCACCTCGGCTTCCTGACGGGCGGCCGGGCTGATCGGCAGCAGCTTGCGCCGGTCGCGCGGGGTGTGGGAGGCGTGGATGCCGCCGTTCAGAATGGTCTGGAGGCGGTCGGAGATGTCGGCGTAGTCGTCGAAACCGAGGACTCCGTCGGCCTCGGGGAGCGCTTCGGCGAGTTCCTTGCCGTAGCGCTCGGCCATACAGCCGACGGCGACGACGGCCTGGGTCTTGCCGTGATCCTTGAGATCGTTGGCTTCCAGCAGGGCGTCTACGGAGTCCTTCTTGGCGGCTTCGACGAAGCCGCAGGTGTTGACGACGGCTACGTCCGCGTCGGCGGCGTCCTCGACGAGCTCCCAGCCATCCGCCGCCAAGCGGCCTGCGAGCTCCTCCGAGTCCACCTCGTTACGGGCGCAGCCAAGAGTGACAAGGGCGACGGTACGGCGTTCGGGCATGGACTCAAGACTACTTCGTCCCGGCGCCGGCCCCCGCCTCACGTCCCGGCACGAGAAGATCCCCGGGGCCGGCGGCGGATGCCGCGCGACGTCCCGGGGATCTGGAATTTCTTATTCCGTGCTGGTCAGCCCGCCTGGGCCTCGTCCTGGGGCGGGTCGTTCTTGGTGTAGGTGAGACGTTCGACCTGTCCCGGCTGGAAGCTCTCCTTGATCTCCTTGCCGTTCACGAACAGGTTCACGGCTCCGGCGTCCCCGAGCACGAGGTCGATGGACTCCTTGTCCGTGAAGGTCTTCGACTCGCCCTGCGCGAGGGTTCCGTCGAACAGCAGTCGCCCGCTGTGGTCCTTCGCGGAGATCCAGCTCTGCCCGTCGCTGGCCGTGAGGACCACGGTGACGAGGTCCTTGGGGGCCGCGGCGATGGCGCTGTCGGACGGCTCCGGCTTGGGTGCCTGCGGGGTCTGCTGGGGCTGTGCGGCGGGCTTGCCCGCCGGCTGCTTGGGTGCGGGCTTGGGGGAGGCGGAACCTTCCGCCACCGGACGCTTGCTCTGGGCGTCGCCGCCGCTGAAGGCGGTGAAGCCGACGAAGCCGATCACGGCGACGATGGCGGCGACCATGGCGGCGGTCCAGTTGGGCCGCTGCCGTTCGGGGCGGATGCGCTCGGCTTCGAACATCGGCGCGGCGGGGGTGGGTGCCGGCCGGCCGCCGTGGGCCGCGTCGTAGCTCTCGACCAGGGGTGCCGGATCGATGTGTACGGCGCGGGCCAGGGTACGGATGTGACCGCGGGCGTAGACGTCGCCGCCGCACCGCGTGAAGTCGTCCTCTTCGATCGCGTGCACGATCGGGATGCGCACGCGGGTGGTGGAACTGACCTCGTCGACGGTGAGCCCGGCGGCGATCCGGGCCTTCTTGAGGGCCGTCCCGATGGACGGTCCTTCGACGGAACGTTCGACGATGCGGTCCTCGGACCGGTCGTCGGTCGAAGGCCGCTCTTCTTCGGGGGAGTTGGCGTTGCCGATGGACACGAGGGCGCCTTTCGAGCGTGTAGCCACCTGCTGGATTACCAGTCTAGGGGGGTGACGAAAGGGTGGGGCAACCGGAGGGTCCTCTTCCTACGCCATCCGAATGGCTTCGGGAGGACCCACCGCTGTCTCCTCAACTTGACGCACGCCCAAGGGAAACGGTTGCCCGCCGATCCCATACGGTCGAGTGAGCCGGACGGGCGGCGTCCCGGGCGCTCCCGAGGGCCCCCTAGGCGGGGTCTTCGCCCCGGATCACGGCGAGGACCCCGTCCAGTTCGTCGGGTTTGAGGAGCACGTCCCTGGCCTTCGAGCCCTCGCTCGGGCCGACGATCCCCCGCGACTCCATCAGGTCCATGAGCCGGCCGGCCTTGGCGAAGCCGACCCGCAGCTTGCGCTGGAGCATCGAGGTGGAGCCGAACTGGGTGGAGACCACCAGCTCCGCGGCCTGGCACAGCAGGTCCAGGTCGTCGCCGATCTCCTCGTCGATCTCCTTCTTCTGCTTCTGCCCGACCGTGACGTCGTCCCGGAAGACGGGCGCCATCTGGTCCTTGCAGTGCTGCACGATCCCGTGGATCTCGTCCTCGGTGACGAAGGCGCCCTGGAGGCGGACCGGCTTGTTCGCGCCCATCGGCAGGAACAGTCCGTCACCCTTGCCGATCAGCTTCTCCGCGCCCGGCTGGTCCAGGATGACCCGGCTGTCGGCGAGGGAGGAGGTGGCGAAGGCGAGCCGCGAGGGCACGTTGGCCTTGATCAGGCCGGTCACCACGTCCACGGAGGGCCGCTGGGTGGCGAGCACGAGGTGGATGCCGGCCGCGCGGGCCAACTGGGTGATGCGGACGATGGAGTCCTCGACGTCGCGCGGGGCCACCATCATCAGGTCGGCGAGCTCGTCGACGATCACCAGCAGGTACGGGTACGGGCTGAGCTCCCGCTCGCTGCCCGGCGGCAGCTGGATCTTGCCGTCCCGGATCGCCTGGTTGAAGTCGTCGATGTGCCGGAAGCCGAACGCGGCCAGGTCGTCGTAGCGCAGGTCCATCTCGCGCACGACCCACTGGAGGGCCTCGGCGGCCCGCTTGGGGTTGGTGATGATCGGCGTGATCAGGTGCGGGATGCCCTCGTACGCGGTCAGCTCCACCCGCTTGGGGTCGACGAGCACCATCCGGACGTCCTCCGGGGTGGCCCGGACCATGACCGAGGTGATCAGGCAGTTGATGCAGGAGGACTTTCCGGAGCCCGTCGCGCCCGCGACGAGCACGTGCGGCATCTTGGCGAGGTTGGCCATGACGTAGCCGCCCTCGACGTCCTTGCCGAGCGCCACCAGCATCGGGTGGTCGTCCTCGGCGGCGTCCGCGAGGCGCAGGACGTCGCCCAGGTTGACCATCTCCCGGTCGGTGTTCGGGATCTCGATGCCGACCGCCGACTTGCCCGGGATCGGGCTGATGATCCGTACGTCCGGGGAGGCCACGGCGTAGGCGATGTTCTTCGCGAGCGCCGTGATCCGCTCGACCTTCACGGCGGCGCCGAGCGTCACCTCGTAGCGGGTGACCGTCGGCCCCCGGGTGAAGCCCGTGACCTGCGCGTCGACCTTGAACTCGGTGAAGACGTTCGTCAGCGAGGCCACCACCGCGTCGTTCGCGGCGCTGCGGGTCTTGCCGGGCCCGCCGCGTTCCAGCAGGTCCAGGGAGGGCAGGGCGTACGTGATGTCCCCGCGCAGCTGGAGCTGCTCGGCGCGCGGCGGCAGCGGCTGGGCCTCGGGCGGGGCCTTCGTCAGGTCCGGCACCGACAGCGTCCCGGAGGCCGCGGCGGTGCGCTCGTGCGGCGGGTCCCCGGCTGCCGGCGCCGCCGGGGCGGCGGGCGCCTGCTCCCGGGCGGGCGGCACCGGCGCGGTGACCTCGACGCCCGCGCGCTCGGCGGTGATGCCGTGGGTGAGGTCGGCGACGACCGGCGAGGGCGGCAGTCCCCCGTAGACGACCCCGTCCAGCGCGGCGGCGGCCGCCGCGGCCACGTCGACGGCGTCCATCTCCCGCTCCCCCGGCCGGGCGGTGCTCCGCCGCGGCCGGCGCCGCCGGGCCAGCGCTGCCTCCTCGGCGGACCCCGCCGGATCCGCGGGCTCCCCGGCGCGGGCCTGCCACTGCTCGGGATCGTGCCGGTCCTGGCGGCCCGCGCCCTCCGGCTCCCCGTACCCCTCGTCGTACTCGTTCGGCGCGATGACGCCCAGCCGGATGCCGAGGCGGCGCAGCCGCTGCGGGATCGCGTTGACCGGGGTCGCGGTGACCACCAGCAGCCCGAAGACGGTGAGCAGCACCAGCATGGGGACGGCCAGCGGCGCGCCCATGGTGAAGATGAGCGGCTTCGAGGCGGCCCAGCCGACGAGCCCGCCCGCGTTCTGCATGGCGGTGGTGCCCTCGTCCCGGCCGGGCGCCCCGCAGGCGATGTGCACGAGCCCGAGCACGCCGACGACGAGGGCGGACAGGCCGACGCCGATGCGCCCGTTGGCATCGGTCTGTTCCGGATGGCGGATGAAACGTACCGCCATGACGCCGAGCAGGATCGGCACGAGCAGGTCCAGGCGTCCGAAGGCGCCGGTGACCAGCATCGTGACGAGGTCCCCGACGGGCCCGCTCAGGTTCGACCAGGTCCCGGCGGCCACGATCAGCGCCAGGGCGAGCAGCAGCAGCGCCACCCCGTCCTTGCGGTGGGCCGGATCGAGGTTCTTGGCACCCCGGCCGACCCCGCGGAAGACGGCTCCGACCGCGTGCGCGAGACCGAGCCAGCAGGCGCGCACCAGCCGCACCACGCCCCCGGTCGGGGACGGAGCGGGCTTGGCGGCGACCTTCTTCACCGGGGCGCGCCGGGCCGCCGCGGCCTTCTTCGCGGGGGGCTTGCCCGCGGGAGCCGACTTCTTCGCCGGCGCCGTCGTCCGGCCGGTGCGGCCCTTCGCGGTGCCCGCGCTGCTCTGGGAACCCTTGCCGGACGTACGTGAGGCCATGGGGGCGAGGTTACCGGTGCGCGCGCCGGTGGACACGCGTGCCCACCCCTTCACCCGTTCGTGTCGCCCGTTCTGTACGTGCTTTGACGCCCCGGCAGACCTGACGGGTCCCCACTCCGCCCGCCGGAAGCGCAGGTTCCGCGCAGCGGTGCGCGGGGCCGCGCACGAGGCACGGCAGGCGGCCGCCCCGTACGGGACGGGGCGGCTCACCCGCGGCGGCGGCCCCGCCGCCGGCGGCTCAGCCCTGCGCGGGAAGGACGGCGGTCGGCCCGCCGGTGCCCGGCTCCAGCGCGTCGAGCGCGCGCCGCAGTCCGGTGAGCTTGCGTTCCAGATGGGCGGCGGTGGCCACGACCGCGGCATCGGCCGAGTCCTCGCCGAGCTGCTTGGTCAGCGCCTCCGCCTGCTCCTCGACCGCCGCGAGCCGCGCGGAGAGCTCGGCCAGCAGGCCCGCGGTCTCCTTGCTGCCGTCCGCGCCGTTGGAGCCGCCGCCTTCCAGCTGGAGCCGCAGCAGCGCCGCCTGTTCCCGCAGTTGGCAGTTCTTCGTGTAGAGCTCCACGAACACCGAGACCTTGGCGCGCAGCACCCACGGGTCGAACGGCTTCGAGATGTAGTCCACCGCGCCCGCCGCGTAACCGCGGAAGGTGTGGTGCGGACCGTGGTTGATCGCGGTGAGGAAGATGATCGGGATGTCCCGGGTCCGCTCCCGCCGCTTGATGTGCGCGGCGGTTTCGAATCCGTCCATGCCCGGCATCTGGACATCCAGCAGGATGACCGCGAAATCGTCCGTCAGCAGCGCCTTGAGCGCTTCCTCCCCCGACGACGCCCTGACCAGTGTCTGATCGAGCGCGGAGAGGATGGCCTCCAGCGCCAGCAGATTCTCCGGCCGGTCGTCGACCAGGAGGATCTTGGCCTTCTGCACCATGCCTCCTCCTCGCCCCGGCATGGGGCCTCCCCGGCTCCAGGCTCCGGCCTGTGTGCCGGGCCCCGCCCCAGAGAACGGCATCCGTGCGCCGTCCGTCCTTGTGCCGGTCATCGTAGCCCCAGTCCCGAGATCGCCACACCCTGTCACCAGGATGTCACTGTGCACGAAGCGGAAACGTGATGGGAGGGCAGAAGGTTCCCCCTCCGCCCCCGCTCACCGCGCGACCACCATCCGGTCGGTGATCAGCTTTTGCGCATGTGCTGCTCCATGACCGACAGTAGGTAGTCGGGTTCCACCGGCTTGGTGACGTAGTCGGACGCACCGGAGTCGATGGCCTTCTCCCGGTCGCCCTTCATCGCCTTCGCCGTCAGCGCGATGATCGGAAGACCCGCGAACTGCGGCATCCTCCGGATCGCCGACGTCGTCGCGTACCCGTCCATCTCCGGCATCATGATGTCCATCAGGACGAGCGCCACGTCGTCGTGCTGCTCCAGGACCTCGATGCCCTCCCGCCCGTTCTCGGCGTAGAGCACCGCCAGCCCGTGCTGTTCCAGCACGCTGGTCAGCGCGAACACGTTGCGCACGTCGTCGTCGACGATGAGCACCCGCTCACCGTGGAAATCGTACGTCCGCGGCGCGGCCGGCAGCGGCTCCTCCACGTCCCACGCGCCCGCGTCCGCCTGCCCCGGCACCTCGCCGCGCGACAGGGTGTCCGGCTGCTGCTTGCGGCGCCGCCGGAACAGCGCCGACGACCCCTGGCCGGCCGGCTCGGCCGCGGGCAGCGCCGTCCGCACCGGCCCGGCGGCCACAGGCGCCGGCGGGTGCTCCACCGGCTCGGGCCGCGTCTCCTCGGCCGCCCTGCGGTACTCCGCGCGCGCGCCGCCGGGCGTGGGCGGCGCGTACCCCTGCGGGGGCAGCTCGCTCGGGTGCAGCGGCAGGTACAGCGTGAAGGTCGAACCGCGGCCGGGCTCACTGGCGGCGTGGATCTCCCCGCCCAGCAGCCGGGCGATCTCCCGGCTGATGGACAGCCCGAGTCCGGTGCCCCCGTACTTGCGGCTGGTGGTGCCGTCGGCCTGCTTGAAAGCCTCGAAGATCACCAGCATCTTGCTCGCCGCGATCCCGATGCCGGTGTCGGTCACCGAGAAGGCGATGAGGTCCGCGTCCGCCTCGCGCAGCGACCCGGCTTCCAGCAACTGCTCCCGGATCGCGGTCGGCACGTCGCCGCCGGCCGGCCGGATGACCAGCTCCACGGCCCCGGAGTCGGTGAACTTCACCGCGTTCGACAGCAGGTTGCGCAGGACCTGGAGGAGCCGCTGCTCGTCGGTGTGCAGGGTCGCCGGCAGCTCCGGGGACACCCGTACCGAGAAGTCCAGGCCCTTCTCCGCGGTCAGCGGCCTGAACGTGGCCTCGACGTAGTCCACGAGCTGGACCAGCGCGATCCGCGTCGGCGAGACGTCCATCTTGCCCGCCTCGACCTTCGACAGGTCGAGGATGTCGTTGATGAGCTGGAGCAGGTCCGAACCCGCCCCGTGGATCGTCTCGGCGAACTCCACCTGCTTCGGCGAGAGGTTCTCGTCCGCGTTGTCGGCGAGCAGCTTGGCCAGGATCAGCAGCGAGTTGAGCGGCGTCCGCAGCTCGTGGGACATGTTCGCCAGGAACTCGCTCTTGTAGCGCATCGAGACCGCGAGCTGCTCGGCGCGCTCCTCCAGGACCTGCCGGGCCTCCTCGATCTCGGTGTTCTTCACCTCGATGTCCCGGTTCTGCTGGGCCAGCAGCTCGGCCTTCTCCTCCAGTTCCGCGTTCGCGGCCTGGAGGGCCTTCTGCCGGTTCTCCAGCTCGTCGGAGCGCTCCCGCAGCTGTTCGGTCATCTCCTGCGACTGCTTGAGCAGCATCTCCGTCTTGGAGTTGACGGAGATGGTGTTGACGCTCGTACCGATCATCTCGGCGATCTGGCTGAGGAAGTCCTTCTGGATCTGCGTGAAGGGCTGGAAGCCCGCCAGCTCGATGACCCCGAGCACCTTCCCCTCGAACAGCACCGGCAGCACGATCACGTGCGCCGGCGGTGCCTCACCGAGCCCGGAGGAGATCTTGAGGTAGCCCGGCGGGGTGTTCTCGACGAGGATCGTCCGCTTCTCCTCGGCGACCGTCCCGATCAGCCCCTCACCCGGACGGAACGCGATCGGCATCTGACCGCCCGCGTACGCGTAACTCCCGCGCATCCGCAGCTCGTACGAACCCTCCGCGCCGCCGTCCGTCCCGATCTCGGTGGACCCGCCGGTCGGCAGCGCCAGGAAGAAGGCACCGTGCTGCGCGGAGACCACCGGGGTCAGCTCGCTCATGATGAGCGAGGCCACGTCGTCCAGCTCCCGGCGGCCCTGCATGAGGGCCGAGATCCGGGCGAGGTTGCCCTTGAGCCAGTCCTGCTCCTTGTTGGCCAGGGTGGTGTCCCGCAGGTTGACGATCATCGTGTTGATGTTGTCCTGGAGCACCTGGATCTCGCCCGCCGCGTCCACGTCGACCTTCAGGCTCAGGTCGCCGCGGGTCACCGCGGTGGCCACGGCCGCGATCGCGCGCACCTGCCGGGTGAGGTTCCCGGCCATCTCGTTCACGGATTCGGTGAGGTCCCGCCAGGTGCCGTCGACGTCGCGCACCCGCGCCTGGCCGCCCAGGATGCCCTCGGTGCCCACCTCGCGGGCGACCCGCGTCACCTGGTCGGCGAACGACGACAGCTGGTCGACCATCGTGTTGATCGTGGTCTTGAGCTCCAGGATCTCGCCGCGCGCGTCGATGTCGATCTTCTTGGTCATGTCGCCCTTGGCGATGGCCGTCGTGACCATGGCGATCTGCCGCACCTGCCCGGTGAGGTTGGAGGCCATGAAGTTCACCGAGTCGGTGAGGTCCTTCCAGGTCCCCGACACCCCCGGCACGTGCGCCTGACCGCCGAGACGGCCCTCCGTACCCACCTCGCGGGCCACGCGCGTGACCTCGTCCGCGAACGAGGACAGGGTCTTCACCATCGTGTTCACGGTGTCGGCGAGCTGCGCGACCTCGCCGCGCGCCTCGACGGTGACCTTCTTCGTCAGGTCACCGTTGGCGACCGCCGCCGAGACCTGCGCGATCCCGCGCACCTGGGCCGTCAGGTTCCCCGCCATGGTGTTGACGTTGTCGCTGAGGTCCTTCCAGATGCCGGTCACCCCGCGCACTCGCGCCTGACCGCCGAGGATGCCCTCGGTGCCCACCTCGCGGGCGACCCGCGTCACCTGCTCCGCGAAGGAGGACAGCTGGTCGACCATCGTGTTCACGGTCGTGACGAGTTCGAGGATCTCGCCCTTCGCGTCGACGGTGATCTTCTTCGAGAGGTCGCCCATGGCCACCGCCGTGGTCACCTCGGCGATGTTGCGCACCTGGGACGTCAGGTTGTTGGCCATGAAGTTGACGGACTGCGTGAGGTCCTTCCAGGTCCCGGAGACCCCCTTCACCTCCGCCTGACCGCCGAGGATGCCCTCCGTACCCACCTCGCGGGCGACCCGGGTCACCTGCTCCGCGAAGTTCGAGAGCTGGTCGACCATCGTGTTGAGGGTGTTCTTCAGCTCCAGGATCTCGCCCCGGGCGTCCACGTCGATCTTCTGCGACAGGTCACCGCGGGCCACCGCCGTCGCGACCTGCGCGATGTTGCGGACCTGCGAGGTCAGGTTCCCGGCCATGCCGTTCACCGAATCGGTCAGATCGCGCCAGACACCGGCCACCCCGGGCACCTGCGCCTGACCGCCGAGCCGGCCCTCCGTACCCACGTCCCGGGCCACCCGGGTCACCTGCTCGGCGAAGGCCGAGAGCTGGTCGACCATCGTGTTGATGGTGTTCTTCAGCTCCAGGATCTCGCCCCGGGCGTCCACGTCGATCTTCTGCGACAGGTCACCGCGGGCCACCGCCGTCGTCACCTGGGCGATCTGCCGCACCTGGGACGTCAGGTTCCCGGCCATGAAGTTGACCGAGTCCGTGAGTTCCTTCCAGGTTCCGGAAACCCCCTCGACCCGCGCCTGGCCGCCCAGGCGTCCCTCCGTACCCACGTCCCGCGCCATCCGCGTGACCTGGTCCGCGAAGGACGACAGCTGGTCCACCATGGTGTTCACGGTGTTCTTCAGCTGGAGCATCTCACCGGAGACGTCCACGGTGACCTTCTGCGACAGGTCGCCGTTCGCCACGGCCGTCGTCACCTGCGCGATGTTGCGGACCTGTCCGGTCAGGTTCCGGAAGGCGGTGTTCACCGAATCGGTGAGGTCCTTCCACGTCCCCGCCGCACCCGGCACCTGCGCCTGACCGCCGAGCTCACCCTCGACACCGACCTCACGCGCCACTCGCGTCACTTCGGCACCGAAGGACTGGAGCTGGTCGACCATCGTGTTGACGGTGTTCTTCAACTCCAGCATCTCGCCGGCCACGTCCACGGTGACCTTCTGCGACAGATCGCCGTTCGCCACCGCCGTCGTCACCTGCGCGATGTCCCGCACCTGCGTCGTCAGGTTCCGGAAGACCGTGTTCACCGAATCGGTGAGGTCCTTCCACGTCCCCGCCGCACCCGGCACCTGCGCCTGACCGCCGAGGAGACCCTTGGCCCCGACCTCGCTGGCCACGCGCGTGACCTCGTCCGCGAAAGTCCGCAGGGTTTCGGTCATCTGGTTGATCGTTTCGGCCAGCTGCGCGACCTCGCCGCGCGCGCTGACCCGCACCTTCTGCGACAGGTCGCCGTTCGCGACGGCCGTCGTGACCTGCGCGATCCCGCGCACCTGCGCCGTCAGGTTGCCGGCCATGGTGTTGACCGAGTCCGTCAGGTCCTTCCAGACACCCGCGACCCCGGGCACCTTGGCCTGGCCGCCGAGCTCACCCTCCGTACCCACCTCGCGGGCCACGCGGGTCACCTCGGAGGAGAACGACGACAGCTGGTCCACCATCGTGTTCACGGTGTTCTTCAGCTGGAGCATCTCGCCGGCCACGTGCACCGTGACCTTGCGCGACAGATCGCCCTTGGCCACCGCCGTCGTGACGAGAGCGATGTCACGCACCTGGGCGGTGAGCCGGTACGCCATGGTGTTGACGGAGTCGGTCAGGTCCTTCCAGGAACCGGACATTCCGCGCACCTGCGCCTGACCGCCCAGCTTGCCCTCGGTACCCACCTCCAGCGCCACGCGCGTCACCTCGTCGGTGAACGCGGACAGCTGGTCGACCAGGTTGTTGACCGTACGCCCGACCTTGAGGAACTCCCCGCGCAACGGATGCCCGGCGCCCTCCGCCGCCTGCGTGCGCAGGTCCATCCGCTGGTCCAGATCACCCTCGGCGACCGCCGAGAGCACCCGGCCCACTTCGGACACCGGCCGGGCCAGATCGTCCACGAGCTGGTTCGAGGCGTCGATCGCGGCCGCCCAGGAGCCCTCGCAGGCACCGGTTTCCAGCCGTTCGCTCAACTTGCCCTCACGGCCCACCATCCGCCGGACCCGGGACAGCTCCCCGGTCAGGTGAAGGTTCCGGTCGGCGACCTCGTTGTAGACGGCGGCGACCTCCGCCATCACGCCTTCACCGGACACCGTCAGCCGCTTGCGGAAGTTCCCGTCACGCATCGACACCAGTGCCGTGAGCAGCCGGTTCAGAGCGGCGGTATCGACCTCCGTCGTCCCGCCGCGCCGGGACCGTCCCCCCTTGGGGCGCGTTCCCGTACGCCGCACCGCTGCTCCAGACTCCACCGTGTCCCTCCCGAAAGGGTCGACCACTGTTCCACCGGACATCCGACTATCCAAAATCCGGCTCTCCAAGCCTGCCCAGTGTTTCACCCCGGCCGAACCCGGCCATAACACTCCGGCACCATCGCACACCGGCCGTACCCTGCGGGTGGAATCCCCCACGACGGCATCCTGGCGACCGCGAAGGTAAGTAACCTGGCATCCGATGTCCAACCGCGTCGAAGGAGACTTGTGATCACGGCACGGGCGGCTGCCAGTTTCGATCCACAGGGGCGCTCGGTCGCCGGTGCCCGCGCGTTCGTCCGCGACACCCTCCAGGGCTGGGGATTCGCGGACATCGTCGACGACGCCGTGGTCCTCACCAGCGAGCTCGTCACGAACGCCGTGGTCCACGCCGGAACCCGGGCCGAGGTCCTGTGCCTGCGCGCCGAGGACGGCGTACGCGTCGAGGTCGCCGACCGGTATCCGGAGCGCGAACTCCCGCTCGCCCATCCCGGCGAGCGCCCCTACGCCGACCCCGACCGCGAGAGCGGGCGCGGCCTGATGCTCTGCGCCGCCCTCGCCACCCGCTGGGGCGTCGAGTACACGGCCACCCAAAAACACGTGTGGTTCCGCCTGGACCTGCCGGACCGTCCGGTCGGTACCCGCTCCGCGGGGCCCGTCGTACCGGACCAGTTCCTGCCGCTGACCGACAGCCGGGTCCGCGTCGCCGTGCTCCAGATCGACGCCGCCGACGCCGTCTCCGGCTGGAACGACGACGCCGAGCACATCTTCGGCCACCCCGCCGAGAAGGCCCTCGGCCGCCCGCTCGCCGAACTCGCCGCCTGGCCCCAGACCCCGGGCACCGGCACCGGCATCGCGGAGGCGCTGCGCCTGTCCCGCTGGGAGGGCAGCTACGGCATCCGCGGCGCCGACGGCCGCGTCATCCCCGTTTACGCGTCCCACCTGCGGGTACGCGACGCCCACGGGGAGCCGTCGATCGTCTGCCTCCTCGTCCACGACGACGAGCGCGCCCTCCTCCAGACCCCGGTGCGGATCCCCGCCGACGGGGGCCAGCCCGGCGACAGCCGGCCGGTGGACCCCTTCGAGGTGTTCATCGGCTCGCCCGCTCCCGACGATCTGGAGAGCCTGCTCCAGCGCACGGTGGAGCGCGCCCGCGACATGCTCGACGCCGACGCCGCGTTCCTGCTGCTCGCCACGGACGACGAGACGGAGCTGGAGGTCCGCGCGACCACCGGCCTGCCCTCGACCCGCCAGCGCTTCGCCCGCGTGCCCGTCGAAGCCGGCACCAACCGCTACGGTTCCGCCCGCATGCCCGCCGTCCACGACGACCTCGCCGCCGTCCCCGGAGCCGTACCGCTCCTGGAGTCCACCGGCATGCGGTCCGTGATCACCGTCCCCCTCAAGGTCGAGGGCCGCCTCACCGGCTCCCTCGGCGTCGCCACGGAGAACCCCGGCCGCTACACCAACGAGGAGGCCCTGCGCCTCCAGTTCGCCGCCGACCGCATCGCCCTCGCCGTCGAGTCCGCCCGGCTCGGCGAGCTGGAACGCCTGCGCCGCGGCTCCCTCTCCTTTCTCGTCGAGGCCTCCGACCTGCTGGCGGGCACCCTCGACCGGGACCAGACCCTGGCCCTCATGGCCCAGATGACCGTCCCGACCCTCGCCACCTGGTGCGCCGTCTACACGATCGCCGACCAGGCCTCGGACCCTTACCTCGCCTACGTGCTGCACGAGGACGAGGAACGCATCGACGGTCTCAAGGCCCTGCTGTCGCGGGTCAGTCCGCCCGAGCCGGTCCGCGAGGCCGGCGCCCGCCCGTGGGCGGCCGCGGCCACCGCTGTCGGCGGCGATTCGGTCGTCCTGCCCCTCCTGGCGCGCAACCGGGTCATCGGCATGCTCACCCTGGGCAAGCCGCGCGAGGAGCACTTCCGCCAGGAGATCCTCGAACTGGCCGACGACCTGTCCCGCCGGGCGGCCCTGGCCCTCGACAACGCCCGCCTCTACTCGGAGCGCACGGCGATCAGCCGTTCCCTCCAGCGCAGCCTCCTGCCGCCCGGTTCCCCGGCCATCCCGGGCATGGAGGTCGAGGTCATCTACCGCGCCGCCGGCGAGGGCAACGAGGTGGGCGGCGACTTCTACGACGTCTTCCCGATCCGCGACGGCGCGTACGGCTTCGCCATCGGCGACGTCTGCGGTACGGGCCCCGAGGCGGCCGCGGTCACCGGCCTCGCCCGGCACGCCCTGCGCCTGCTGGCCCGCGAGGGCCTCGGCGGCCCGGCGGTCCTGGAGCGCCTCAACGCGGCGATCCTCGACGAGGGCGCCCGCAGCCGGTTCCTCACCCTCCTGTACGGCGAGCTGCACCCGCAGCCCGACGGCGGCGCCCTGATGAAGGTCGTCTGCGCCGGCCACCCGCTCCCGCTGCGCCTGCGCCCGGACGGCGAGGTCACCTCCGCCGCCGAACCGCAGCCCCTGCTGGGTGTCATCGAGGACCTGGACCTGTACGAACAGACCCTCACCCTGGACCCGGGCGACGTCCTCCTCTGTGTCACGGACGGGGTGACGGAACGCCGCGAGGGCAGCCGCATGCTGGGCGACGACGGCCTCGCCGAGGTCCTGACGACGTGTACGGGCCTCACGGCCGGCGCGGTCGCCTCCCGTGTGCTGCGCGCGGTGGAACGCTTCGCCGCCGAACCCGCCTCGGACGACATGGCCATCCTCGCCTTCCGCGTACCCCAGCAGCGCGAAGGCTCCTGAGGGGCCCGCGGCACAGCCGGCGGTGAGGCGGATCCTCCCGGACTCGGGAAGTCCGGTCCGGGAGGATCCGCCCCATCCGGTTCCCGAAAATGGTCCTGGAACGCAAAAAGGCCCCCGCCAAGAGGCGGGGGCCTTTTCGTCTTCATCAGAGCCCTTTAACGGAATCGAACCGTTGACCTTCTCCTTACCATGGAGACGCTCTACCGACTGAGCTAAAAGGGCGGGTTGTTCGGCGGCGTCCTACTCTCCCACAGGGTCCCCCCTGCAGTACCATCGGCGCTGAAAGGCTTAGCTTCCGGGTTCGGAATGTAACCGGGCGT
>NZ_JBEXPG010000010.1:0-161250 GCF_040611935.1 Streptomyces sp. NPDC006512 | reverse complement strand
GCCCGCGTACTGGACGTACTTGGCTTTCGCCCGGTGCGGCGAGAGCGCGTGCCAGGCGTCGCGGGGCAGACGGGAGTTTGACGACAGGCCCTAGGAGGCGAGGAAGGCGCGGACGCCGGCCGAGGTGGCGTCGTCGCCGAGCAGGTCGTTGTGGGCCAGGCAGCCGACCGGCGTGTTGGCCGCCCCGGTGAGCGGGACGCTGTTGTCCGGGTTGACCACCTCGTCGCACTCCGACCAGAAGGTCGCGTACCGCACCTCCCCCGGCGTCTCGTCCCCGGACGCCAGGTTCTTCACGACGTAGGACCCGGGGGTCATGTCCCGGCACGCCTGGTCCCACAGGGCGCAGGCCCAGGCGGTGGAGGTGCCGTGGTTGGGGCCGGCCAGGGAGACCCAGCGGCCGACGGTCGCGGTGCCGCCGCCGTGTTTGACGTACCAGCGGCTGACGAGGGATCCGAACGAGTGACCGACGATGTCGACCCGGGCGGCGCCGGTCTGACGGCGGACCTGGTCGACGTACGCGGCGAGCCGCCCGGAGAGGACCTCGTTGACGGACTGGTGGGTGTCGTAACCCCACGAGAAGAGCTCCGAGTCGGCGTACCCGTCGGCCCTCAGGTCCTCGCGCAGGGACCCCCAGACGCCCGGGTCGGCGTTGTAACCGTGGACGAAGACCACCGGATTGCGGACGGCGGCCCGCTCGGCGGAGCCGGCCGGGGTCCCGGCGGCCGCGTGGGCCGGCAGGGGCGCGAGCAGGGCGGCGGAGAGCGTCAGGAACGCCAGGATCTTCTGGCGGGGCGTCAGCATCGGGTCCCCTTTACCTTGTTACGCGCCAGTAGCGCGGACGTGCGCGCATCGTGCTGCCTGTCGGTACAGAAATCCACCCCCGTGCAGCACCTCCGGACCCGTCCGGCACACCCCGCCCGGAGCATCTCAACGGGCGCCATACCCGATTTACCCGAGAAGATATGAATTGCGATCGGCGCCCGCCGGTCTCTTGCGTCAGTGCTCTCGGGAGGATCTGCCGTGACCGTCAGTCTTGAGCAGTTGCGCCGCTGCCACGTCGCCGTCGACCTGGGAGCCGCCAGGACCCGCGTGTACGTGAAGGGCGCCGGACTGGTCGTCGACGAGCCCAGCGTCGCCGCCGTGAACACGCGGACCGGTGCGCTCATCGCCGTCGGCACCTTCGCCGAACGGATGACCGGCCGTACGCCCGACTACATCCGGGTCGTGCGCCCCGTTTCCGGCGGCACCGTCGTCGACATCGAAATGGCGCAGCGGATGCTGCGTCACCTGCTCGGCGAGAAGCTGCGCCGGGCCCTGCGCCGCAAGCCCCGGCTGCGGGCCGCCGCCTGCACCCCCCACGACGCCGACCCGCTGGCCCAGCGGGCCACCGTCGAAACCCTCGTCGGGCTCGGCGCCCGCCGCGTCGAACTCGTCGACACCCTGATCGCGGCGGCCGTCGGCTGCGGCCTGCCCGTGGAGCAGCCGACCGCGACGATGATCATGGTGTGCGGGGCAGCGGCCACCCAGGTGGCGGTGCTCTCCCTCGGCTCGATCGTCACCGCCCAGCGGATCCCCGTCGGCGGCGAGGCCATCGACCACGCGGTGGTCCAGCACCTGCGGCACGCCCACGAACTGATGCTGCCGAGCCAGGCCGTCCGGCCGCTCCAACTGGCCCTGCACGGCAACGGCCTCACCGCCGAGGGCCCGGCCTCCACCCTGATCCACGGCCGCGACGTGGCCACCGGACTCGCCCGCTCCGTCCACGTGGACACCGCGGCCGTACGGGACGCCATCCACACCCCGCTGACCGCCGTGCTCGACGGCATCGGCAAGGTGCTGCGCGACTGCCCTCCGGACCTGGTCGCGGACCTGACGGACCGGGGGATCATGATGGTGGGCGGCAGCGCCCTGCTGCCGGGCCTGGACCAGATGCTCCGGGACCAGACCGGAATGCCCGTGGCCATCGCGGAACGCCCGGACGTGTGCGCCGTGCTCGGTCTCGGCGCGATGCTGGAAGGAAAGATCGCACCCATGGTTCTCAACCCGCTGGCCGGATGACGCCGGAGACGGCCCCCGACGCCGAGCCGGCCAGTCTCCCGGTCCTGCTGGAAGCGGTCCTCAGCGTCGGATCGGAACTGGAGCTGCACACCACCCTCCAGCACATCGTGGAATCCGCCGCCGAACTGTGCGCGGCGCGGTACGGGGCGCTCGGGGTCGTCGACCCCGAGCGCGCCCGGCTGACCAGGCTGTTCACCGCCGGGCTGACCGAGGCCGAACGGGCCGCGATCCCCCGGCTGCCCGACGGGCGCTCCGGCGTACTCGGCGCGCTGATCACCGACCCGCGGCCGCTGCTGCTGGACGACCTGACGCGGGACCCCCGCTCGGCGGGACTCCCGCCGGGCCATCCGCCGATGCGGAGCTTCCTCGGCGTACCGATCCGGGTCCACACCGAGGTCTTCGGGAACCTCTACCTCACCGAGAAGCGCGGGGGCGGCCCCTTCACCGAGGAGGACCTCGCCCTGCTGCGCGTACTGGCCTCGCAGGCTGGGATAGCGATCGGCAACGCCCGGCTGTACGAGACGGCGCGCCGCCGGGAACGCTGGATCGAGGGCGCGGCCGCGGTGACGACCACCCTCCTGGCGGGACGGCCGGCCGCGGACGCCCTGATGTGCGTGGCGGAGCGCGCCCGGCTGCTGGCGGACGCGGCGGCGGGGGTCGTGCTCCAGCCGACTCCGGAGGGCGGCATGGAGATCGTCGCCGCCTCCACGCACGGCGACCCCGGGGACCTCATCGGCACCGCGATCGCGCCGGGCTCGGCCGTACTGGAACAACTGCTGGGCGGCGAACCGGTGTTCATCGAGGACTCGGCGACGGACCCGCGGATGACCACCCCTGTGCGGGAACGTTTCGGCCCGAGCATGATGCTGCCGCTCCAGAGCGGCGGGCAGCTGATCGGCACGCTGGCCCTGCCGAGGGCCCGGGGCGGGCCCGCGTACGACGCCGTGGACCGGCTGCTGGCCTCGCAGTTCGCCTCGCAGGCCGCGCTGGCGCTCGTCCTCGCGGACGCGCAGCACGACCGCGAGCAGCTGGCCGTCTACGAGGACCGCGACCGGATCGCCCGCGACCTGCACGACCTGGTGGTCCAGCGGCTGTTCGCGACGGAGATGATGCTGGAGAGCACCCGGCGGCGCTCGTCGAACGCGCCGGCCGGGGACACGGTCGGCGAGGAACTGAGCCGGGCCGTCGACGAACTGGACTCCACCATCCAGGAGGTCCGGACGGCCATCTTCGCCCTCCAGCAGCCGCCGACCGACGCCCCCACGACGTTCCGGGGACGGGTCCTGCGCGAAACGGGCGGGGCGGCGGTGCTCCTCGGCTTCCAGCCGTCGGTGCACTTCGCCGGCGCGGTGGACGCGCTGCTCACCGAGCCGGTGGCGGGCGGCCTCCTCTCCGCCCTGCGCGGTGCGCTGGCCGCGGCCCACCGGCGCAGCGGGGTGACCTCGATCGAGGTCACGATCGACGCCACCCCGACCCGGGTCCGCCTCTCCGTCACCGACGACGGCCACACGAAAACGAACACGCGGACCACGACGGTGAGATGGGAGTCCCCCCTCTAGCCCAGCCCGGACGGGGCCCGAGATGCCCCCGCCTCCACCAGGGGTGGCAGCTTCGCCCCGGGGGTTGGGTGGCTGCGCTGGGCGGCACCCGAAAGGGGCGGCAACTTCGCCCCGGGGCGGGGTAACTGCGCTGAGCGGGACCCGAAAGCGGCGGCAGCTTCGCCCCGGGGCGGGGTGGCTGCGCTGAGCGGGACCCGAAAGCGGCGGCAACTTCGCCCCGGGGCGGGGTGGCTGCGGTGGGTCGGGGCCGGGGCCGGGGTGGGGTGTCGTCCGGGGCGGGCATGATTTATGGCGCCCGGTCCGAGTCGCCTTGCCGGTCGGCACAGGGCGCCAACAAATCACGTTTGAGCCCCGGCCGACACCCCACCCCGACCCCGACCCCGACCGCGCAGCTCCCGCCCCGCCGACCCCCTTGGGCCCCTCCAGCCCCACCGGACCCATCGAGCCCGCCGAGCCCGTCGGGCCACTCCAGCCCCGCCGGCGCCTAAGGCGCCCCAGCCCCTCCGGCCCTTGACCCGCTCCGACCCCCGCCGACCCTTGAGCCGCTCCAGCCCCGCCGGCACCTAAGCCACCCCAGCCTCGCCGGCGTTTGAGGCGCGGGGTCTGGGGCGGAGCCCCAGGAATCCCCGCACCACCGGGCCCCGCCAGCCCCGTCCAGCCACTCCAGCCCCGCCGGACCCGCCGAGCCACTTCAGCCTCGCCGGCGTTTGAGGCGCGGGGTCTGGGGCGGAGCCCAGGGATCCCCGCACCGCTGGGCCCCGCCAGCCCCGCCGGACCCGTCGGGCCACCCCAGCCCCGCCGGCGTTTGAGGCGCGGGGTCTGGGGCGGAGCCCCGGGAGTGCCTCCATCGCTGGGTCGCGCCGGGCCTGTTGGGGTGCTTCAGCCTCGGCGGCGTTTGAGGCGGGAACGGGGGAAGGGTGGGGAGGGGAGGGCCCCGCGCAGCGGCGACCCCCGTACCCCGCCGGGCACGGCAGAGGCGGCCGCACGACCTAGGGTGGTGGCGTGACGACCCGCCTCTCGGCCCGCGCCGCCATCGCCGCCCTCGCAGACCCCGGCAGCTTCGCCGAACTCCCTGCCCCGCAGCGGGAGTCCCCGGACGACGGCCCCCTCGGCTGGACCGGCTACGACGCCTCCAGGGCCCGCGCCACGGCCCGTACCGGCGAGCGGGAGTCCGTCGTGACCGGCACCGCCCGCATCGGCGGCCGCGAAGCCACCCTGATCTCCTTCGAGTTCGGCTTCCTCGGCGGTTCCCTCGGGCAGCGCACCGGAGACCGGCTCGAAGCCGCGTACGGCCACGCTCGGGAGCACGGCCTGCCCCTGGTGTCCCTCATCGCCACGGGCGGGTCCCGCATGCAGGAGGGGATGCTCGCGCTGGCCCAGCTCCAGCGGGTGGCCGCGCAGTGCGTACGGACCCGGGCCGCGGGCCTGCTGCAGATCGCCGTGCTGCGCGATCCGACGACCGGCGGCGGGTGGGCCACCCTCGGCGCGGGCGCGGACGTCGTGCTCGCCCTCCCGGGGGCGCAGGTCGGCTTCGCGGGGTCCCGGGTGCGGCCCGCCGACGCCGATCCGGCGGCCTACACCGCCGAGGGGCAGTACGCCGCCGGGCACGTCGACGCCGTGGTGCCCCCCGAGGAACTGCCGGCCGTGCTCGCGGACTGGCTGCGCCTGCTGGCCGCGCCCCGCACGGCCGGCGCCGTGGCGCCCCCGGCCGCGCTGGCCGACGTGGCGCCGCCGGCGACCGGCTGGGACGCCGTCCTCCAGGCCCGGCATCCGGCCCGCCCGCGCGCCGAGGCCTACCTGGAGGCGTACTTCGAGCTGCGGCTGCCGCTCTCCGGGGACCGGGCGGGCGGCGTCGACCCGGGTGTGCTGTGCGGGTTCGGGCTGCGGGAGGGCCGGGCCGTCGCGTACGCGGCCCAGTGCGGCACCGCCACCCGCCCGGCGGGCTACCGTACGGCCGCCCGCGTCGTGCGTCTCGCGGACCGGCTCGGGATCCCGGTGCTGACCCTGGTGGACACCCCGGGCGCGGCCAACGACGCCGAGGCCGAGCACGCGGGCGCCGGCGCGGCGATCGCCGACACCTTCGCGGCGCTCGCCTCGGCGACGGTCCCGGTGACGACCCTCCTGATCGGCGAGGGGGGTTCGGGGGGCGCCCTCGCGCTGGCCGCCCCCGGGAACACCTGGGTCACCCCGGACAGCTACTTCTCGGTGATCGCCCCGGAGCTGGCGGCGGCCATCCTCAAGCGCCCCGCCGACCGGGCCCCGGAGACGGCGGAGCAGCTGCGCATCCGGCCGCAGGACCTGGTGGCGCTGGGCGTGGCCCGCGGGGTCGTCGGGCGGTAGCCCTGGCAGGACTCAGTACCGCCGCGCCGGGAGGCGGACGTCGGCCGTGTAGAGGCGGGTGATCTGCTGCGGGAACTCGTTGTCGTCGCTGGCCAGCAGCAGCCGGGTCCGTCCGCGTGCGTCGTCGTCCAGGACGGTCATGGCTTCGACGTTGTCGACCAGCGGGTGGTTCTGCGGCAGCTTCGACGGCGCGCCGAGCGTCGGGCAGTCGTTCAGGTCGCCGATCGGCGTCTTGCGGGCGGGCCGGAGCCCGCGCCCCTCGGTCAGCGTCTCGACCTTCGAGGTGTCGGTGGCCCCGAGCGGGTCGGCGACGTACAGCCGTACGGTGATGGCGAACTCCCGGGTGAAGCCGCGTTCCAGCACGATGAGGCGTCCGTCGCGGGTCGGCGCGAGTTCGACCAGCCCGTGTCCGGCGTCGACGGGGTAGGCGTACTGGCGGCCGAGGGCGAACTGCCCGTCGCGGCCGCGTTCCCAGGTCTGGATGCGCTGGAGGGTGCGGCCCTGCGCGTCCTTGCCGTCCCCGGCCAGGGGGCCCTCCACTCCGGCGACCAGGGTCCGTCCGTCCGGGAGCAGGGTGAGCGATTCGAAGGTCTGGTTCGCCGTGGCCCGGCCCTCGGGGGCGAGCCGGAACGCCGGCGGGACGGGCAGGGTCGCGAGGACCTCACCGGTGCGGCCGTGGCGGCGGACGGCGGGCGCGTTCTCGTCGGTGACGAGGTAGGTCCCGTCCCGGTCGACGACCACTCCCTCGGAGTCGAGGGGCTTCCCAGCGCCGTCGGTGAGCGGCAGCCGCGCGGTGGCCGTGGCCGTCGGGGTGTCCCCGCGGGCCACCTTCAGGCGGTAGAGCGCCGACTTGTCGGAGACCGCGGCCACCGAGCCGTCCCGGTCGAGGGCGAGGCCGGAGATGCCGCCCACCAGGCGCCCGTCGAGGAGGCTCTTGTCGAGCGAGTCGGAGAAGCCCCGGACGGTCAGGTGTGGCGAGCAGGCCCGGTTCTGGGGGGCCGCGACGGCCGGCGGGGCGAGCGCTCCGGCGAGTGCGGCGGTGGCCGCCGCGGTGGTGACGAGCGTACGAAGGCGCATGAAGGCCTTCCTCCTGGATCGGCTGGGCCGCCCGCGTCGGCGCGGGCGAAGACTGCCGAACTGTCATATGTCGATCAGAAATAAAACGGAAGGGGTGGCAACGACACCGCAACGAATCCGCCAACTCCCCTTCACATACGGCCGGACCGGGCGAATCCGGCCGGTCCGATCCCGACGTGCCGGCCGAAGTGCCGGGTCAGGTGAGCCTGGTCGTAGAAGCCGGCCGCCGTCGCCGCCTCCGCCGCCGGCATGCCCGCCAGCAGCAGCTCCCGCGCCCGCGCCACCCGTCGCCCGGTCAGGTAGGCGTGCGGCGGCAGCCCGTAGGCCCGCCGGAAGGCCCGGACCAGGTGCGTGGGGTGTACGCCGCCCAGCGCGGCCGACGCCGCGGCCAGGGTGATCCCCTCGACGACCCGCGCGTCCAGCAGCTCCCGCAGCCGTACGGCGGTCCCCGCGCCCGGGGTCGCGGACGGCGCGGGCCGCCGCCGCCCGGCGAGCCACCACCGCAGCCGCTCCCCCACGAACGCCAGCCGCGCCTCGGCCTCCAGCGGTTCCCGCCCGGCCAGGGCCCGGTGCAGCCCGTCCAGCCGGTCCCGCAGCGCCGGGTCGCGCAGCAGCGGCGCGTCCACGGCGGCTCCGGTCAGCCGCTCCGGCAGCACGGAGGTGTCGACGTACAGGACCCGCTTGCGGAAGCCCGTCTCGGTGACGGTCCGCCCGTCGTGGACCACGCCGGGCGGCAGGAGGATCACCGGGCCGGAGGCGCCGGCACCGTACCGCTCCCGGTCGAGGGCGAAGTCGACCCGCCCGCCGTCCAGGAGCATCAGGGTCCAGGTGTCGTGCACGTGGGCCGGGTAGGCGTGGGCGGTGAAGCGGGCGTGGAAGACCTCGGCGATGCCCGCGACGGGTGGCCGCCAGGCGGAGACGGTGCTGCGCGGGGGTGTGGCGGCCATGTCAGGAACGTACAAGACCGCCCGCGCCCGCCCCCGGCAGCCTGTCCGCATGACGACGACGCAGAAGGACACCGCACAGGACGGCGCGCGGAACGGCGCGCAGGCCCCCACGAAGGTCAACATCGCCGAGAAGCTGGCCGGTTTCACCGAGCGGTGGGCCCCGCGCCGGATCGCCCGCGTCAACGACTACGAGGTCAAGGCGGTCCGGATCCAGGGGGAGTTCGTCTGGCACAGCCACGAGGAAACCGACGAGATGTTCCTCGTGGTGAGGGGCTCCCTCACGATCCGGCTGCGGGACGGCGAGGTCGTCCTGCACCCCGGCGAGCTCTACGTGGTCCCGCGCGGCGTCGAGCACCTCCCGGTGGCGGCCGAGGAGGCGGAGGTACTGCTCTTCGAGCCGGCGGGGACCCCGAACACCGGCGACCGCGGCGGGGACCGGACCCGCGAACCGGTGGACGCGTAGGCCGTCTCCCCCGGCGCGACCCGGGCGGCGCCCCGCGCCGGGGCTCAGGCCTGCGGCGAGCGGGCGTCGTAACGGGCGAAGGCCCGCCACCGGGCGGCGAGCAGGCCCACCACCAGGACGCAACCGAGCCCGCCGCCGGTGATGGCGACGGCGGGGGAGGTGAGTTCGGCGGCGGTCCCGGCGAGGAAGTCCCCGAGCCGGGGCCCGCCCGCGACCACCACGATGAAGACGCCCTGGAGCCGGCCGCGCATGCCGTCCGGGGTGGCGGCCTGGAGCATGGTGGTGCGGAACACCATCGAGACGGTGTCGGCGCAGCCGGCCAGGGCCAGGAAGAACAGCCCGAGCCAGAGGTTCCGGGTCAGCCCGAAGACGGCGACGGCCAGCCCCCACGCGGCGACGGAGATCAGGATGGCCAGCCCGTGGCGCCGGATCCGCCCCTGCCAGCCGGAGAACAGCCCGCCCAGCAGGGCTCCCACGGCGGGCGCGGCGGCCAGCAGGCCGACCGTCTTGGCGTCACCGCCGTACCAGAGCACGGCGATGGCCGGGAACAGCGCCCGCGGATGGGCCAGCACCATCGCGGCGAGGTCGGAGAAGAAGGTCATCCGGATGTTGGGCCGGGTCCCGAGGAAGCGCAGCCCGTCCATGACCGAGGCCCGGCCCTGCTTGCCCTCGGGCAGCATCGACGGCAGCCGCCACATGGCGTAGAGGGCGGCGACGAAGGTGACCGCGTCGATCAGGTACGCCGCCTGGTACCCCCACCAGCCGACGATCAGGCCGCCCAGCACGGGCCCGGCCATCATCCCGGAGGTCATGGTGACGGAGTTCAGCGCGTTGGCGGCGGGCAGCTGCTCCGGCGGCAGCAGCCTGGGGATCATGGCCGATCTGGCCGGTCCGTTCAGCGCCCCGCAGACCGCCTGGAGCGCGACGACCGTGTAGAGCAGCCACACCCGGTGGTAGTCGAGCAGCGCGGCGCCGGCCAGGGTCACGGACAGGACGGTGAGGCCGAGGGAGCTGTAGAGGCCGAGCTTGCGCCGGTCCACGGTGTCGGCGATGGCGCCGCCGTAGAGGCCGAAGGCGACGAGCGGCACCAGCGAGAAGAGCCCGACCAGCCCGACCGAGAAGCTGGATCCGGTGATGTCGTAGACCTGGAGGGAGATGGCGAGGGCGGTCATCGCCTGGCCCAGCCAGGAGATGGTGCCCCCGACCCACAGCCGCCGGTAGTGGGCGGAGGTACGCAAAGGGGTCAGGTCGGCGAATATCCGTCGACGCGGCTGCGGAGGAGAGGCGGTACCGGTCACAGCGGATGATAACCACCGGCTCGCGGCCGGCCCGGGGCCGCGGACCGCTGTTCACACACCCGCAACGCCCTCCCCACGCGGATCCGCCGCCCCAGGCCGGGGCTCCGGCTGCCGCTAACCCGCCACTATCACCGCACTTTTGACCGAATCGCCGTACCCTCCTCGCCTCCCGCTCGGCTCATGATGAAAAGACTCGTATGTCCAGGGAGGCGTAGTGATCGAACCTGGCAACAGCACCACGAGCACCAGTCACACCAGCCCCACGGGCCACGGCCTGCGCACCGCGAGCGGCCGCACCTCCCCCCTCACGGTCGGGGTCGAGGAGGAGTTCCTCCTCGTCGACGCCCGCACCCTGCGGGTGGTCCCGGCCGCTCCGCTCGTCCTCGCCACCGCCGCCGGACTCCCCCAGGAGATCCACCCCGAGGGGACCCGGTACCAGGTGGAGATCTCCACCCCGGTCGCCGATTCCGCGGTCACCCTGCGCGAGGAGCTCGCCGCCCTGCGGCGCAGCCTCGCCCGGGCCGCCCGCGCGCACGGCTGCCGGCTGCTCGCCGCGCCCTCGCCCGTCGTGGCCCTGTCCGGGCCGCTGCACCTGACCGACGACGAGCCGCGCCAGCGCGAGCAGCACCGGCGCTTCGGCGCCCTGACCGACACCCTGGTCAGCTGCGGCCGCCACATCCACATCGGCACCCTCGACGTGGACACGGCCGTGGCGGTCTCGAACCGGGTCAGACCGTGGCTGCCCACGCTGATCGCGCTGGCGGCCAACTCCCCCTTCTGGGGCGGCCGGGACACCGGCCACTCCAGCTGGCGGGCGATGGCCTGGTCGGGCTGGCCCTCCGCCGGGCTGCCCCCGCACTTCACGTCCACGGCCCACTTCCGGCGCTCGGTGCAGACCCTGCTCGGCTCCGGGGCCGCCCTGGACACCAAGATGGTCTACTGGGACCTCCGCCCGTCCGGGAACTGGCCCACCCTCGAAATCCGGGCGCCCGACATGTCCCCGGACATCGACACGGCCGTCCTCCAGGCCGAGCTGGCCCGTGCCCTGGTGGCCACGGCCCTGCGCGACATCGCGGAGCAGCGCCCGGATCCGCCCCTGCGGGACGACGTACTGCGCCTCGCGCGCTGGCGGGCCGCGCACGACGGTCTGGAGGGCTTCGGCCTGGACCCGTACACGGGCGCCGAATTACCGGCGGCCGACCTCGCGGAGGCCCTGCTCGACCTGGTCGCCCCGGCGCTGGCCGCCGCCGGTGACCTCGACCACGCCGCGAAGACCCTGGGCGGTCTGCTGCGCGACGGCTCGGGCGCCGCCCGGCAGCGCGCGGCCTTCGCCCGCCGCGAGGACCTGGACGACGTACTGCGCCACCTGGTGGAGGAGACCGAGAACTTCTAGCCCCGCCGCCGGGGCCGCGACCGCGGACGCACCCGCGGCCGCGGCCCGGCGGCGCGCCCTCGGGCAACGGACCCCGGACATGCGAAAGGCGGCCCCGAAGGACCGCCTAATCGTTTCTGCAAACCTGCTCCGCGGTGGGGCGGGTGGGACTCGAACCCACGGCCGACGGATTATGAGTCCGCTGCTCTAACCGGCTGAGCTACCGCCCCTTTACGGCGTGGCGCGTACATGTGTGCGCGCCGTCTGCCGCAGCATAGCCGCTCATACGATCTCCTGCCTCGGATGCCTCGCATGATCGGCTTCACCTGTTCAGAGAGACCGCGCCGAGGGCTGCCCGGTTCCCGTTTCAGGGCAAAAAGAAAGAGGACCCGCCCGGGTCCTCTTCTTTCCTGCTCCCCCGACTGGACTCGAACCAGTAACCTGCCGGTTAACAGCCGGCTGCTCTGCCAATTGAGCTACAGGGGACCGCGCTCCCCCGACTGGACTCGAACCAGTAACCTGCCGGTTAACAGCCGGCTGCTCTGCCAATTGAGCTACAGGGGATTGCTGCGGTGCACCGAACAGCCCACCTCCGGCCTTGCCGGGGGGCGAGCGCCCGTTGCGAGTCATAGATTAGCGCAAGCAGGGGGGTGCTCCGCCAATCGGTATCTCCAGCAGGCCGGGCACCACACGACGAAGGGTGACAGGCATGCGGTACAAGGTCACGTTCGTGGTCGGACTGGCCCTCGGGTACGTCCTGGGGACCCGGGCCGGGCGTGAGCGGTACGAGCAGCTGAAGAAGTCGGCACGCCAGGTCGCGCAGAACCCGGCGGTGCGCAACGCGGCCGAGACGGCCGGGCAGAGCGGGCGCGCCTTCGCGGGCAAGGCGTTCGCCGCGGTGAGCGAGAAGGTCGGCGACGCCGTTCCGGACTCGCTGACCGAGCGGGTGCGGACCCTGCGGAGCCGGGGCGCGGGCGGCGCGGGCACCGAGGACGAGTGGGGTACGAGCAACACCTGACGCCGTCGGCGAGTGGAGGCGGAAGGCCGGGCCGAGCCCGGCGCGGCGTGCGGCAGAATTCTCCGCATGGGGATAGTCGCCGGGCTGGACAGCTCTTCCACCTTCACTCGCATCGTCGTCTGCGACGCGGACACGGGCGCCGTGCTGCGCCAGGGCTACGCGCCCCATCCACAGTCCGCGGGTGAGACCGTCCCCCACGAGACCGACCCCCAGGCGTGGCTGCTGTCCCTCGGCGAGGCCGCCGGCGGGGGGCTGCTGGAGGGGGTCGAGGCGATCGGCGTCTCCGCGCAGCAGCAGGGCGTGCTGCCGCTGGACGCGCAGGGCGGGCTCGTACGGCCCGCCCTGGTCGGCAACGACAAGCGCGGGCAGGTCGCCGCCGCGGATCTGATCGAGGCGCTCGGTGGCCGCCAGGCCTGGGTCCAGGCCGTGGGTTCGGTGCCGCACTCCGCGCAGCCGATCGCGAAGCTGGCCTGGCTGGCCCGGACGGAGCCGGAGGCGGCCCGCCGGGTGGCGGTCCTCATGTCCCCGCACGACTGGCTCGTCTGGCAGTTGCTCGGCCGGCCGGCGCGCCGCACCACCGACCGGGCCGGTGCCTCCGGGACCGGTTACTGGTCGGCGGCGACGGGCGCGTACCGCCCGGACCTGGTCGAGCTGGCGCTCGGCCGGCAGGCGCTGCTGCCCGAGGTGCTCGGCCCGGCCGACGCCGCCGGGATGACGCCCGAGGGGCTGCTGATATCCGCCGGTACCGGCGAGACGATGGCCGCCGCGCTGGGCCTGGGCCTGGGCCCGGGTGACGCGGTGGTCTCGCTGGGCGCCTCCGGCTCGGTGATGGCCGTGCACCACGAGGCCCTCGCGGAGCCGGGCGGCCTGATCACCTCCCTGGCCGACGCGGGCGGCATGCACCTGCCGGTGGTGAACACCTCCAACGCCGTACGGGCGCTGCGCGGCACCGCCGACATGCTCGGCACCGACCTGGAGGGACTGAGCGCGCTCGCGCTGAAGTCGACTCCCGGTGCACACGGGCTCGTGCTGCTGCCGTACCTGGAAGGGGAGCGGACCCCGAACCTGCCGCACACCGCCGGGACCCTGTCCGGGCTGCGCCGGGACTCGATGAAGCCCGAGCACCTGGCGCGGGCCGCCTTCGAGGGCATGCTGTGCGGGCTGGTCGACGCCCTGGACGTGCTGCGGCACCGGGGGGTCGGGATCCGGCGGGTGTTCCTGCTGGGCGCGGCGGCCGACCTGCCCGCTGTGCAGGCGGCGGCGCCCGGGCTGTTCGGGACGCAGGTGGTCGTCCCGGCGCCGGCGGACTACGCGGCGCTGGGCGCGGCCCGGCAGGCGGCGTGGGCGCTCGGTGCGCACCGGGGCACGCTGGCCCCGCACACTCCCCCGCTGTGGCCGGCTCCGGCGGCGCAGGTCTTCGAGCCGGGTGAGGAGTACCCGGCCTGGCAGGCGGTGCGCCAGCAGTACGTCGCCACGCGGGAGCAGCTGCACCCGGGGGCGTTCCAGTTCTAGTCCCGGCACTAGGGCGCGGGTCTCAGGCCCCGTCCTCCTTTTGACCGGGCTTTACGAAATCCGGTGGGGTTCGGGGTCCCGGTTGGCACAAGATGGAGCGAACCCCCTCGATCTTGCCGACCGGAGCCTGCGCGTGCTCATACGACTTCTGCGGACCCATCTGGGTCCGTACCGGAAACCGATCGCCGTACTGGTCCTGCTGCAACTGCTGCAGACCAGTGCGAGCCTCTACCTGCCGACGCTCAACGCGGACATCATCGACAACGGTGTCGTCAACGGGGACACCGGCTACATCCTCACCTTCGGCGCGCTGATGCTCGGCGTCTCGCTCGTCCAGCTGGTCTGCAACGTCGGAGCCGTCTACTACGGCGCCCGCACCGCGGCCGCGCTGGGGCGCGACGTGCGGGCCGCGGTCTTCGACCAGGTGCAGAGCTTCTCCGCCAGGGAGCTCGGCCAGTTCGGTGCCCCGTCGCTGATCACCCGTACGACGAACGACGTCCAGCAGGTCCAGATGCTGGCCCTGATGACGTTCACCCTGATGGTCTCGGCGCCGATCATGTGCGTCGGCGGCATCGCGATGGCGCTCTCCCTGGACGTGAAGCTGTCCGGCGTGCTGCTCGCGGTGGTGCCGGTGCTCGGCATCTCGGTCGGCTCGATCGTCTACAAGACGCAGCCGCTGTTCCGCCAGATGCAGGACCGCCTCGACACCGTGAACCGGGTGCTGCGCGAGCAGATCACCGGCAACCGCGTGATCCGCGCCTTCGTCCGCGACCCGTACGAGAAGGAGCGTTTCCGCGAGGCCAACGCGGACCTCACGGGTGTCTCGCTGGCCGCGGGCAAGCTGCTCGCGCTGATGTTCCCCGTCGTGATCCTGGTCGTGAACGTCTCCAGCGTGGCCGTCATCTGGTTCGGTGCGATGCGCGTCGACAGCGGCGGCATGGAGATCGGCCAGCTGACGGCCTTCCTCGCCTACCTGATGCAGATCGTCATGTCCGTGATGATGGCCACCTTCATGTTCATGATGGTGCCGCGCGCCGCGATCTGCGCGGAGCGCATCCAGGAGGTCCTGGACACCGAGTCCAGCGTGGTGCCGCCCACCGACCCGGTGCGCGAGCTGGCCCGGCGCGGGCAGCTGGAGCTGCGCGGCGCCGACTTCCGCTACCCGGGCGCCGAGGCGCCGGTGCTGCGCGGGGTGGACCTGGTGGCCCGCCCCGGGGAGACCACCGCGGTGATCGGCTCGACGGGCAGCGGGAAGTCCACGCTGCTGGGCCTGGTCCCGCGGCTGTTCGACGCGACGGGCGGCGAGGTCCTCGTCGACGGTGAGGACGTGCGCCGGCTCGACCCGGAGCTGCTGGCCAAGACGGTCGGCATGGTTCCGCAGAAGCCGTACCTGTTCTCCGGGACGGTCGCCTCCAACCTGCGGTACGGGCGTCCCGACGCCAGTGACGAGGAGCTGTGGCAGGCCCTGGAGGTGGCGCAGGCCAAGGGGTTCGTGTCCGAGCTGGAGGGCGGGCTCGACGCGCCGATCTCCCAGGGCGGCACGAACGTCTCCGGTGGCCAGCGACAGCGTCTGGCGATCGCCCGGACGCTGGTGCAGCGGCCGGAGATCTACCTTTTCGACGATTCCTTCTCGGCGCTGGACTACGCGACGGACGCGGCGCTGCGCGCGGCGCTCTCCCGGGAGACCGAGGACGCGACGGTGGTCATCGTCGCCCAGCGGGTCTCCACGATCCGCGACGCCGACCGGATCATCGTCCTGGACGAGGGTCAGGTCGTGGGTGAAGGACGGCATCACGAGCTGATGGCCGGCAACGAGACCTACCGGGAGATCGTGCTCTCCCAGCTGACGGAGGCGGAGGCCGCATGAGCGGGCCCGGAGGACGGATGATGACGGGCCCCGGCGAGCGGTCCATGGACTTCAAGGGGTCGGGCAAACGGCTGCTGGGGCAGCTGGCGCAGGACCGGGCCAAGCTGTGGGGCATGGTCGCGGCGGTGGTCGGCAGCGTCGGCTGCGCGGTCGTCGGACCGAAGATCCTCGGCAACGCCACGGACCTGGTCTTCGCGGGGATCGTCGGCCGGCGGATGCCGGCCGGGATCACCAAGGACCAGGCGCTGGAGCGGATGCGCGCCGACGGTCAGGGCGGGATGGCCGACATGCTGTCCGGCACCGACTTCACGCCGGGCGAGGGCATCGACTTCGACGGGGTCGCGGTCGTGTCGCTGTGGGCGCTGGTGGTGTTCACGCTGGCCGGTCTGCTGATGCTGGTCGCGACCCGGCTGTCGAACCACGTGATGAACGGCACCGTCTACCGGATGCGCGAGGAGCTCCAGGCGAAGCTGTCGCGGCTGCCGTTGTCGTACTTCGACCAGCAGAAGCGCGGCGAGGTGCTGAGCCGTGCGACGAACGACATCGACAACATCGGGCAGACGCTCCAGCAGACGATGGGGCAGCTGCTGAACTCGCTGCTGACGATCGTCGGCGTGCTGGTGATGATGTTCTGGATCTCGCCGCTGCTGGCGCTGGTCGCGCTGGCGACCGTGCCGCTGTCGGTGTTCGTCGCGGCCAAGATCGGCAAGAAGTCGCAGCCGCAGTTCGTGGCGCAGTGGAAGACCACGGGCACGCTCAACGCGCACATCGAGGAGATGTACTCCGGCCACACGCTGGTGAAGGTGTTCGGGCGGCAGCGGGAGTCGGCTGCGGTGTTCGCCGAGGAGAACGAGGCGCTGTACCGGGCCTCGTTCAAGGCGCAGCTGGTCAGCGGCATCATGCAGCCGGTGATGTTCTTCATATCGAACATCAACTACGTGCTGATCGCGGTCGTCGGCGGTCTGCGGGTGGCCACGGGCGCCCTGTCGATCGGTGACGTGCAGGCGTTCATCCAGTACTCGCGCCAGTTCTCGATGCCGCTGACGCAGGTGGCCTCGATGGCGAACCTGGTGCAGTCGGGCGTCGCCTCGGCGGAGCGGGTGTACGAGCTGCTGGACGCGGCGGAGCAGGAGCCGGACGCGGAGGTTCCGGAGCGTCCGGAGACGCTGCGCGGCCAGGTCACCCTGGACAAGGTGGCGTTCCGGTACGAGCCGGACAAGCCGCTGATCGAGAACCTGTCGCTGACGGTCGAACCGGGCCACACGGTCGCGATCGTCGGTCCGACGGGCGCCGGCAAGACCACGCTGGTCAACCTGCTGATGCGGTTCTACGAGGTCACGGGCGGGGAGATCGCCCTGGACGGCGTGGACATCGCGAAGATGACCCGCGAGGAGCTGCGCGGCGGCATCGGCATGGTCCTCCAGGACACCTGGCTGTTCGGCGGGACCATCGCGGAGAACATCGCCTACGGGGCCTCCCGCGAGGTCACGCGGGAGGAGGTCCGGGAGGCGGCGCGGGCCGCGCACGCGGACCGGTTCATCCGCACCCTGCCGGACGGCTACGACACGGTGCTGGACGACGAGGGCTCGGGGGTCAGCGCGGGCGAGAAGCAGCTGATCACCATCGCCCGGGCGTTCCTGTCGGATCCGGTGATCCTGGTCCTCGACGAGGCGACGAGCTCGGTGGACACCCGTACCGAGGTGCTGATCCAGAAGGCGATGGCGCGTCTGGCGCACGGCCGTACGTCCTTCGTGATCGCGCACCGGCTGTCCACGATCCGGGACGCCGACGTGATCCTGGTCATGGAGAGCGGCTCGATCGTGGAGCAGGGCACGCACGAGGAGCTGCTGGCGGCGGACGGCGCGTACGCGCGGCTGTACGCGGCGCAGTTCGCGCAGGCGGTGGCCGAGGTCGACTAGGCGGTCGTCGGGGACGGCCGTGGAGGCCGGTCGAACGGGTGGGGGCGTCCTTCGGGGCGCCCCCTGCCCGTTCCGGGCGCCGCCGGTGTCAGTCGAGGTAGCCGCGGAGCTGGTCGGCGAAGGCGTGGTCGCGCAGCTTGCCGAGGGTCTTGGACTCGATCTGGCGGATCCGCTCGCGGGTCACGCCGAAGATCCGGCCGATCTCCTCCAGGGTGCGGGGCCTTCCGTCGGCGAGGCCGTAGCGGAGCTGGACGACCTTGCGCTCGCGTTCGCCGAGGGTCGACAGCACGGCTTCGAGGTGTTCGCGGAGCAGGAAGAACGCGGCGGACTCCACGGGCGAGGCGGCGTCGCCGTCCTCGATGAGGTCGCCGAGGGCGACGTCGTCCTCCTCGCCGACGGGGGCGTGCAGGGAGACCGGTTCCTGGGCGAGGCGGAGCACCTCCAGGACCCGCTCGGGGGTCAGTTCCAGGTGGACGGCGACCTCTTCGACGGTGGGTTCGTAGCCGCGTTCCTGGAGCATGCGGCGCTGGACGCGGACGACGCGGTTGATCAGTTCGACGACGTGGACCGGCACGCGGATGGTCCGGGCCTGGTCGGCGAGGGCCCGGGACATCGCCTGGCGGATCCACCAGGTGGCGTAGGTGGAGAACTTGTAGCCGCGGGCGTAGTCGAACTTCTCGACGGCCCGGATCAGTCCGAGGTTCCCCTCCTGGACCAGGTCGAGCATGGTGAGGCCGCGGCCCACGTACCGCTTCGCGACGGAGACGACGAGCCTCAGGTTGGACTCGATGAGCCGGCGCTTGGCCATCCTGCCCATGACCACGAGCTTGTCGAGGTCGTGGGCGAGCCGGGAGTCGAGGTCCGGGGTGCTGCCCAGTTTCTCCTCCGCGAACAGGCCCGCTTCGACCCGCCGGGCGAGGTCCACCTCCTCGGCGGCGGTGAGCAGCGGGATCCTGCCGATCTCGCGGAGGTACTGCCGGAAGAGATCGGCGGACGGTCCTGCCCCGCTTCCGTTGTCCCTGCCGCGTGCGCGTGGGGCGGGCACGTGGCCGACCGGTTCCGGGGCCTCGGGTTCGTCGTCCACGGCTTCGGCCTCGGGGTCGGGCTCTGTCACCGCGGCGGCTTCGGCGTCGTCGGTGAGGTGCGCGGGCTGAACGGGGTGGCTCACGTTCGCGGTCAGGGTCTGGGTCTGCACGGGGGCGACCTCCAGGGCTCCGAGGACGGTGGCACCGCACCTCAGTGTGGGGTACGGCACATCACCGCCACGAGGGGCGTGCGAGCACTTTCTGAGTCCGGTGCGTGACCGGATGGTTACCCCCCGGCGGGAACCCCGATGCGGATCGGACGCATGTCCGAGATGATCGACGTCATGTCTTCGCACGGAACCTACGAAACCCACGTGACGGTCCGCTGCCCGGACGCGGTGGAGCTGGAGCGGCTCGAATCCTGGGCCGCGGCACGGGAGTTGAAGGTCACGCACATCCTGCTGGCCCGGGGCCGGACGCTCTCGCAGCCGATGCTGACGCTGCCGGACCGCACGGGTCACGAGCGGCTGGTGCCGCAGCTGCGGGCGGCGGGCTTCGACCCGGTCCGGGTCAAGGTGGAGACGGTGCCCTGGACCACGGACGTACCGGGCCCGGGTGGCGGCTACTTCGAGCACCACCTGAAGCTGGCGCTGCCCGCGGACTTCGACCGCCCGGCGCTGGAGTGCCTGGTGAGCGGCCACCGGGCGCACCTGTCCTGGAACGCCCGGCGCACCGCGGCGGGCCCGGACGGCATGCACGAACGTTTCGTCACCCAGCGCTGCCGCGGCACGGCCTCGCGGGCCGCGGCGGCCTGCGACACCCTGATCTCGGTCCTGGTGGAGGCCGGGTACGAGATCCTCTCGGAGGAGCGGGAGTTCGTGCTGTACGACAGCGACCTGTCGGCGGACGACGGGTGGATCGAGACCGGGACCGGCACCGGGGAGGGGGAGCGATGAGCTCGTGGCGGGAGTTCGGGACAGGCAGTGGACATCTGCCCGGGGAGCCGCTGGACGACGGGACGCGGGCGGCGCGGGGCCTGCCGCGGACGCTGCGGCCGGTGGCCGGGGACGACGTACGGCAGCGGGCGGTCTTCGACCCGTCGCTGCGGCACAACTTCCGGGCCTACCGGGCCGGGGACCCGGTGTTCGACGACCCGGAGCGGACGGTGGCCTGGGCGGCGGCGCGCCGGGCGGCGATGGACGCGGTCCTGCTGGCGGTGTCGCGCGGCGAGTGGGCGGACTCGCTCGTGCTGCGCGGCAGCGTGCTGCTGGCGGACCGGTTCGGGGAGGCGGCACGGGAGCCGGGGGACCTGGACTTCGTGGTGGTCCCGCACACGTGGGAGATGGGCGACGGGCGGACCGACAGGATGCTGGAGGGCATCGCGGCGGCGGCCGACGGGCGGGCCGGGATCGATGCGTCGGGGGCGGTGTCGGAGGACATCTGGACCTACGACCGGGTGCCGGGGCGGCGGATGGTCCTGCCCTGGGCCGTGCCGGGGCTGCCGGCCGGGCAGGTCCAGCTGGACTTCGTCTTCAACGAGCGGCTCGCGGAGCCCCCGGAGCCGGCCGAACTGGCCTGCGGGGCCGTGGTACTGGCGGCGACGCCCGCGCTGTCCCTGGCCTGGAAGGTGCTGTGGCTGATCAGCGACCGGCACCCGCAGGGCAAGGACCTGTACGACGCGGTGCTGCTGGCGGAGCACCACCGGCTGCCGAACGCGCTGTTGCAGCAGGTGTTCCGGGAGGCCGGGGAGTGGCCCCACCCGCACGCGGACGTGGGCCCGGAGCACATCGAGTTCCTCGTTCCGGACGGTTACGTCGGCGCCGAATGGGAGCACTTCGAGGCGGAGTACCCGCACCTGGCCGGGCCGGGCGAGGAGGCGTTCGTCGCGCGCCTGGCCGAGGCCCTGCGGCCGACCTTCGCGGAGCCTGGCTAGGTTCCGCTGCCAGGACGGCCCGGCCCCCGGTGTCACTGGCCCGTCAGGTACTTCACGGTCAGGCCGGCCGTCCAGCCGCCGTCGACGGCCAGTTCGGCGCCGGTCACGTACCCGGCGGCGTCGGAGAGGAGGAACGCGACCGCGGCGGCGATCTCCTCGGGGAGGCCGATGCGGCCCAGCGGGGCGCCGGGGTAGTTGCCCTCGCCGGCCCGGATGCCGATGGGGGCGGTCATCGGGGTGAGGGTCATGCCCGGGTGGACGGAGTTGACGCGGATCCCGGCCTCGGCGAGCTCGACGGCGCCGATCTTCGACAGGCCGCGCACGCCCCACTTGGAGGCGCCGTAGCCGGCGGTGAGGGCGAGGCCGGTCAGGCCGGCCGCGGAGGAGATGTTGACGATGGAGCCGCCGCCGTTCGCCCGCATCAGCGGGATCGCGGACTTGATGCCGATGAACACGCCGACCAGGTTGGTCTCCACGACCCGGCGGAAGTGGTCGACGCTCTCGTGTTCCAGGAACTCGCCGGTGGAGATGCCCGCGTTGTTCACGAGCCCGTCGAACCGGCCGAACGCGTCGACGGCGTGCCGCAGCACCGCGTCCCAGTCGGCCTCGCTCGTCACGTCGTGCCGCAGGAAGCGCGCCGCGTCACCGAGTTCGGCGGCGGTCTCGGCGCCCTCGGCCTCCAGCACGTCGGTGATCAGCACCCGGCCGCCGCCGTCGACGACCGCCCGCGCGGCGGCCGCGCCCAGTCCGCGGGCCCCGCCGGTGATGACGACGGCCTTGCCGCTCAGATCCACAACAGCCACGGTTCCACACCCCTGCCAGACAGACCGCTAGGTATATGACTAATCGGCATACGCCGATCGCGGCGTCAGTCTGCCAGAGCGGCCAGGACCCGCGACACCCCCTCCTCCTTCGGCCCCAGGAACTGCGGATCCGGCCGGAACACCGCGTCCAGCGCCGCCTTGCCCGCCGCGAAGACCTCGCGGGCCCCGCCGTAGTACCAGGTGGCGTCGTGGACGTCCTGCACCCCGATCCCGTACGACTCCACGCCCGCGGCCCGGCACAGCGCGACGGCCCGGCGGATGTGGAAGCCCTGGCTGATCAGCACCGCACGGTGCACGCCGAAGATCTCGCGGGCGCGCACGCAGGAGTCCCAGGTGTCGAAGCCGGCGTAGTCGCTGACGATCCGGTCGTCCGGCACCCCGTGGCGCGTGAGGTAGGTGCGCATCGACTCCGGCTCGTCGTACTCGGTCCGGCTGTTGTCGCCCGTGACCAGGACCACCTTCACCTTCCCGGCGCGGTACAGCTCCACGGCCGCGTCGAGCCGGTCCCGGAGGTACGGGGTGGGACGGCCGTCGTAGAGCAGGCCCGCCCCGAACACGACGGCCACCTCGGCGCCCTGCGCGTCGGCCGTGGTGCGCAGCCGGCCGGCGGCGGCCGCGTGGGTCCACGCCGAGGGCAGCAGCGCGAGGACGCAGGCCGCCATCACCGCCTGGACGATCCGGCGCCTGGCCCTGACGGTGCGGGGCAGCAGCCCCCGCGCGGCGCGCGCGATCCGGTGCGGGCGCGGTGTGCGCATGCGGTTCCCCCTGGTCGTCCGGCCGGTGTGCGACCGGCGCCGCACCCGCAGGTCAGGACGTACGGGGAGATCGGAAGGTTTCAGCGGGCGCGTCACACCGCCGTACGCCCGCCGGTGAGGACGCGGAAAACACCCGTCACTCCGGCGCAACGCCCGCGCAACCTCCACCCCGCAGGATCGGTACATGACGGAGCCGGTGCACCCTCCCGAACCTACCGCCCTCCCCTTCGGCAGCGCGGCCGAGCTGCTGACCCGGATCACCGCCCAACTCGGCACGCAGCTCAGCGGCCTGCGCCCACCACGCGCCTACGGAGCCCCCGCATGCAGCCCACCCTCGTCGCCGTGGCCCACGGCAGCCGTGACCCGCGCGCCCCGCACGCCGTGCTCGCCCTCCTCGACCGGGTCCGTGAGCTCCGTCCCCGCCTCGACGTCCGGCTCGGGCACGTCGAGCTGAACCGGCCGCTGCTCGCCGACACCCTGAGCGGGCTGCCCGCAGGCGGGGAGGCGGTGCTCGTGCCGCTGCTGTTCGGCCGCGGGGTCCACGTCAAGCGTGACCTTCCCGCGGCGGCCGCCCGCGCCGGGCACCTGCGGATCCGGGCCGCCGCCCCGCTCGGCCCGCACCCGCTGCTCGTCGAGGCCCTGTACGAGCGGCTCCTGGAGGCCGGGTGGACCCCCGGGACGGCGGTGGTGCTGGCCGCCGCCGGGTCCCGCGACCCGGACTCCGCCGCCGACACCGCGCGCAGCGCCGCCCTGCTCTCGGAACGGCTCGGCGGGGTCCCCGTGGTCCCCGCCTACGCCTCCGCCGCCGCGCCCGGCGTGCCCGGCGCCGTCCGGGCGCTGGCCGCCCGGGGCCACCACCGGGTCGCGGTCGCCTCGTACTTCGCCGCCCCGGGCCGCTTCTCCGCCGCCTGCGCGGCCGCCGCTCCGGGTCCGGCCGCCGCCCCGCTCGGCGCCCATCCGGCGCTGGCCCGGCTGGTCCTGCTCCGCTACGAGGAGGCCCTCGCCCGGCGGGTGCCGGCCCGTGAACTGGCCACCGCGTAAGGGCCGCGCACGTTCGGAATGCTCGGATTGTCGGTCACTCCGGTTAACGTCGGAGCATGGAAGGCACCCCGCACGCCCCCGCCTACGCGTCCTACGATCCGGCCGCCACCGAGCGGTGGGCCCCCGAGCCCGACAAACAGCCCGGCCGCACGGCCTTCCAGCGCGACCGCGCGCGCGTGCTGCACTCCGCCGCTCTGCGCCGCCTGGCCGGGAAGACCCAGGTCGTCACCCCGGGCACCCGCTCGTACGACTGGGACGCGAGCCCCCGTACCCGGCTGACGCACTCCCTGGAGTGCGCGCAGGTCGGGCGCGAGCTCGGCGCCGCCCTCGGCTGCGATCCCGACCTGGTCGAGGCGGCCTGCCTGTCCCACGACATGGGCCACCCGCCCTTCGGGCACAACGGCGAGGAGGCGCTCAACGAGTTCGCGAAGGACTGCGGCGGCTTCGAGGGCAACGCCCAGTCACTGCGGCTGCTGACACGGCTGGAGCCCAAGCGGTTCGTGCCCGATCCGGTGAGCGGCGAGCTCGTGAGCGTCGGCCTCAACCTCACCCGCGCCTGCCTGGACGCCGCGACCAAGTACCCGTGGGCCCGCGGCGGCCACCCCACCGACCCGAACTCGGTGAAGTTCGGCGCCTACGAGGACGACCTGCCGGTCTTCGAGTGGCTGCGGCGCGGGGCGCCCGCCGACCGCAAGTGCTTCGAGGCACAGGTCATGGACTGGGCCGACGACGTCGCGTACTCGGTGCACGACTTCGAGGACGGCCTGCACGCCGGGCACCTCGACCCGAACATGCTCTTCGCGGAGCCGGAGCGCGCCGCGATCTGGGAGGTCGCCATCGGCCGGTACGTGCCCGCCGACACCGCCCCCCAGGAGCTCCGCGAGGCCCTGGACCGGCTGATGGAACAGGAGTGGTGGCCCCACGGGTACGACGGCTCGGCCGTGGCCCAGGCCCGGCTGAAGGACGCCACGAGCCAGCTGATCGGCCGGTTCTGCCAGGCCGCGGAGGGCGCCACCCGCGAGGCGTACGGCTCCGGCCGCCTCACCCGGTACGCGGCCGAGCTGGTCGTCCCCCGCGAGGCGCGCAACGAGTGCGCCGTCCTCAAGGCCGTCGCCGACCTGTACGTGATGCAGCGCGACGAGCAGGAGCGGCTGCGCGCCGACCAGCGCATCGTCCTGGCCGAACTCGCCGAGGCGCTGAGCGCCCGCGCTCCCGAGGGCCTCGACCCCCAGTTCCGGGCGATCTTCGACACGGCGCCGGACGACAAGGCGCGGAAACGCGCGGTCATCGACCAGATCGCGGCGCTCACCGACGCTTCCGCCCGCTCGCTGCACGCCCGCCTCACCAGACGCCCGCGACGCGCCGAAGGGTGAGCCGATCGGGCCACTCCCCCTTCACGCGACAGGCTCAGTGCGGGACGCTCGCATGTGGTCGCATGTGACGGAGAGGTTATGAGGAGGCATCAGGTGGTCGACGCACACCGGACGTTCGTCATCGTCGGCGCAGGGCTCGCCGGGGCTAAGGCGGCCGAAACGCTGAGGTCCGAAGGGTTCACGGGCAGGGTGATCCTGATCGGGGACGAGCGCGACCATCCGTACGAACGGCCGCCGCTGTCCAAGGGGTACCTGACGGGCAAGGAGGAGCGCGAGAGCGTCTTCGTCCACGAGCCGTCCTGGTACGCGGCCTCGGACATCGAGCTGCACCTGGGGCAGCCGGCCGTCCACCTGGACCGCGAGAACAAGACCGTGCGCCTGGGTGATGGGGCGCTGCTGCACTACGACAAGCTGCTGCTGGCCACCGGTGCCGAGCCGCGGCGCCTCGACATCCCGGGCACCGGTCTGGCCGGGGTGCACCACCTGCGGCGGCTCGCGCACGCCGAGCGGCTGCGCAACGTCCTGGCCTCCCTCGGCCGGGACAACGGCCACCTGCTGATCGCGGGCGCCGGGTGGATCGGGCTGGAGGTCGCGGCCGCCGCCCGCGGCTACGGCGCCGAGGTCACCGTGGTCGAGCCGGAGGCCACGCCCCTGTACACGGTGCTCGGGCCGGAGATCGGCCGGCTCTTCGCGGACCTGCACGCCGAGCACGGGGTCCGGTTCCACTTCGGGGCGCGGCTCACCGAGATCGTCGGCCACGACGGAATGGTGCTGGCGGCCCGTACGGACGACGGCGAGGAGCACCCGGCGCACGCGGTGCTCGCCGCGATCGGGGCGGCGCCCCGGACCGCGCTGGCCGAGACCTCCGGGCTGGCCCTGGTGGACCGTGAGCACGGCGGGGGGATCGCCGTGGACGCCTCCCTGCGCACCTCGGACCCGGACGTCTTCGCCGTGGGGGACGTGGCGGCCGCGCACCACCCCGTCCTGGGGACCCGGCTGCGGGTCGAGCACTGGGCCAACGCGCTCAACGGCGGTCCGGCCGCGGCGCGGGCGATGCTCGGGCAGGAGGTCGGTTACGACCGGGTGCCGTACTTCTTCTCCGACCAGTACGACGTCGGCCTGGAGTACTCGGGGTACGCCCCGGCGGGCGGCTACGACCAGGTGCTGATCCGCGGGGACGCGGGCAAGCGGGAGTTCATCGCGTTCTGGCTGTCGGAGGGCCGGGTGCTCGCCGGGATGAACGTGAACGTGTGGGACGTCACCGAGCACATCCAGGCCCTGATCAGGTCGAAGACCCCGGTGGACCGCGAGAAGCTGGCGGATCCGTCCGTTCCGCTCGCGTCGCTGATCACCGGGGAGGGTGCCTGACGGGTTTGTCGGCGCCCGGCCGTAGACTTCACGGGTGGCAGGACGGATCAACGACGACGACGTGAAGGCGGTACGGGACGCGGTCCCGATCGACGCCGTGGTCTCCGAGTACCTCCAGCTGCGCAACGCCGGCGGCGGCAACCTCAAGGGCCTGTGCCCCTTCCACGACGAGAAGTCCCCGTCCTTCCAGGTCAGTCCCAGCAAGGGCTTCTACCACTGCTTCGGCTGCCAGGCCGGCGGGGACACCCTCGACTTCATCATGAAGATCGACCACCTCTCCTTCTCGGAGGCCGTCGAGCGCCTGGCCGGCCAGGCCGGCATCACCCTGCGGTACGAGGAGGGCGGCTACACCGCCGGCACCAGCGGCCGCGGCGAGCGGATCCGCCTGGTCGAGGCGCACAAGGCCGCCGCCCTCTTCTACGCGGAGCAGCTGGGCGGCGCCGAGGCGGAGATCGGCCGCAGGTTCCTGGCGGAGCGGGGCTTCGACCAGGCGGCGGCCGAGCACTTCGGCGTGGGCTACAGCCCGGCCGGCTGGGACCACCTGACCCGGTTCCTGCGGGGCAAGGGCTTCAGCGACAAGGAACTGATCACCTCGGGGCTCGCCCAGGACAGCCGCAGCGGCAAGCCCATCGACCGCTTCCGCGGCCGGCTGATGTGGCCGATCCGGGACATCAGCGGCGAGGTGGTGGGCTTCGGCGCGCGCAAGCTCCGCGACGACGACAACGGCCCGAAGTACCTGAACACCCCCGAGACGGCGATCTACAAGAAGTCCCAGGTCCTGTACGGCATCGACCTGGCGAAGAAGGAGATCGCGAAGACCTCCCGGGCGGTGGTCGTCGAGGGCTACACCGACGTGATGGCCTGCCACATGGCCGGCGTGACCACGGCCATCGCCACCTGCGGCACGGCCTTCGGCGGGGACCACATCAAGATCCTGCGCCGGCTGCTGATGGACAACGCCACCGCCGAGGTGATCTTCACCTTCGACGGGGACGCGGCCGGGCAGAAGGCGGCGCTGCGGGCCTTCGAGGACGACCAGAAGTTCGCGGCCGAGACCTCCATCACCATCGCCCCGAACGGCATGGACCCCTGCGACCTGCGGCTCGCGCAGGGCGACGCCGCCGTGTCGGGGCTCGTGGAGTCGCGGACCCCGCTGTTCGAGTTCGCGCTGCGGCACATCGTGGCCCGGCACAACCTGGAGAACCCGGCGGGGCGGGCGGCCGCGCTGGACGAGGCGGCCCCGGTCGTCGCGAACATCAAGAACATCGCGATCCAGCACGAGTCGGCCGTCCAGCTGGCGGGCATGCTCGGCATCCGCGACGAGCAGTTCGTCGTCAAGCGGGTCGCGCAGCTGGCCCGCTGGGCCCGCGAGCGCGGCAACCAGCCGCAGCAGCAGGGCCGGGGCGGCGGCCGGTCCCACGAGCCCGCCCCCGCGGCCCCGGCCGCGGCCCAGGCCGGCGGTCCCGCGCTGAACCTGCGCAGCCCCGCCCACCGCACCGAGCGCGAGCTCCTCAAGCTCGCGCTCCAGCGGCCGGCCCTGGTCTCCCCCGCCTTCGACGCGTACGGCATCGACGAGTTCACCGCCCCGCCCTACGCGGCGGTCCGCCAGGCCATCCAGGACGCCGGCGGCGCCGCCCAGGGCACGGACGACTACCTGATCCGGGTCCGCGAGGCGGCGCCCAACGACACCGTCCGCGCCCTGGTGACGGAGCTGGCCGTCGAAGCCATCCACGCCAAGACCGTCGACGAGATCTATGCCGGGGTCCAGCTGGTGCAGGTCCGCCTGCGCGCCGTCGACCGCCGGGTCCACGAGGTCCAGGGCACCATGTCCCGGCTGGGCCCGCACGCTCCCCCGGAGCAGCAGGCCGCCGTCCAGGAAGAGCTGTGGGTGCTCCAGCAGTACGGGCAGCGGCTGCGCAACCGCGGCGCGGAAGGGCTCTAACGACCCGGGATCACGCGCGGTGGAGCCAGTCCCCGCCCGGGATCTCGGTGCCCGAGCCGGCCAGGCGGCGGGCCAGCGGCGCGGCCGCCAGGTAGACTCAGGCCCGGACCCGGCTGCCGTCGGGGCGGAGCGCTTCGCGGGCGACCCGGTCGTAGAGGTTCCCGGGGCGGCCCGGTCCCCCGTACTCCTCCAGCAGGTCCAGCGCGGCCAGCAGTTCCCCGTACGCGTCCGGCAGCGCGGTGACCAGCTCACCGGCGATCACCGCGCCGGGGCGGTCGACCGCGTACGGGTAGCCGGGGCCGTCGTACAGGGCCGCGTCCGGCAGCAGGGCCGGTTCCTCGGCGGCGGTACGGCCCCGCAGGAACAGGTCGTGGTTGACCTCGCCCGGCCGCAGCGTCCCGTACACGAAGAACGGCAGGATGCCGGATTCTGGCCGATCGACCGATGCCACGGGGCCCTCCCTCGACACACACTGACTTCGGCTCACACCGTACGCACCCCCCGCGCCGCGCCCCGCGGCCCCCTCACCCGACGGCTTCCTCCCCCATGACACGCACCCCGCGCCGCTCCCCCGCCGCCCCGCCGCTCCGCGCCGCAGCCCTGCCGGCCGCCGTGACAGCCGTACTGGCAGCCGCACTGGCCGTCGGGGGCTGCGCCGCACCCGGCGGACTCGCCGCGGGCGAACCCGCGCCCCCGGTGTCGGCGCAGCCGCGGCCCGAGCCCCTGTGGCCGGCCTGGGCGGGGAAGTCGCCGCAGGCCCCCGGCGCCGCCACCGCCACCCGGATGCCACCGCCCGCGCCGCTGCCGAACGGGCCCGAGGTGGGGCCCGGGGGCATCACGGCGCTGAACGCGCTGGACGTCGTACGGGCCGACAAGCGGATGCGGCAGTTCCTGGGCAAGGGGAGGATCAACGCTCCGGGCGGCGCGGGCGTACGGCCCGCCGCCTACGCGGACCTGACCGGAGACGGCGGGAAGGAACTCGTCGTCGCCGCCGACACGGAGAGCGGCCGCACCGCGCTGAGCGTGTACGTCGCCCGGGGCAAACGCGTCGTCCCCGTCCTGTTCACCCTCGGGCGGCGGATGGCCGCCGAGTCCGTCGGACAGGACCTGCTGATCCGCACGGCCGCCGACGACGGCTCCGAACAGGCCGTCCGCTACCGCTGGGACGGCGAACGGATGACGGTCGTCAGCGACGAGCGGCGGTTCAACAAGTCCCTGCCGGGCCCCGCGTCCGGATCCCCCGCGCCGTCGCACGACGCCGCCGCGGGACGGGACGCCCGGTGAGAGCCATGCTGCGGCACGGCCGGCGGGCGGTCCGGTCGCTGGGGCTGCGGTGGAAGATCGCCGCCCTGCTGGCCGTGGGCTGCTCGCTGGTCGCGGTCACCATCGGCGTCCTGATCCACGAGGCGCGGGTCCGCCAGGTGGCCGACGCCGCCCGCAAGAGCGCGACCGAACAGCTGGTCCGCGTACGGCAGGTGTACGAGCTCACCGGCAGGCTCGACTCCGACAAGGTCGGAGAGGCCGACGCCCGGATCGACTGCCCGGCCGTGCCCCCGGCCCTGCGCGCGGCGGCCCTCGACGGCCGGCGCACCACCTACCTGGACCTCGGCGGGCCGCGGCCGGCGGTGTGGGCGGCGCGGCCGATCGGCGGCTCGCACGTCCTGACGGTGCGGCGTTCGCTGGCCGGCGAACAGGCCGAACTGGAGGAACTGGACGGCTGGTTGATCGCCTCCGGGACGGGGGTCGTGGCGCTGGCGGCGGTCGGCGGGGCGCTGCTGGCGAGCCGGCTGAGCAAGGACCTGCGGACCGCGGCGGAGACGGCGCGCAAGATCAGCGCGGGCGACCTGGACGCGCGGATCGGGCCGTCCGGAGTACCCGGCACCCGCAACGAGGTGACCGAGCTGGCCTCGGCGGTCGACACGATGGCGGCGAGCCTCCAGCGGCGGCTGGAGGCGGAGCAGCGGTTCACCGCCGACGTCGCGCACGAGCTGCGGACCCCGCTGACGGGACTGCACACGGCGGCCGAGCTGCTGCCGGCCGGGCGGCCGACGGAGCTGGTGCGCGACCGGGTCGCGGCGCTGCGGACGCTGACGGAGGACCTGCTGGAAGTGGCCCGGCTGGACGCGGACCGGGAGGAACCGCGGCTGGAGGCGCACCGGCTGCGCCCGCTGGTCGTCTCGATCACGCGGCGGTCCGGGGTGACGGCCGAGGTGACGGGCACGGACGTCGGGGACGGGGCGTGGGTGCGCACCGACGTGCGGCGCCTGGAGCGGATCCTGACGAACCTGCTGGTGAACGCCCGCCGGCACGGGGGCGAGCCGGTGACGGTGACGGTGTCCGGGACCTCGGTCACCGTCCGGGACCGGGGTCCGGGCTTCCCCGGGACGCTGCTGCGGGAGGGGCCGCGGCGGTTCGTGACGGGCGCGGCGGAGCGGGGGCAGGGCACGGGGCTGGGGCTGACCATCGCCTTCGGGCAGGCCCAGGTGATCGGCGCCGAGGTGACCCTCTCCAACCCGGCCCCTTCGGGCGCGGCGGCCACGGTGACCCTGCCGGCGGCGTGACGCGCGGGGCGTGCGGGTGGGGCGCGGACGGGGCGTGCGGGGGCGCGGACGGGGCTTGGGCGGGGCTTGGGCGGGGCTTGGGCGGGGTGTTGTCACCCGGACGGGGTGGGGTGACACGGATGGCCGTTCAGGGCCTCTGACGTGGGCGGATGCCGGTCCGGCGGATGACCGCCCGGGTATCTGACGGAGGCTCAGCAGGCGCGGGGCGGGCACCCCGGTTTTCCTCGAGACACGACCCCGTGCCCTCAGGAGTTCCCATGCGCCGCAGCACCGCCCACGTGCTCACCGCCACCGCGCTGACCGCCGCCGCCTTCGCGGGTCCGGTCGCCGGAGCGGTCGCCGCCGCGGACCTCGGCATGACCGCGTTCGCGCCCGGGGACTTCGCCGTCCTGGAGGTCTGGCCGAAGTCGGCCGCGGCGGGCGCCACCGTCACGGTCAACACCACGGCCTGCGGCAAGGGCAGCCACGCCGAGGGCGATGCGAGCACGGTCGGCGGAGGACGGTTCAAGCTGGCGCCGGGCACCCACAAGGAGGTGGTCGTGGGGCAGTTCCAGGTCGCCCACGGCACCCGGTCCGGCACCTACGGCATCGGTGTGACCTGCGCGAACGGCAAGTTCGCGACCGGCGACCTGGCCGTCACCGAACGCGGCCCGCAGGGCCACGTACGCACCGGGGTGGGCGGTGGGACGACCACCGCCTCCGACCCCGCCAAGATCGCGGCGGGAGTGGCCGTACTGGCCGCTGCCGCCGTCGGCGGTACCTGGCTCCTGCGTCGCCGGGCGAGCGGCACGCGGAGCTGACGGACGCCCACCGCGGCTCCGGCCGCGGTCCGACCGGTACCGTCCCCCGTCGCCCGCCCCGCGAGGTCCCCCCCGTTCGCGGGGCCGGGCGACGGCCAGTCACAGGAACGGCGAGACGAGGGGGCAGCCATGGACACCTCCGGGCGGACCTCCCGACGCGGCGGTCTCGTCGCCCTCGCCGCCTGCGTCGGCGTCTGGCTCGTCAGCAGCGGCTCCGGCGAGACCGTCGGGCCCCCGCTGCCCTCACCCGGCGAGGCGCTGAGCGCGCAGGCGGCCTTTCCCGGGAGCATCGACCCGCTCCCCGGCTCCCCGCCCACCCGGATCCGGATCCCATCGATCCGTGTGGACGCGCCGCTGACCGGCCTCGGCCTGGACCGCGACGGCGGCCTCGAAGTGCCGCCGCCGGCCCGTGGTGACCTCGCGGGCTGGTACCGCGAGGGGACCACCCCCGGCGCCACGGGCACCGCCGTCGTCGCCGGGCACGTGGACCACGCCACCGGCCCGGCCGTCTTCTACCACCTGGGCGCGCTGCGCCGGGGAGCCGCGATCGAGGTCGCGCGCGAGGACGGACGCACCGCCGTCTTCACGGTCCACGCCGTCGAGGTCTACGACGCCAAGGCCTTCCCCGACAGCCGCGTGTACGGGGCATCGCCGCGCGCCGAGCTCCGCGTGATCACCTGCGGCGGCGGCTTCTCCCCGCGCACCGGCTACCAGGGCAACGTGGTCGTCTTCGCCCACCTCACGGGGACGTACTAGGGGAGGTACCGGCCGAGCCGGCGCGCGGGGCGGCCGTCAGGGTCAGGGTGCCCGGGACCGCGGCGAAGGCCTCGCGGAGACGGGCGGCCAGGGCGGCGCGCGACGGGGCGTCCGCGGACGCGGTCCAGGTGTCCAGGGCGCAGTGGAACGCCGCGACGAGGAGGTCCAGGGCCAGTCGTGGACGCAGGTCGGCGGGGTCCGCGAAGGCGAGCCGCCGGTGCAGGGTCGCGAGCGCCGTGCCGGTGGTGCGGTCGCAGAAGGCCAGGCCGTGGGCGCGGATCGAGGGGGTCTCGGCGGCGAGCCGCCGGCCGAGCCGGACCCGGTCCGGCCAGCCGTCGGCCGTCATCGTGCCGAGCGCGGCGAGCAGGGCGTCCTGGAGCATCTCCATGACCGGGCGGCCGTCGGGTTCCCGGGTCTCCAGGTCGTCGAGGAAGGCCGCCCACAGGTCCTGGGCGGGTGCCAGCGCGACGTCCTCCTTGCTGGTGAAGGTGCGGAAGAACGTCCGCTTGGACACCTCGACCGCGTCGCACAGTTCGTCGAGGGTCACCCCGTCGAAGCCCCGTCGGGTGAACAGGTCCAGGGCGGTGTCGATCAGCGCCTGCCGGGTGCGGATCTTCTTGCGTTCGCGCAGGGGCAGGCGTTCGGCGGGCGCGGGCGACAGGGGCTCGGTAGTCATCGGGGCCAGTGTAGCCAGGACGCGAATGCCTCCTATAGGTTTATGCCACTGAGTGGCACAAATGCGGCCGCCGGTCCGTGACGAGAGGCGAACCACCCATGCGAGCACTGCTGGTCGACCGTTCCGCGCCAGGCGGCCTGCGCCTCGGCGAGGCCCCCGCCCCCCGCCCCGCCGCACATCAGGCCCTCGTCCGGGTGCGCGCCACCTCCCTCAACTTCGGCGAGGTCCGCCACGGCCTCGAACACGCCCCCGACGGGGCGGTGCTCGGCTGGGACGCCGCCGGCGTGGTCGAGCGGGCCGCCGCCGACGGCTCGGGTCCGGCCGCCGGCACTCCCGTGGTCACACTGGGCGCGGACGGGGGCTGGGCCGAACTGCGGGCGGTGGACACCGGCTTGATCGGAACCACCCCCGTCGGCGCCGATCCGGGCGCCCTCAGTACCGTCCCCGTGGCGGGCGCCAGCGCCCTGCGCGCGCTGCGGCGGATCGGCCCGATCCTCGGCACGCGGGTGCTGGTCACCGGCGCGACGGGCGGTGTGGGCCGGTACGCCGTCCAGCTCGCCCGCCTCGGCGGCGCGCACGTCATCGCCTCCACCGGGGACCCGGACGCGCACGGCCCGGGGCTGCGGGCGCTCGGCGCGCACGAGGTGGTCGCGGATCCCCTCGCGGTCCACGAGCCGGTGCACGGCGTCGTCGACCTGGTCGGCGGCGGGCAGCTGGTCGACGCGTACGCCCGGCTGGCCGAGCACGGCACGCTCGTCGCCGTCGGACACGCGACGGACCGGGGCGAGACGTTCCCGCACGGCGCCCTCTTCGGCGACCAGGGGCGCCACGACCGGACCCTCACCACGTTCTTCCTGCCCGCCTGCACCGGCCTGGCGCCGGACCTGACCCACCTGGCGGCCCTGGTGGCCTCCGGCGGGCTCGACCCGCAGATCGCCTGGCGCGGCGGCTGGGACGGGGCCGGGGAGGCGGTCGGGGCCCTGCTCGACCGCCGGCTCCACGGCAAGGCCGTGCTCGACCTGGCCTGACCGTCAGGCCGTACTCATCCCCTGCTCATCCCCGCTCATCCCCACTGCTCCAGGCCGAGCTTGACGACGAGCGCGCCCACGACCGTCAGCAGGACGCCGCGGACGAAGCCGCTGCCCTTCTTGAGGGCCATCCGGGCGCCGATCATGCCGCCGGCGAGGTTGAAGACCGCCATCAGCGCGGCCAGCTGCCAGAGCACCATGCCCTGGTAGGCGAACATCGCGAGCGCGCCGGCGTTCGTGCAGGTATTGACGATCTTGGCGGTGGCGGAGGCCGTGACCAGGTCGAGGTGGAGCAGCGCGGTGAGGGCGAGCACCAGGAAGGTGCCGGTGCCGGGTCCGATGAGGCCGTCGTAGAAGCCGATGCCCAGACCCGCCAGGGCGATGGTCAGCAGGATCCGGCCGCGGGACACGGGCGAGGCGGAGGGGGCGGTACCGAAACCGGGCTTGAAGATCACCACGGCGCCGACCACCACCAGGACGACCATGATCAGCGGCCGCAGGGCGTCCTTGCTGATCCCGCCGGCGAGCGCGGCACCGCCCATCGACCCGGCGAGCGCGGCCAGGCCGATCCGGACGGCGGTCTTCACGTCCACCGGGGCCTTGCGGGCGTACGTGACGGCAGCGCCGGCCGTGCCGACGATGGCCACGGCCTTGTTCGTCCCGAGCACGGTCGCGGGGTGGGCGTTCGGCAGGCCGAGCAGCAGGGCGGGCAGGAGCAGCAGTCCGCCCCCGCCCACCACGGCGTCGATCCAGCCGGCCGCCGCGGCGGCCACGCACAGCACGATGATCATCGTCGTCGATATGTCAGGCACGGCCCGACCCTATGGAGCGGATCGGTGCAGCGGCCATCAATCGCCGGAAACTTGCGCAAAGGTTGAGCTTTGCCGGGCCGGGACCCGGTCCGGGGCCACCGGCGCCGCCGGATCCACGACGGCCGTCAGCCCGGTCGCGACGAGTACCCCGGCCAGCCCGAGCCCCGCCGCCAGCCGCCGCGCGGGCGGTACCCGGGCCAGCGCGTCCAGCCCGGCCCGCAGGACGGACTCCCGCCGCGGCTTGCGGTGCCGGGCCGGCCCCACCGGGACCGCGGGCGCCGTCGCGGACGGCGGCAGGGTGACGTGCAGGGGGTGACGCATGGGACGGTGACCTCTCGGCGGGCTCGTGGAGCGGGCGTACGGAACGGGGGCGTACCGAACGGGGCGTACGGAAGGGGGCGTTGGGGCGCAGCGGCGCCGGTGGCCGCGAGCGGGGTGGCGGAGCGCGGGTGGCCCGTCAGAAGCTGAAGCACTCCGAGTGGACGCGGCCGGCCGGCACCCCGGCCCGCAGCAGCGCGGCCCGGGTCGCCTCCGCCATCCCGGGCGGCCCGCACAGGTACACGTCGTGCTCCGCGAGGTCCGGCACCAGCCCGGTCAGCGCCTGCGGGGCGAGCGGATCGTACGCGGCCCCGGACGGCCCGAGCAGGTAGTGCAGCCCCGCCTGCCGCTCGGCGGCGATGGCCTCCAGCTCGGCCCGCAGCACGAGCTGCTCCTCGGCGCCGGCCCGGTAGAGCAGGGTGACGTCCCCCGGCCCGCCGGGCAGCGTCTCGAACAGGGCCCGCATCGGGGTGATCCCGACCCCGCCGGCGATCAGCAGCACCTTGGTCCGGGTCCGCCGGGCGGCGGTGAGCGCCCCGAACGGCCCGGTGGCGAGGACCCGCGTACCGGGGCGCAGCCGGCGGATGCGGCGGGAGTGGCCGCCGAGCGCCTTGACGGTGATGCGCAGGCGGCCCTCGCTGACGGGTGCGGAGAGGGAGAACGGCAGGGCCGTGTACCAGAGCCTGCGCTGGAGGAAGCGCCAGCGCAGGAACTGTCCCGGCTCGGCGCGCAGTTCGCCGAGGTGCTGCCCGTACATGACGACGGAGACCACCCCGGGCCCCTCGACGCGCACCTCGGCGACCCGCAGCGCGTGCCGCAGGGCCTGCCGTACCGGGACCACGGCGCGGTACCAGACCAGCAGGACGGCGACGACGGCGTGGGCGAGGGCCCAGAACCAGGCGGCCACCGCCAGGTCGGGCCCGGCGAGCTGGTGGACGAAGCCCAGGGCGGCGGCGAGGTAGACGAACAGGTGCACCCCGCGCCAGGTTTCGTGGGGGACGCGGCGGCGTACGGCGCGGGCGGAGGTCACACCGACCGCGGCCAGCAGGGCGGTCCCGGCCGCGGCGGCGGCGAGCGCGGGGTAGCCGAGCAGGTCCCGGACGGCGGAGACCACGTCGACGCCCTCGTGCACGGCGTATCCGAGCAGGGCGAACAGCCCGTGCCCGAAGCAGAGGAGCAGGACGTGGCGCCCGCCGAGCGCGTGCCAGCGGGCGAGCCGGTCGGCGCCGACGCCGTGTTCCACGGCCGGTACCCGGGCCATGAGGAACAGCAGGACGAGGACCCCGTACCCGGCGAGCAGCCCGGTCAGGTGCGCGGCGGTGGCGAAGAGCGCGTCGAGCCGGGCCGAGGGGCGCACCTGGGCCGCCCAGAGCAGGGTCACCAGCCCCGCTCCGCCCAGCATCCCGCCCTTGACCCGCACCGCCGCATCTCGCATGGCGCCCACGCTAAGCGGCCTCCGGGCGCCGTCCGGGTGCTCCGGATGATCCTTAAGGCGGCCTTGAGGGACGCCTCACCGGCCCTTAATCCGGGCGCTGAGGCCGGTGTTCCGTCCGGGTAACAGGGGCGATGCCGAGGGGAAACAGCGGCCGCTCACGCTCGTGCCATGACCTCGGAGCAGCGTGTGGCGGTGATCGGCGGAGGGCTGGCGAGCCGGTACGAGGGCGACGAGTCCCCGCACGAACTGTTCCGCCCGCTCACCGACGACGGAGGCCACTGACATGACCGAGCCCCTGCCCGCGATCGTGCTCATCGGGCACGGCATGGTCGGCCAGCGCTACCTGGAGGCGCTCGCCGAACGCGGCGCCACCGCCACGCACCGGATCACCGTGCTGTGCGAGGAGCCCCGGCCCGCGTACGACCGCGTCCACCTGACCTCGTACTTCTCCGGGTCGAGCGCCGAGGACCTCTCCCTGACGCCGGCCGGGTTCCTCCGGGACAACGGCATCGAGCTGCACCTCGGCGACCCGGCCGAGCGCATCGACCGCGCGGCCCGCACCGTGACCTCCCGCTCCGGGCGGGTCTTCCCGTACGACGTGCTCGTCCTGGCCACCGGCAGCTACCCCTTCGTGCCGCCCGTCCCGGGCAAGGACGCCCCCGGCTGCTTCGTCTACCGCACCATCGAGGACCTCCTCGCGATCGAGGAGTACGCGAGGACCCGGACCAGCGGAGCCGTCGTCGGCGGCGGCCTCCTCGGGCTGGAGGCGGCCGGCGCCCTGAAGGGGCTGGGGCTCGCCACCCGCATCGTGGAGTTCGCGCCGCGCCTGATGCCCGTGCAGGTCGACGAGGGCGGCGGCGCCGCCCTGCTGCGCACCGTCGAGTCCATGGGCCTGACCGTGCACACGGGCGTCGGCACCCAGGAGGTGCTCACCGGCGAGGACGGCTCCGTCAGCGGAATGCGGCTCTCCGACGGCTCCACGGTCGACACCGGCCTGGTCGTCTTCTCCGCCGGGGTCCGCCCCCGCGACCAGCTCGCCCGCGAGGCCCTCCTCGACGTCGGCGAACGCGGCGGCATCGCCGTCGACTCCCGCTGCCGCACCTCCGACCCGCGCGTCTACGCGATCGGCGAGTGCGCGCTGGCCTGCGACGGCCGGGTGTACGGACTGGTCGCGCCCGGCTACGAGATGGCGGAGACCGCCGCCGAGGACCTCCTGGGCCGCGAGAAGGAGTTCACGGGCGCCGACCTCTCCACGAAGCTCAAGCTGCTCGGCGTGGACGTGGCCTCCTTCGGCGACGCCCACGGCAGCGCCCCCGGCAGCCTCGACGTCGTCTGGTCGGACTCCCGCTCCGGCGTCTACAAGAAGCTGGTGGTCTCCCCCGAGGGGGTCCTGCTCGGCGGGGTCCTGGTGGGGGACGCCGACGCGTACGGCCTGCTGCGCCCGCTCACCGGCAGCGTGCCGCCCGTCGCCCCCGAGCAGCTGGTGCTGCCCGCCGGTCTCGGCCCCGCGGCCCAGCTCGGCCCGTCGGCGCTCCCCGACAGTGCGGTGGTCTGCTCCTGCCACAACGTCACGAAGCAGGCCATCACCGCCTGCGCGACGCTGCCCGAGGTGAAGAAGTGCACCAAGGCGGGCACCGGCTGCGGCAGTTGCGTCAAGGTGATCGGGCAGCTGCTGCCGGCCGCCGCCGACAAGGGGCTGTGCGGCTGTTTCCCGTACACCCGGGCCGAGCTGTACGAGATCGTCCGCACCCGCCGGCTGGTCTCGTACGAGGAGATCCTGGACGGCCACGGCCGGCCGGAGGCGCGCGGCGGTGACGGCTGCGAGGTCTGCAAGCCCACCGTCGGCTCGATCATCGCCTCGCTCGCCCCCGCGCTCGGCGCCAGCGGGTACGTCCTGGACGGAGAGCAGGCCGCGCTCCAGGACACCAACGACCACTTCCTCGCGAACCTCCAGCGCAACGGCTCGTACTCGGTCGTCCCGCGCATCCCGGGCGGCGAGATCACCCCCGACAAGCTGATCGTGATCGGCGAGGTGGCGCGCGACTTCGGCCTCTACACGAAGATCACCGGCGGGCAGCGCATCGACCTGTTCGGCGCGAGCGTCGACCAGCTGCCGCGGATCTGGGCCCGGCTCGTCGACGCCGGTTTCGAGTCCGGGCACGCGTACGGGAAGGCCCTGCGGACCGTGAAGTCCTGCGTGGGGCAGACCTGGTGCCGCTACGGGGTCCAGGACAGCGTGCGGATGGCCATCGACCTGGAGCTGCGCTACCGGGGCCTGCGCGCCCCGCACAAGCTGAAGTCGGCGGTCTCGGGGTGCGCCCGCGAGTGCGCGGAGGCGCAGAGCAAGGACTTCGGGGTCATCGCGACGGCGAGCGGCTGGAACCTCTACGTCGGCGGCAACGGCGGGGCCACCCCGCGCCACGCGGACCTCCTCGCCCAGGACCTGTCGGACGCCGAACTGGTCCGGCTGATCGACCGGTTCCTGATGTTCTACATCCGCACCGCCGACCGGCTGGAGCGGACCTCCACCTGGCTGGACCGGCTGGAGGGCGGGCTGTCCCACCTGCGGGACGTGATCGTGCACGACTCCCTCGGACTGTGCGCCGAGCTGGAGTCGCTGATGGCCGCGCACGTGGCGCACTACCGGGACGAATGGGCCGAGACGCTCCGGGATCCGGTGCGGCTGAGCCGGTTCGTGTCGTTCGTCAACGCGCCCGGCGCCCCGGACCCGACCGTGAAGTTCGTCCCCGAACGCGACCAGGTCAAGCCCGACCTGGCCGTCCTGACCATAGGAGGAGCCGTCCGATGACCGTCGAACTGCGGGTGGCCGAAGGCTGGCTGACGGTGTGCGAACTGTCCGCGCTGGTCCCCGGGCGCGGGGTCGCGGCCCTGCTGCCCGACGGGAGCCAGGCCGCGGTGTTCGTCGACCGCTCGGGGCGCCCGTACGCCATCGGCAACCGGGACCCCTTCACCGGGGCGCACGTGCTGTCGCGGGGTCTGGTGGGCTGCGAGGCGGGGCGGCCGTTCGTGGCCTCGCCGCTGCTGAAGCAGCGCTTCGACCTGGAGTCGGGCCGCTGCCTGGACGACGGGGAGGTGGCGGTCCGGACCTACCCGGTGCGGACCGCCGCGACCTCGTGAGCGGTGCGGTGCTCAGCCCTGGACGGCGGCCGGGTCCATCCACATGATCTCCCAGGTGTGGCCGTCGAGGTCGTCGAAGGCCCGCCCGTACATGAAGCCGTGGTCCTGGGCCGGGCGGGGCTCGGTGGCCCCGGCCGCCACGGCCCCGTCGACGAGCTCGTCGACCGCGGTGCGGCTCGGGGAGCTCAGACACAGCAGCACCTCGGAGGTGCGGGTGGCGTCGGCGATCTCCTTGTGGGTGAAGTCCTTGTAGCGGGCCTCGGTCAGCAGCATCGCGACGATCGTGTCGCTGATCACCATGGAGGCGCAGTTCTCGTCGCTGAACTGGGCGTTGAAGGAGTAGCCGAGCTTCCCCCAGAAGGCCTTGCTGGCGTCCAGGTCCTTGACCGGCAGGTTGACGAAGATCATGGTGCGGGCGGTGGCCGACATCTCGGTCCCTCTTCTCTCGTGTGGTCCCGCAGCGCCGTTCCGTGCGGTTCGAGAGGTAGACGGGGGCCGCCGGGAAAACTCATCGGCGCCCGGCGAAGTTTTTTCGACGATTCCGGCCGCTTCACGAAACCGCAGGTCAGAGCGCTGCCCCGGCCGCCCCGCCCAGCGCTCCGGCCCGGGCGCGCTGTCCGCCGTTTCCGCCCGGGGCGGGCGGCTCCGGGGGCCGCGGGGCCGCCGCGGGGCGCCGCGGAGGGAACGGCCGGGTGTACGGAAGTCGCCGCCGGAGGATTGACCGCGTGCCGGTCGCTCCTGCGTCATGAGGAATTGACGTCACGTCAACTCGACGCCTCTAGGTTCCTCGACGCATGCGACCTCGCGCCCGACCGGACGCGGGGCCTTCCTCCCACAGGAGTGACCGTGGAACGTCGTACCTTCCTGCGCGGTGCTGTCATCGGTTCGTCCGCCGCCGCCTTCGGGGGCACGTTGATGCGGGGGGCCGCCTACGCGGCACCCGCCCAGCCCGGCGCCGGCCCCTACGGGGCGCTCGGCGCGGCCGACGCGAACGGCATCATGCTGCCCGCCGGGTTCACCAGCCGGGTGATCGCCCGCTCCGGCCAGACCGTCTCCGGCACCTCGTACACCTGGCACAGCGCCCCCGACGGCGGTGCCTGCTTCCCCGACGGCACCGGCTGGATCTACGTATCCAACTCGGAGGTCAACCCGTCCGGCGGGGCCGGCGCGGTGAAGTTCAACTCCTCCGGCACCGTCACCGGCGCCTACCGGATCCTGTCGAACACCCGCCAGAACTGCGCGGGCGGCAAGACCCCCTGGAACACCTGGCTGTCGTGCGAGGAGGTGGACCGCGGCTTCGTCTACGAGACGGACCCGTACGGGATCACCGCCTCCGTCCAGCGCCCCGCGATGGGCCGCTTCAAGCACGAGGCGGCCGCCGCCGACCCCGTGCGCAAGGTGGTCTACCTGACCGAGGACGAGACGAACGGCTGCTTCTACCGGTTCGTCCCCACCACCTGGGGCGACCTGTCCTCCGGCACCCTCCAGGTCCTCAAGGCCGGCACGGCCTCCTCGGGCTCCTTCACCTGGGCCAACGTGCCCGACCCGGACGGCTCGCCGACGGTCACCCGCAGCCAGGTCTCGGGGTCGAAGAAGTTCAACGGCGGCGAGGGCTGCCACTACGCGAACGACACCGTCTGGTTCACCACCAAGGGCGACAACCGGGTCTGGCAGCTCAACCTCGCCACCAGCACGTACGAGCTGGCCTACGACGACTCCCTCGTCCCCGGCGGCGCGGCCCCGCTGACGGGGGTCGACAACGTGACCGGGTCCTCGTACGGCGACCTGTACGTCGCCGAGGACGGCGGCACCATGGAGATCTGCGTGATCACCCCGGACGACGTGGTGGCCCCGTTCCTGCGGATCACCGGCCAGTCCTCCTCGGAGATCACCGGCCCGGCCTTCTCCCCCGCCGGCAACCGCCTGTACTTCAGCAGCCAGCGCGGCACGACCGGCAGCTCCGCCAACGGCATCACCTACGAGGTGACGGGCCCCTTCCGGACCTGACGCCCCCGCCCGGGCCCTCCGCGGGGCTCCCGGGCCGAAGGGCGCGCCGCCGGCGCCCCGGAGGCGCGGGAGCCCCGTCAGGAGGCCACGGCGCCGCCCTTGAGGAGGGCCGCGCCCAGCGGGGTCACCGTGTGCAGGACCGCGTTGCCGTGGCGCAGGGTGGTGACCAGGCCCGCTTCGCGCATGACGCAGGCGTGCTGGCTCGCCGAGGCCAGGGAGACCCCGGCCCGGCGGGCCAGTTCGCTGGTGGTGGCCCCGTCCCCTATGGCCCGCAGCACCACCGACCGGGTGTGGCCCACCAGCTTGCCCAGGGTGCGCTGGCGCTGTTCCTCCGGCCGGGCGGACTCGCCCCCGCCCGAGGCGGAGGCCAGCTGGGCGGCGGCCGGGTAGACCAGCACCGGCGGCAGCTCCGGGTCGTGCAGGGTCACGGCGGTGCGCCGGCAGAAGAAGGACGGCTGGAGCAGCAGCCCGCGCCCGCGCAGCCGTACGTCCCGGTCCACGGGGTACTCGCATTCCAGGACGGGCGCCCGCCAGCGCAGCATCGGCGGCAGTGAGGCGAGGAGTTCGTCCGCGCCGCCGTCGAGCAGGGCCCGTCCGCGTGCGGCCCGCTCGGCCTCGATCTGGGCCTGGATGTGCGTCCAGTAGGGCTCCACGGCCGCCCGGTGGTATCCGCGCAGTTCGTTCAGCAGCCGGGGCATGTGTTTGGTGCCGCCGTCCATGAACTCCCGCAGCCGTGTCGGCGGCGGCGTCCCGAAGGCGGCGCCGAAGCCCGCTCCGGCGCCCGCGCCGACGAGGGACAGCTCGCGCCGCAGCCGTTCGGGGCGCAGCCCGCGCAGCGCGTCGAGGCCGACGTCCCAGCCGTACTGTCCCTCGGCGGGCGTCAGGAAATCCGGGAAATAGCCGCGCGCCGGTATCAAGGCACCGAGCAGCCTTGTTTCACTATTCAACCGGCTACGGGTTTCCGTCCGCCATTCGCCGAAGAGCCGGGCATCGCGCCGGTCTCTTAAGCGATGAAAACTAAGAATCGTTTCCCACAACGCATCGGGACGCCCTGCCATCCGTACGCGTGCCAGGTCCACTCCAGTGAAATGGATACGAAGCACCGAACCCCCAGCTGTGCAACCGCAATCCCCCCGCCCCATGAGTATGCATGCCGTCACACGTGGTCACCACGCCCTTTCGGCCACAGTTGAAACCCCTTTCGGCAGGGGCGTGACAAGCGAAATCCTGTACTCCGCCAGGCACACTCCGGTGCGACCGAAACGCTCCGTGAAGGCCGTGGGGGGCTTTGCGGGGCCTGGCGGTCGGTCGCACAGGGAAGCGCCGACGTGCCTGGCAGATAGGCGCCAGGCGGCGGACGGGTGGGGATCCGTCCGCCGCCTGGCGCCGTAAAACTTTGTTGAATACTTTGCGGAACGGGACCTTCGAATAGAAGGACGCGCCCGCCCCGGGCAGTCAGGGAACCCGGGGAGGGCGCGGTCTCGGGGGCCGGTGACGGCCCGGGATCAGCGGCTGTCGGAGCCCTTCGACTCGGCGGCCGCGCGGCCCGCCTCCAGGCGCGCCACCGGGATCCGGAAGGGCGAGCAGGAGACGTAGTCGAGGCCGACCTCGTGGAAGAAGTGCACCGACTCCGGGTCGCCGCCGTGCTCGCCGCAGATGCCGAGCTTGAGGTCCGGGCGGGTGGCCCGGCCGGCCTGGACGGCGCTGCGGACGAGGGCGCCGACGCCGTCCTTGTCGATGGTCTCGAACGGCGAGACCCCGAAGATGCCCTTCTCCAGGTACGCGGTGAAGAAGCTGGCCTCGACGTCGTCGCGGGAGAAGCCCCACACCGTCTGGGTCAGGTCGTTCGTGCCGAAGGAGAAGAACTGCGCGGCCTCGGCGATCTGGCCGGCGGTCAGCGCGGCGCGCGGCAGCTCGATCATCGTGCCGATCGTCAGCTTGAGGTTCGTGCCGGTGGCGGCCTCGACCTCGGCGATGACCTGGTCGGCCTCGTCGCGGACGATCTCCAGCTCCTGCACGGTACCGACGAGCGGGACCATGATCTCGGCGCGCGGGTCGCCCTTGGCGTTCTTGCGCTCGGCCGCGGCCTCGGCGATCGCCCGGACCTGCATCTTGAACAGCCCGGGGATGACCAGGCCGAGGCGGACGCCGCGCAGACCCAGCATCGGGTTCTGCTCGTGCAGCTTGTGCACGGCCTGGAGCAGGCGCAGGTCGTTCTCGTTGGCGTCCTTGCGGGACTCGGCGAGGGCGACGCGCACCGACAGCTCGGTGATGTCGGGCAGGAACTCGTGCAGCGGCGGGTCGAGCAGGCGGACCGTGACGGGCAGGCCGTCCATCGCCTCGAACAGCTCGACGAAGTCCTTCTTCTGCAGCGGCAGGAGGGCACTGAGTGCCGCCTCGCGCTCTTCGTCGGTGTCCGCGAGGATCAGCCGCTCCACCAGTTCGCGGCGCTCGCCGAGGAACATGTGCTCGGTGCGGCACAGGCCGATGCCCTGGGCGCCGAAGCGGCGGGCGCGCAGCGCGTCCTCGGCGTTGTCGGCGTTGGCGCGCACCCGCAGGCGGCGGACGCGGTCCGCGTACGCCATGATCCGGTGCACGGCGGCGACGAGCTCGTCGGCGTCGTCGGCGCCGGCGTGCATGCGGCCCTCGAAGTACTCGACGACCGGGGACGGTACGACGGGTACCTCACCGAGGTAGACCTTGCCGGTGGAGCCGTCGATGGAGACGACGTCGCCCTCTTCGATGACCGTCTCGCCGACCGTCATGCGGCGGCGCTTGGTGTCGACGTCGAGTTCCTCGGCGCCGCAGACGCAGGTCTTGCCCATGCCGCGGGCGACGACGGCGGCGTGCGAGGTCTTGCCGCCGCGCGAGGTCAGGATGCCCTCGGAGGCGATCATGCCGTCGAGGTCGTCGGGGTTGGTCTCGCGGCGGATCAGGATGACCTTCTCGCCGGAGCGGGACCACTTGACGGCCGTGTAGGAGTCGAAGACGGCCTTGCCGACGGCCGCGCCCGGGGAGGCGGCGATGCCGCGGCCCAGCAGGGTCGTCTTGGCGTCCTCGTCGAACCGCGGGAACATCAGCTGCGCCAGCTGGTGCCCGGTGACGCGCTGGAGGGCCTCCGCCTCGTCGATGAGGCCCTGGTCGACGAGCTGGGTGGCGATGCGGAACGCGGCGCCGGCGGTGCGCTTGCCGACGCGGGTCTGGAGCATCCACAGCTGGCCGCGCTCGATGGTGAACTCGATGTCGCAGAGATCCTTGTAGTGGGTCTCCAGCGTCTCCATGATCGTCATGAGCTGGTCGTACGAGGCCTTGTCGATGGCCTCCAGGTCCGCGAGCGGCACGGTGTTGCGGATGCCCGCGACGACGTCCTCGCCCTGGGCGTTCTGCAGGTAGTCGCCGTAGACGCCCTGGTGGCCGCTGGCGGGGTCGCGGGTGAAGGCGACGCCGGTGCCGGAGTCGGGGCCGAGGTTGCCGAAGACCATGGAACAGATGTTGACGGCGGTGCCCAGGTCGCCGGGGATGCGCTCCTGGCGGCGGTAGAGCTTGGCGCGGTCGGTGTTCCAGGAGTTGAAGACGGCCTCGACGGCGAGGTCCATCTGCTCGCGGGCGTCCTGCGGGAACTCGCGGCCGGCCTCCTTCGCGACGATCTTCTTGAAGCCCTTGACCAGCTTCTTGAGGTCGGCGGCGTCGAGGTCGGTGTCGACGGTGACCTTCTTGGCGGCCTTGGCGTCGTCGAGGGCGTCCTCGAAGAGCTCGCCCTCGACCCCGAGGACGGTCTTGCCGAACATCTGGATGAGGCGGCGGTAGGAGTCCCACGCGAAGCGCTCGTCACCGGACTGCGCGGCGAGACCGGCGACCGACTCGTCCGACAGGCCGATGTTGAGGACGGTGTCCATCATGCCGGGCATCGAGAACTTGGCGCCGGAACGCACGGAGACCAGCAGCGGGTCGTCCGACTGGCCGAGCTTCTTGCCCATCTGCGCCTCGAGGGCGGCAAGGTGTGCGCTGACCTCGTCGCGCAGCTCGGCCGGAGCCTCGCCGCTTTCGAGGTAGACCTTGCAGGCCTCGGTGGTGATGGTGAAGCCGGGAGGGACGGGGAGACCCAGGTTGGTCATCTCGGCGAGGTTGGCCCCCTTGCCGCCGAGAAGGTCCTTGAGGTCCCGGTTTCCCTCGGTGAAGTCGTAGACGAACTTCTGATCTTTGTTTTCCGACACGGGTCTCGACTCCTCGAGGACTCGGGTGGCTGCCCTGACGGCCAGGAACATACCCAGATCGAAGGCTTATGGGTACGTCCACTTGGTCGTCATGCGGCTGTAACCACCCGTGCGCCAGCAGATCGAAAGTAACTCATCGGTAGTCAGAGGGCGCCTAGATCGTTCACCTCCCGAAGGCAGAGGGCCCTACAGGGGCTAGATCACGCTCGGATGAGCGATCATCGATACATTTGCGTTCAAGTCTTGAACGCACAAAGGGTGGCACCCAGTGCCACCCTTTGGAAGTCTTACCCGTGACCTTTCTGCTCATCTGAGCGAAACCTCTCCCATGCGTGGCGTATATCACGCGACACGGAGGGCGATTTGTCAGCCTCCGGAAGTGTCCAGCTCCGCGTCCTCGCTCACACCCGCGCAGTCGTACGGATCCTTCAGCCAGCCCTCAGGCAGGACAACTCGGTTGTTTCCGGACGTCCGGCCCCGGGGACCGTCCGCGCTCTCGGGCCACGACTGATCCAGATCGAGCTCGCTCAGATGAGCGTCCAGTTCGTCCAGGGAGGAGGTGACCGCCAGCTTCTGGCGCATCTCGGAGCCGACCGCGAAGCCCTTGAGGTACCAGGCCACGTGCTTACGGAAGTCGATCACCCCGCGCGCCTCGTCACCGATCCACTCCCCCAGCAGTTGCGCGTGGCGGTGCATGGTGGCCGCGACCTCGCGCAGGGCCGGCTTGTGGAAGTCCTCGGGGCGGCCCTCGAAGGCCGCGACCAGGTCGTTGAACAGCCACGGCCGCCCCAGACAGCCGCGCCCGACCACGACGCCGTCGCAGCCGGTCTCGCGGACCATGCGCAGCGCGTCCTCGGCGCACCAGATGTCGCCGTTGCCGAGGACCGGGATCTCCGGCACGTGCTCCTTGAGCCGCGCGATCGCGTCCCAGTCGGCGGTGCCGCCGTAGTGCTGGGCGGTGGTGCGGCCGTGCAGGGCTATGGCGGTGACGCCCTCCTCCACGGCGATCCGGCCCGCGTCGAGGTACGTGAGGTGCTCGTCGTTGATGCCCTTGCGCATCTTCATGGTCACCGGCAGGCCGCCGGCGCCCGCGACGGCCTCGCGCAGGATGGCGCGCAGCAGGTTCCGCTTGTACGGGAGGGCCGAGCCGCCGCCCTTGCGCGTCACCTTGGGGACCGGGCAGCCGAAGTTCAGGTCGATGTGATCGGCGCGGTCCTCCTCGACGATCATCCGGACGGCCTTGCCGACCGTCGCGGGATCCACCCCGTACAGCTGGATCGAGCGGGGCTTCTCCGTCTCGTCGAAGTGGATCAGCTGCATGGTCTTGTCGTTGCGCTCGACCAGGGCGCGCGTCGTGATCATCTCGCTCACGAACAGCCCCTTGCCACCGGAGAACTCGCGGCAGAGCGTACGGAAGGGGGCGTTGGTGATGCCTGCCATCGGCGCGAGCACCACCGGGGGCTGCACGGTGTGCGGGCCGATCGCGAGGGGCGGGGGAAGCGTGGTCATCCGCCCATTGTCCCGCATGCCGGGTCGCGGGTGCGGACGTACGATCGGCCCCATGATCGAGCCGAGTCACCGGCAACGCACGCTCGTCCTGGCGGTCTGCTGCATCAGCCTGCTCATCGTCAGCCTCGACAACACCGTCCTGAACGTGGCGCTCCCCTCGATGCGCCAGGACCTGGGCGCCTCCGTCGCCGGCATGCAGTGGACCATCGACGCCTACACCCTCGTGATGGCCTCGCTGCTGATGCTCGCCGGCTCCACCGCCGACCGGATCGGGCGCCGCAAGGTGTTCGTCGCCGGTCTGATCCTGTTCACCCTGGGCTCCCTGCTGTGTTCGCTCGCCCCCGGCCTCGGCTGGCTCATCACCTTCCGGATGGTCCAGGCCGTCGGCGCCGCGATGCTCAACCCCGTCGCCATCTCGATCATCACCAACACCTTCACCGATCCGGCCGAGCGGGCCCGGGCCATCGGCATCTGGGGTGCGGTCGCCGGCCTCTCCATGGCGGCGGGCCCCGTGATCGGCGGCGTGCTGGTGGACTCGGTGGGCTGGCGGTCCATCTTCTGGGTGAACCTGCCGATCGGCCTCGTGGCCCTCTGGCTGACCCTGCGGCACGTCCCCGACTCCCGGGCCGCGCACGCGCGCCGGCCGGACCCGGTGGGGCAGCTGCTGATCATGGGCCTGCTGGGCTCGGTGACGTACGGGATCATCGAGGCTCCGGCCGCCGGCCTGCGCTCCCCCCTGATCCTGGGCTGCGCCGTGGTGGCCGTCGCCTCGCTGGTGGGGCTGCTGCTGTACGAGCCCCGGCGCGAGGAGCCCCTGATCGACCTGCGGTTCTTCCGCAGTGCCCCCTTCAGCGGGGCGACCGTGTGCGCCGTCAGCGCCTTCGCCGCGCTGTCCGGGTTCCTGTTCCTGAACACCCTGTACCTCCAGGACGTACGGGGGCTCAGCGCCCTGCACGCCGGGCTGTACATGGTGCCGATGGCCGGGCTGACCCTCCTGTTCGCGCCGCTGTCGGGGCGGCTGACCGGCAGCCGGGGGCCGCGGCTCCCGCTGCTGATCGCGGGGGGCGCGATGGGGGCGAGCGGGCTGCTGTTCGCGGCCTTCTCGGCGGAGACCTCCACGCCCCTGATGTTCGCCGGGTTCATGCTCTTCGGCCTGGGCTTCGGCATGGTCAACGCCCCGATCACCAATACGGCCGTGTCCGGCATGCCGCGCTCCCAGGCGGGGGTGGCCGCCGCGGTGGCCGCGACCAGCCGGCAGACCGGCGGGACGCTCGGGGTCGCGGTGATCGGCGCCGTGCTGGCCGCCGGGACGGCCGGTGGCGGGGAGTTCACGGCGGCGGCCCGGCCCGCCTGGTGGATCATCACGGTCTGCGGGCTGCTCGTCCTGGTCGTCGGCGCCGCCACCAACGGCCGCTGGGCCCGCGAGACCGCCCTGCGCACCGCCGAGGCCCTGGAGCCCGGCCCGCCCGGACACGGCACCCCCGTCGGCGCCCCGCGCCCGTAACCGCCTGGCCCCGCCCCCTGCCCCTTTTCCCGTCCGTGCCGGCGGGCGCTCGGCCACACTGACGGGTGACAGATATTGAAATCTGTCACCCGTCATGCCATTCTCGTTCCATGACCACGAACCAGAGCACCCCGAACCGCCGTCGCACGCTCGGCACGACCGGCCCCGCCGTCTTCCCGCTGGGACTGGGCTGCATGGGCATGTCCGCCCTCTACGGCGAGGCCGACCGCGCCGAGTCGATCGCCACGCTCCACGCCTACCTCGAAGCCGTCCCCGAGGGCACGGACGCCCTGCTCGACACCGGCGACTTCTACGGGATGGGCCACAACGAGCTCCTCATCAACGAAGCCCTGCGCACGGCTCCCGCCGCGGCCCGGGACCGGGCCCTGACCAGCGTCAAGTTCGGCGCCCTGCGGACGGTCGAGGGCGGCTTCTCCGGGTACGACGGCCGGCCGGAGGCCGTCCGGAACTTCCTCGCCTACTCCCTCCAGCGGCTCGGCCGGGACCACGTCGACGTCTACCGGATCGCCCGCGTGGACCCGGACGTGCCGATCGAGGAGACGGTCGGGGCGATCTCCGAGGCCGTCCAGGCCGGTCACGTCCGGCACATCGGCCTGTCCGAGGTCGGCGCGGACACCCTGCGCCGGGCCGCCGCGGTGGCCCCGATCTCCGACCTCCAGATCGAGTACTCGCTGATCTCCCGGGGCATCGAGGCGGAGATCCTGCCGGCCGCCCGCGAGCTCGGCATCGGCGTCACGGCGTACGGGGTGCTGTCCCGGGGGCTGATCAGCGGCCACTTCACCCGTGAGCGGGAACTGGCCCCGGGCGACTTCCGGGGCATGAGCCCCCGCTTCCAGGGCGACAACCTGGACCGCAACCTCGACCTGGTCGAGGCCCTGCGCAAGGTCGCCGAGGAGAAGGGCGTGAGCGTCGCCCAGATCGCGATCGCCTGGGTGCTCTCGCGCGGCGAGGACATCGTGCCGCTGATCGGCGCCCGCCGCCGGGACCGGCTGGACGAGGCACTGGGTGCCATGCGGGTGGAGCTGAGCGGGGCCGACCTCGCGGCCATCGAAGAGGCGGTACCCGCGGGGGCCGCGGCCGGCGAGCGGTACCCGGCGGCGCAGATGGCCCACCTCGACAGCGAGCACTGAAGCGGCTGTACGGTCGTACCCATGCCCCCCGCTGCCGCCGAGCCCCTGACCCCCGAGCGCATCCTCGAAACCACCGAGGAGGTGCTGCGCCGCTTCGGCCCCACCAAGGCGACCGTGGTCGACGTGGCCCGCGCCCTGGGAGTCAGCCACGGCAGCGTGTACCGGCACTTCCCCTCGAAGGCGGCGCTGCGCGAGGCGGTGACGGACCGGTGGCTGTCCAAGAGCGTCGTGATGCTGGAGAAGATCGCCTCGGCTCCTGCCGAGCCCGCCCCCTCGAAGCTGGAGGCGTGGCTGGAGGCGCTCTTCGAGGCCAAGCGGCACAAGGCCGGTGACGACCCCGAACTGTTCGCGACCTACACGGTGCTGCTCGCCGAGAACAGCGGCACGGTCGACGCCCACCTCACCGAGCTGATCGACCAGCTGGCCGGGATCATCGCCGAGGGCGTCGAGGCCGGCACCCTGGCCGCGCCGGACGTACCGGCCGCCGCCCGCGCGGTCTTCCACGCCACCGGCCGTTTCCACGACCCGCAGTACGCAGCGGACTGGCTCTCCCCGACGATCCTCACGGAATTCGAGGCGGTCACCGCGCTCGTCATCCGGGGCCTGCGCGCCTGAGGGCCGCCCTCCGGGCAAGTTGTCCGGAATTCGATGGTCCGGACAGCTTGACGATCATTTTGGGCACGCTTGCCTTGTCCATGCCATGACCCCTGCCTACGGTCCCCTGTACCGCACGTCACGGCACAACGAGGGGAACCATGCCCGCCCAAGTAGCACGACCCGCAGCGCCCGCCCGGTCCGGTGCCGCCACCGCCCTCGGCTGGATCCTGACCATCCTGCTCAACGTGGTCGCGCCGATCCTCACGTACAACATCCTGACCGGGGACCGGGGCTGGAGCCAGTTCTCGGCCCTGCTGCTCAGCAGCGCGTGGCCCGTGCTCGACAGCGCGATCCACATCGCCTGGCGTCGCAAGCTCGACGAATTCGCCGTGGTCACCCTGGTGTTCATCGTCATCACCGCGGTGACCTCCCTCGTCGGCGGCCACTCGGCCCGGACCCTGCTGATCAAGGACTCGGCCGTGACGGGGCTGTTCGGGCTGCTCTGCCTGGCGACCCTGGCCGCCTCGCGCCCGCTGATGTTCTACTTCGGCCGGAAGTTCGCCACCGACGGCACGCCCGAGAGCACCGCCTGGTGGAACGGCCTGTGGGAGTACGAGGGCTTCCGGACCACCATGCGCCGCATGACCCTGGTCTGGGGCGTGGCCTACGTCGTCGAGTCGCTGATCCGCGTCGTCCTGGCGTACCTCGTGGACACCAAGACCATGGTGACCGTCAGCCCCGTCATGGTCTACGGGGTACTGGCCGGCCTCGGCTTCTGGACGGCCTGGTACGGCAAGCGCTCCCAGGCCGAGGGCGAGCGGCGTGCGGCCGAGGCGGCGGCCGCCGAGGAGAAGGACGCGGCGAACGCCGCGTAGGGGCGGTACACGACGGTGGCCCGGTGCGCGGATCGCGCACCGGGCCACCGGTCGTTTCAAGCCGTTCCGGGCAGGACCCGGAGCGGGGTCAGCAGCCGAGCAGACGGCTGCCGAGGTAGCTCTGGATCTGGTCCAGGGAGACGCGCTCCTGCTTCATGGTGTCGCGCTCGCGCACGGTCACCGCGTTGTCGTCCAGGGTGTCGAAGTCGACGGTGATGCAGAACGGCGTACCGATCTCGTCCTGGCGGCGGTAGCGGCGGCCGATGGCGCCCGCGTCGTCGAACTCGATGTTCCAGTTCTTGCGCAGGTCGGCGGCGAGGCCCTTGGCCTTCGGCGAGAGCTGCGCGTTGCGGGACAGCGGCAGGACGGCGACCTTGATCGGAGCCAGGCGCGGGTCGAAGCGCATCACGGTGCGCTTCTCCATGACGCCCTTGGCGTTCGGGGCCTCGTCCTCGTTGAACGCGTCGAGCATGAAGGCGAGCATGGCGCGGTTCACGCCGGCCGCGGGCTCGATGACGTACGGGGTGTAGCGCTCACCGGCCTCCTGGTCGAAGTAGGAGAGGTCCTGGCCGGAGGCGGCGGAGTGGGCCTTGAGGTCGAAGTCGGTGCGGTTGGCCACGCCCTCGAGCTCGGAGAACTCGTTGCCGCCGAAGTTGAAGCGGTACTCGATGTCGGCGGTGCGCTTCGAGTAGTGGGACAGCTTCTCCTTCGGGTGCTCGTACCAGCGGATGTTCTCCTCGCGGATGCCGAGGTCGCGGTACCAGTTCCACCGCTCGGCCATCCAGTACTCCTGCCACTGCTCGTCCTCGCCCGGCTTGACGAAGAACTCCATCTCCATCTGCTCGAACTCGCGGGTGCGGAAGATGAAGTTGCCCGGCGTGATCTCGTTGCGGAAGGACTTGCCCATCTGCGCGATGCCGAAGGGAGGCTTCTTGCGCGAAGTGGTCTGCACCTGGGCGAAGTTGGTGAAGATGCCCTGGGCGGTCTCGGGCCGCAGGAACGCCTTGGAACCGGTGTCCTGGGTCGGGCCGAGGTGGGTCTCCAGCATGCCGGAGAACTGCTTGGGCTCGGTGAACTGGCCCTTCACACCGCAGTGGGGGCAGTTGATGTCGGCAAGACCATTGGCGGGCACACGGCCGTGCTTGGCCTCGTACGCCTCTTCCAGGTGGTCCGCGCGGTGACGCTTGTGACAGGCGGTGCACTCGGTCAGCGGGTCCGAGAAGGTCGCGACGTGGCCGGAGGCCACCCAGACCTCGGGGGCCAGGATGACGGAGGAGTCGATACCGACGATGTCCTCACGCCCGGTGACCATGGCCTTCCACCACTGACGCTTGATGTTCTCCTTGAGCTCGACACCGAGCGGGCCGTAGTCCCAGGCAGCCCTGGAGCCGCCGTAGATCTCACTGCACGGGAAAACGAAGCCACGGCGCTTGCTCAGGCTGACGATGGTTTCGATCTTGTCGGCGGCCACGGTGCTCTCTTCATTACGAGGACGAACGGCGAAGGCTTCAGGTTACCGGCGCCCGCACCCCCGTATTCAAATCGGGATCCCCTTCTACGCATACCGCCCAGCCCTCCGACCTGGGTTTTTGACAATCGTTTCCATCTTTGATGAAAATGGATGTCATGAACGTACGACGCCTCATACCCACGGCCGCCCTCGCCGGTGCCGTCGCCCTCGCGGCCACGGCCCTGACCGCCTGCTCCGGAGCCGCCGACGCGGCAGCCGGCCAGGACGGCAAGGTCCACGTGGTGGCGTCGTTCTATCCGATGCAGTTCATCGCCGAGCGGATCGGCCGGGACCACGTGAAGGTCGACACCCTGACCAAGCCGGGCGTCGAACCGCACGACCTGGAGATCACCCCGAAGCAGACCGGGCAGCTGGCCGAGGCCGACGTGGTCCTCTACCTCCGGACCCTCCAGCCCGCCGTGGACAAGGCCGTCGCCCAGGCCGTCGCCCACTCCGGCCTGGAGAACGTCGTCGACGCCACCACCCTCACCAAGCTGGAGGCGCACGGCGGCCCGGGCCACGGCGAGGCGGGCCACGAGCACACCGACGGCGACGAGCACGCCGGCGGCCACGCCGAGGGCGACGGCCACGAGCACGGCGAGGCCGGCGAGGACCCGCACGTCTGGCTCGACCCGACCAAGTACGCGGAGATCGCCACGGGCTTCGGCGCCGCCATGGAGAAGGCCGACCCCGGCCACGCGGCCGACTACCGGAAGAACACCTCCGAGCTCGTCGCCCAACTGAACGCCCTGGACACCGAGTTCGAGGACGGCCTGAAGAACAAGGCCTCCAAGACCTTCATCACCACCCACTCCGCCTTCGGCTACCTCGCCGAGCGCTACGGCCTCGACCAGGAGGGCATCTCCGGCGTCGACCCCGAGGCCGAGCCCAGCCCGGCCCGGATGAAGGAACTCCAGTCCGTGGCGAAGAAGGACAACGTCACCACGGTGTTCTTCGAGACGCTGGCCAGCGACAAGACCGCCAAGAGCCTCGCCAAGGACACGGGCCTGACCACGGACGTCCTCGACCCGCTCGAGGGCATCACCGACAAGTCCCAGGGCAGTGACTACTTCGAGGTCATGCGGTCCAACCTGAAGAACCTCCAGAAGGCACTCGGAGCCAAGTAATGACACCAGCAGTCACGGAGGTGCGAGCCATGCAGTCCACGCCCCGCACGGCAGAGGACGACCAGCCCGTCATATCCCTGCGCGGAGCGACGGCCTCGCTCGGCTCGCGCCCCGTGCTGCGCGGGGTCGACCTCACCGTCCGCCGCGGCGAGGTCGTCGCCCTCCTCGGCGCCAACGGATCCGGCAAATCCACGGCCGTGCGCGCCGTCGTCGGACAGGTCCCGCTGACCGACGGCGCGCTCGCCCTCTTCGGCACCGAGTTCAAGCGCTTCCGGCAGTGGTCGCGGATCGGCTACGTACCGCAGCGCACCACCGCCGCCAGCGGCGTCCCGGCCACCGTCCGCGAAGTCGTCTCCTCGGGCCGCCTGGCCCGCTCCCGCTTCGGGATCCTGCGCAGGGCCGACAAGGAGGCCGTGGCCCGCGCCCTGGCCCTCGTCGACATGGAGGCGTACGCCGACGCGTCGGTGAACGCCCTCTCCGGCGGCCAGCACCAGCGCGTGCTCATCGCCCGGGCCCTCGCCGTCGAGCCCGAGCTGCTGATCATGGACGAGCCCATGGCGGGCGTGGACCTCGCCAACCAGGAGGTCCTCGCGAACGCCCTGCGCGAGCAGGTCGCCGCCGGTTCCACCGTCCTGCTGGTCCTGCACGAGCTGGGCCCGCTGGAGCCCCTGATCGACCGGGCCGTCGTCCTGCGCGACGGCTGCGTCGTCCACGACGGCCCGCCCCCGGAGGCCGTGGGCCAGCACGCGCTGCCGGGCCACGACCACGTACACCCCCACGCGGCGCCGGGCGCCGAGCCCCTGCGGACGGGACTGCTGAGCTGATGGAAATCCTCGACTACGCCTTCATGCAGCGTGCCCTGCTCGCGGCCACCCTCGTCGGCCTGACGGCCCCCGCGATCGGCACGTACCTGGTCCAGCGCCGGCAGGCCGTCATGGGCGACGGCATCGGCCACGTCGCCATGACCGGCGTCGCGCTCGGCTTCCTCCTGAACACCAGCCCGGTGTGGACGGCCACGCTCGTCGCGGTCGTCGGCGCGGTCGGCATGGAACTGATCCGCTCCCGCGGCAAGACCAGCGGCGACATCGCGCTCGCCATGCTCTTCTACGGCGGCCTGGCCGGCGGCGTCATGATCATCAACCTGGCTCCGGGCGGTTCCACCACGAACCTGACCGGCTACCTCTTCGGCTCCATCACCACCGTCTCCGCCGAGGACATCACCGCAGTGGTCGTCCTCGCCGCGTTCGTCGCCGTCGTCACCATCGGGCTGCGCCGCCAGCTGTTCGCCGTCTGCCAGGACGAGGAGTTCGCCCGGGTCACCGGCCTGCCGGTGCGCGCGCTGAACCTGCTGATCGCCGTCACCGCCGCCGTGACCGTGACCGTCGCGATGCGCATCGTGGGCCTGCTGCTGGTCAGCGCCATGATGGTGATCCCCGTGGCCGCCGCCCAGCGCGTCACCCGCGGGTTCACCGCGACGCTGTCGGTGGCCATGGTGATCGGCGTGCTGGTCTCGCTGACCGGCACGGCCACCACGTACTACCTCGACGCCCCGTCCGGCGGCACCATCGTGCTGCTCGCGATCGCCGTCTTCATGGTCATGACGGCCCTGTCCACTCCGCTGGCCCGGCGGCGGGCGAAGGCGGCCCGCGCGGCCGAGGAGGTCTGCACCCGCGACGACGTCAAGGTCCAGTAAGGCCGGCCGCCTGGCACAATGGGCCGAGGCCGAAACGAGGAGGAACCGGTGGCGACTGCGCCTGGCGAGACGAACACCGCGCCGGTACGAGGACGGTCCACCCGGCAGCGGGCCGCCGTGGCGGCGGCGCTGGACGAGGTGGACGAGTTCCGCAGCGCCCAGGAGCTGCACGACATGCTCAAGCACCGCGGCGACTCCGTGGGCCTGACCACCGTGTACCGCACGCTCCAGTCCCTCGCGGACGCCGGCGAGGTCGACGTGCTGCGCACCAGTGACGGCGAGTCCGTCTACCGGCGCTGCTCCACCGGGGACCACCACCACCACCTGGTCTGCCGCAAGTGCGGCAAGGCCGTCGAGGTGGAGGGCCCGGCCGTGGAGAAGTGGGCCGAGTCCATCGCGGCCGAACACGGCTACGTGAACGTCGCCCACACGGTGGAGATCTTCGGCACCTGCGCCGACTGCGCCGCCGACGCCGCCTAGTGCCGTGACCGGAAAGGTCCACCGGGTCGCGACGCCCGGCACGGCCCTAGATCCTGGCCAGGTTCCGGTCAAGAACCGCCCGGATCCGGTCGATGTCGCCGGGGGCCGCGGCGGCCCTCTTCGGGAGCCAGCCCACGTGACCGTTGCAGTAGACGAAGACGAACAGGTTCCGGGTCTCGGCCCAGCCCGTGTACTGGGCCCAGCGGTGGGCCACCACCGTTCCGTCGGGCCGGTGGCTGCTCATTCCCAGCTCCGTGACGACGCACCGGTACCCGCGTTCCGAGGCCCGGGCGTACAGCCGGCGCGCCGCCCGCCACCGGTCGAGCAGCAGGCCGAGGGCGCCGCACAGGACCCCCGCCCCGGCCGCGACGGCCAGACCGGCCGGGTCCGTGGCCCGGCCGGCCCGGAGCACGATGATCACGGGTGCCACGAGCGGCACCAGCACCAGCCAGAGCAGCAGCTCACGACGGCCCCCGGGGGCCGCGAGGGCGCGCCACCGCAGCGCCTCCCGTACGTCGGCGCGTGCCGAGCGGTAGCTCAGCTCCACCTGCTCTGCCGTGTCCATGACGGCAGAGCGTACCGGCGTGGTCAGGCCTGGGGGGCCTCGGACTGGTTCGGGACCGCGCCGCCGAAGCGGCGGTCGCGCTGGGCGTACTCCAGGCACGCCGCCCAGAGGTTGCGGCGGTCGAAGTCCGGCCACAGCACGTCCTGGAAGACCATCTCGGCGTACGCACTCTGCCACAGCAGGTAGTTCGAGGTCCGCTGCTCGCCGCTGGGGCGCAGGAAGAGGTCCACGTCCGGCATGTCCGGGTAGTACATGTACTTCGCGAAGGTCTTCTCGTTGACCTTCGACGGGTCGAGCCGGCCCGAGGCGACGTCCCGGGCGATGGCCTGCGCGGCGTCCGCGATCTCGGCGCGGCCGCCGTAGTTCACGCAGAAGTAGAGGGTCATCGCGTCGTTGTCGACGGTCTGCTCCTGGGCGACCTGGAGCTCCTGGACGACCGACTTCCACATCTTCGGCATGCGGCCGACCCAGCGGATCCGGATGCCCAGCTCGTTCATCTCGTCGCGGCGGCGGCGGATGACGTCCCGGTTGAAGTTCATCAGGAAGCGGACCTCGTCGGGCGAGCGCTTCCAGTTCTCCGTCGAGAAGGCGTAGAGGGAGAGGTTCTTGACGCCCATCTCCAGGCAGCCCTTGAGGACGTCCAGGACGACGCCCTCGCCGACCTTGTGGCCCTCGGTGCGCGGGAGGCCGCGTTCCTTGGCCCAGCGGCCGTTGCCGTCCATGACGACGGCGACGTGGTTCGGGACCAGCTCGCCGGGGATCTTCGGGGGGCGCGCACCGGACGGGTGCGGCTCGGGAACCTTGTACTCGCGGCGAGAGCGTCCCAGAATCCCGCGTCGTGCCATGTGCCCAGCTCCTATTTCTCGACGTATCGCAGGGAGCGTAGCCCGCGCTCCAGATGCCAGTGCAAATAGGCCGAGACCAGCCCGCTGCCCTCCCGCACGTGACGCGCCTCGCAGGCGTCCGCGTGACCCCAGTCGCCCGTCAGCAGGGCGCTGAGCAGAGCGATGGCCTCCGACGAGGGTACGACGGAGCCGGGGACGCGGCAGTCCCCGCATATCACCCCGCCCGCGGCGACGGAGAAGTGCCGGTTGGGGCCGTGGATGCCGCATTTCGCGCAGTCGTCGAAGCTGGGCGCGTAGCCGTTGACGGCGAGGGAGCGCAGGAGGAAGGCGTCGAGGATGAGGTTCGGCGCGTGCTCGGCGCGCGAGAGGGTCCGCAGGGCGCCGACGAGCAGGAGGTACTGCTGCACGGCGGGCTCGCCCTCGTGGTCGGTGAACCGCTCGGCGGTCTCCAGCATCGCGGTGCCGGCGGTGTAGCGGGCGTAGTCGGTGACGATGCCGTTGCCGTACGGGGCGATGATCTGGGTCTGTGTGCAGAGCGGCAGGCTGCGGCCGATCAACTCGTTGCCGCGCGCGAAGAACTGCACGTCGGCGTGGGAGAAAGGTTCCAGCCCGGCGCCGAACTTGGACTTCGTGCGGCGGACCCCGCGGGCGACGGCGCGGACGCGGCCGTGGCCGCGGGTGAGCAGCGTGATGATGCGGTCCGCCTCACCCAGCTTCTGGGTGCGCAGCACGATGCCGTCGTCGCGGAACAGACTCATGCGCCCATTGTCGCCTGTACGGGAACCCGTACGGGGACCTGTACGGGGACGGCTGCGCTGACAGCGCGGACCCCCCGCCCGGACCGGGGTCCGGGCGGGGGGTCGGCACCCCTTGGGAGGATCAGGACGCGGGGGTTCCCGCGTCGTCGGCCCGCTCCGCGCCGGCGGGGGCCTGCGCGGCGCCCGCCGGGGTCTTGTCCGCGTCCGCCGGGGACTCGTCCGCCGCGGCCGGGGACTCGTCCGCCGCGGCCGGGGACTCGTCCGCCGCGGCCGGGGACTCGTCCGCCGCGGCCGGGGTCTTCTCCGCGCCCGCCGGGGCGGCCGCCGCCTGGACGGGGAGGTCGACCGGGACGACGGCGGCCGGTGCCGTGTCCTTGGCCAGGCCGTTGAAGATCAGGTTGAGGACGATGGCGGCCGTGGCGCCGAGGGTGACGCCGCTGTTGAGGAGCGAGGACAGGTCCGCGTCCATGTGCTTGGTGAAGAAGACCGGGACGGTCGCGGGGAGCAGGGCGAAGGCGAGGGAGACGCCGACGATCAGGGCGTTCTTCTCCTCCTTGAGGTCGACCTTGCCGAGGGTCTGGATGCCGGCCAGGGCGACCATGCCGAACATGACGGTCGCGGCGCCGCCGAGGACGCCGTGCGGGACGGCGGCGACGACGGCAGCGGCCTTGGGCAGCAGCCCCAGGACGATCATGAAGACACCGGCGGCGACGACCACGAAGCGGCTCTTGACCTTCGTCATCCGCACGAGGCCGACGTTCTCGGCGAAGGCCACGTACGGGAAGGAGTTGAGGATGCCGCCGAGGGCGGTCGCGGCGCCGTCGGCGCGCAGGGCGCGGGCCACGGTCTCGCTGTCGATGTCCTTCTCGACGATCTCGCCGACGGCGTAGGTGTCGCCGGTCGTCTCGACCATGGTGATCAGCATGACGATGAGCATCAGGAGGATCGGGAACCACTCGAACTTCGGGGCGCCGAAGTGGAAGGGGGTGGTGACGCCGATCCAGCCGGAGTTCCCGACGTCGCCGAACTTGGCGTCGCCGAGGAGGAAGGCGACCGCGGTGCCGCCGACCAGGCCGAGGAGGATGGAGATGCTGGAGAGGAAGGGCTTGCCGATCTTCATCAGGACGAGGATGAAGAGCATCGTGCCGCCGGCGTAGGCGAAGTGCTTGGGGTCGCCGAAGTCGGGGCTGCCGACGCCGCCGGCCGCGTCGTTGAGGCCGACGGGGATCAGGACGATGCCGAGCACGGTGATGACGGTGCCGGTGACGACCGGCGGGAACAGCCTCATGACCGTGCGGAACGCCTTGGCGGGCAGCCAGGCGAAGGCGAAGGTCGCGATGCCGGCGGTGATCACCGCGCCGTAGATGACGAGCAGGGCGGCGGTGCCGCCGCCGGCGCCGAGGCCGATGGCGATCATCGGGGAGACGGCCGTGAAGGTCACGCCCTGGATCAGCGGCAGGCGCGCGCCGACCCGGCCGATGCCCCAGGCCTGGATGATCGAGGCGATGCCGCAGGTGAACAGGTCCGCGTTGATCAGGTAGACCAGCTGCTCAGGGCTCAGCTTCAGCGCGTTGCCGACGATGATCGGGACGATCACCGCGCCGGCGTAGAAGGCGAGTACGTGCTGGAAGCCGTACAGCGCGAGCTTGGGGAGGGGGAGCACCTCGTCGACCGGGTGCGTGCTCTGCTCTCCCTTGACGGAAAGCCGGGCGGCGACACGTGCCATCTCTGCCTTGCCCTTCAAAGAGGTAGGTGAACGAGAGGAATCTGGTTGTCCCTGGCCGGAGTGGGTCGCTAACCCGTTGGTCCGCCGGGGTTGTCAGTGAGAACACGTAGATCGAAGCCCCGCTGTGTTTCCGGCGGTGTCTCGTCGTGTGACCGGAATTGAACGCCTGTGGGAGGGCTCACAGATATCGTCGACTTCTACAAACTGTGGAAGCCTCAGGACGTTCGATCTATAGGTTTCTCCAGTGGCGCCGATCGCCGTACGGGCGTATGCCCGACGCGCCCTCAGAGGAGCCGTTCCGGCTGCGCGCATGCGAAGCGGACGTACCCCGCACCCGCCCCGACGTGCCCGGACGCGTTCCGCGGGCCCGGAGGACGGGCAAATCGAGACATGCGGTTCCGGCCGTCCAAGGCGTGGATGGCCGGGCGCGGAGGAGAGCCGTCCACCCCCTTGCACGGGGCGCGGGGACGGCCGGTTCACGCTCACGAGGCCGGATCGTTACCCTCTCCGGGCCCGTTTCGGACGTTCGCGCCACCGTCCGTGCCCGCCCGGACACGCGAACGGGCCCGGCGGGGGATCCCGCCGGGCCCGGAGCCGTGTGCGCCGCGCACCCCTCGTGTACGAAGGGCCGGGCGGCGCTACGGCGCGCGTACCGCGGACAGCAGCCGCGCCACCTCGTCCGCGTCCATGCGCAGGGCCGCGCCCACGGTGGCCAGCACCTCACGCTCGGCGGGGATGTACGGCCCGTCCGCGAGCGCGATCCGGGCGCCCTGGAGCAGGATCGACGCGCGGCCCGGACCGGCCAGGTGCGGGGCGAGGGGCTCCAGCGCCTCGTGCAGCTCTATCGACAGGGCGGCCCCGCAGCACTCCGGGCCGTCGTACAGCCCGAGCCGGCCCTCGTCCGTGGCCAGCGCCTCCACCATGGACTCCAGCTGCTCCTCAGTGCAGTCCTGGAACCCGGCGGCCCGTACGGCCGACACGGAGGCCTCCAGGGCGCTGCGGGAGGCCGTACCGCCCGCGGCGAGGACCGCCAGGGTCACGGTGTGCACCGCGTCCCGCAGCAGGGCGGAGAAGCGGGTGGTGGTGAGGTGGTCCAGTACGTCGGTGTCGAAGCGCTCCTTGCAGGAGTGGCATTCGACGACGGGACCGGCCTGGCCCCGCGGCAGCAGCGGAACGCCGAGCACCGTGAACCGGCGGCGCCCGGTGCGCCTGCGGTAGTTGCGGTCACCGCCGCAGCCGGGGCAGAAGAACTCCCCGTCTCCCACGGTGCTCCAGGTGGTGCGGATGCCCCAGGCCGTCAGCTTCCGGCCGTCCCCACCCCGAACTGGCAGCACGTCGCACCTCCGTAACCTTCCGGCAACATCGCCGGGTTGGCGTGATGTTAGCCACATCGGTGAGGATGCGTCAGCCGTGTGACAAGACAACCTCGCGCGAGGGGGCGTACTTGGCCGGTCTGCGCCCCCTCCGCGGCCCTCGTACCCGGCGGCCCGCCCCGGCCGGGACGGGGTGCGGCGGAGCCCCGCCCCTCCCCCGCGCGGGCGGGATGGGGACGGGGCTCCGGCGGGTGGTTCAGCGGCCCGCGCGGTTGACGGCGGAGATGACCGCCTTCAGGGAGGCGCGGGTGGTGTTGGCGTCGATGCCGATGCCCCACAGGACGCGGCCGTCGATCGCGCACTCGATGTACGAGGCGGCCACGGCGGAGGCGCCCTCGCTCATGGTGTGCTCGGTGTAGTCCAGCAGGCGGGCGTCGATGCCGATGCCGGCCAGGGCGTCGAAGAAGGCCGAGATCGGACCGTTGCCGGTGCCGGTCAGTACGGCCTCCACCCCGTCCACGACCGCCTCGACGGTCAGCGTGTCCGTGCCGTCCTTGTCGGTGGCCGTCGAGCCGGAGCGCAGCTGGATACGTCCCCACGGGTTCTGCGGGTTGGGCAGGTACTCGTCCGAGAAGACGTCCCAGATGGCCTTCGGCGTGACCTCGCCGCCCTCGGCGTCGGTCTTGGCCTGGATGATCCGGGAGAACTCGATCTGCATGCGGCGCGGCAGGTCCAGCTTGTGGTCGTTCTTCAGGACGTACGCGATGCCGCCCTTGCCGGACTGCGAGTTGACCCGGATGACGGCCTCGTAGGAACGGCCGACGTCCTTGGGGTCGATGGGCAGGTACGGAACGGCCCACTCGATGTCGTCGACGGTCTTGCCCGCGGCGGCCGCGTCGGCCTCCATGGCGTCGAAGCCCTTCTTGATGGCGTCCTGGTGGGAGCCGGAGAAGGCCGTGTAGACCAGATCGCCCGCGTAGGGGTGGCGCGGGTGCACTTCCATCTGGTTGCAGTACTCGCTCGTGCGACGGATCTCGTCGATCTGCGAGAAGTCGATCTGCGGGTCGATGCCCTGCGAGAACAGGTTCATGCCCAGCGTGATCAGGTCGACGTTGCCGGTGCGCTCGCCCTGCCCGAACAGGCAGCCCTCGATACGGTCGGCGCCGGCCATCAGGGCCAGCTCGGCGGCGGCGACGGCGGTGCCTCGGTCGTTGTGCGGGTGCACGGAGATGCAGATGTGCTCGCGACGGGTCAGGTTGCGGGCCATCCACTCGAAGCGGTCCGCGTGGGTGGAGGGCGTCGAGCGCTCCACGGTGGCGGGCAGGTTCAGGATGATCTCGCGGCCCTCGGCGGGCTGCCAGACGTCACAGACGGCCTCGCAGACCTCCAGGGCGAAGTCCAGCTCGGTGTCGGTGAAGATCTCCGGGCTGTACTGGTAGCCGAAGGTCGTCTCGGGGCCCAGCAGCTTCTCGGCGTACTCCATGACCAGGCGGGTGCCGTCGACGGCGATCTGCTTGATCTGCTCCTTCGAGCCGCGGAAGACCACGCGGCGGAAGGTGGGGGCGGTCGCGTTGTACAGGTGGACGGTGGCGCGCTTGGCGCCGACCAGGGACTCCACGGTCCGCTCGATCAGGTCCTCGCGGGCCTGGGTCAGTACGGAGATGGTGACGTCGTCCGGGATCGCGCCCTCTTCGATGATGGAGCGCACGAAGGCGAAGTCGGTCTCGCCGGAGGAGGGGAAGCCGACCTCGATCTCCTTGTAGCCCATGCGCACCAGCAGGTCGAACATCTCGCGCTTGCGGGCGGGGGTCATCGGGTCGATCAGCGACTGGTTGCCGTCGCGCAGGTCGGTGGAGAGCCAGCGGGGAGCCTTGGTGACGCGGGCGTCCGGCCAGGTGCGGTCCGGGATCTCGACCTGCTCGTAGAAGCCGTACTTGTGGATCGGCATACCGGAGGGCTGCTGGGTGTGGGTCGCGTTGGTGATGGGCGTGGGGCGACCGACAAAAGGCTGCTGGCTCATGGCGTTGGGCTCCTCGCGTGTCCGCGTGTAGTTCGCTGGGACGGCCGACGGGCGGTCGTAAAAACCGCAACACCAAACTCCGCGGGGAGGGGGTCGGCCTACGACTACAGACCCTCGCCGCGGCAGCTAAGGAGAAGCAGCCCGATACGCATGATGGGCCGAGCCTAGCCGAGCCGCGCCGTAACGCGAGGACCTGTTTCAGTATGCAAGACCCAGGGGTCCGATTTACACCCTTTGTGAGGTATTCCCTTTTCCGGGCGCGAGGTCGGCGCGAGGTCCGGTCGATCCGTCAACGCGGCATGACGGCTTTCAGACAAGAGAATGAATCATGCTCGCGGGTAGTGACAGAGTCATCACCCACTGCCACATTGCCGGTCATGGACGCCTCCCTTTCCCCAGGCCACACCCACCACCCCGTCTTCTGCACCGTCGTGCCCCCGCACCTGCTCGACAAGGCCGCGCGCTCCGCCGACAGCGGCCGGGCCGATGCCGCGCAGCGCACGCTGGAGCAGGACGCCTTCCTGCGCACCCGGCGCCGGATCAGCACCGTCCGCGGCATCGCCCCCGCGGCCGCCGTCCCCGCCGCCGACACCCCGCTGCGGACCGTCTACGACGCCCAGCACCGCACCCGGCTGCCCGGGAAGAAGGTCCGCGGGGAGGGCGACGAGCCGGGCCGGGACGCCACCGTCAACCGGGCCTACGCCGGGCTCGGCGCGACGTTCGAGCTGTTCCTGCAGGGCTTCGGGCGGCGCTCCATCGACGACTCCGGGCTGGCCCTGGACGCGACCGTGCACTACGGCGAGGACTACAACAACGCCTTCTGGGACGGCCGCCAGATGGTCTTCGGCGACGGCGACGGCGACCTGTTCCTCGACTTCACGGTGGCGGTGGACGTCATCGGGCACGAGCTGACCCACGGCGTCACCCAGTACACGGCCAACCTCGACTACCACGGCCAGTCGGGCGCGCTGAACGAGTCCATGTCGGACGTCTTCGGCTCCCTGATCAAGCAGTACTCGCTCGGGCAGAACGCCGACGAGGCCGACTGGCTGATCGGCGCCGGACTCCTCGGCCCCAACGTCACCGGCGTCGCGCTGCGCTCCATGAAGGCGCCGGGGACGGCGTACGACGACGACGAGCTCGGCAAGGACCCGCAGCCCGGGACCATGGACGACTACGTGACCACCTCCCGCGACAACGGGGGCGTCCACATCAACTCCGGCATCCCGAACCACGCCTTCTACATCGCGGCGACCGAACTGGGCGGCCGGGCCTGGGAGCGGGCCGGACAGATCTGGTACGACACCCTCACCGGCGGCGAACTGGCGGAGAAGGCGGACTTCGCCGACTTCGCCCGGCTGTCGGAGGCCGCGGCCGTCGCCCGGTACGGGGACGGCGGCGCCGAGCACCGGGCCCTGCAGAAGGCCTGGACGGCGGTAGGCGTCCCGCTGGCGGGGTAGGACGCTCCCCATGCACATCGAGGTGGTCAGAACGGGCGGTTTCGCGGGCATCGAACGCCGGGCCGAGGTGGACACCTCCGGCCGGTCCGACGAGGACGAGTGGCGGGCGCTGGCCCTGCTGGCCCTGCGGCCGGACCCGCAGGGCCGGCCGGGCCCGGGCGGGGTCCGCGACGGGTTCTCGTACCGGATCACGGTCGACGGGCGGACGGTGTCCTGCCACGACCCGCACCTGTCGGAGGCCCAGCGGAACCTGATCGCGCGCGTGCTGAAGGAGGGCGCCTGAAACCCGGGTGACCGGCCGGTCCCCCTTTGCTTGGATGACCGGATGACGAACACGATCTTGGACGCGCTGGAGCGGTACTACGACACCGTCCCCCGGCACGGCGGGGCCCGCGCCGAGGACTTCGGACCGCTGACCCTCTTCGTACAGGAGGGCACGGGCTGGCCGTACTACGCGCGGCCCGCCCTCGGCGGCCCCGCCGCCACGGCGGCGGACGTGGAGCGGGTACGGGAGCGGCAGCGCGAGCTGGAGCTTCCCGAGGCCTTCGAGTGGGTGGCCGAAACCAGCCCCTCCCTGCGGGCCGCCGTGGAAGCGGCCGGACTCCACGTCCACGCGCACCCGCTGATGGCCCTCGACGCGGACGCGGAACCCCTCGCCCCGCATCCCGACGTACGGATCCTCGACGCCGCGGACCCGTTGCTCGCGGCGGCCGTGACCGTGCCGGCCCTGGCCTTCTCGGCGCCCGGCACGGCACTCGGCGAGGCGGGCCCCGCGGAGCTGGCCGTGGCGCTGGCCGGCCCGGAGGTCGAGCAGCGCCGCGCCCGGGTCGCGGAGCTGCTCACGGCCTCCCGTACGGCGATGGCGGCGGCCGTGCGGGACGGGGTGGTGCTCTGCTCGGGCATGTACAACCCCGTCGGGGACGTCGCCGAGGTCGTCGCCGTGGGCACGCTGCCCGCCGCCCGGCGGCAGGGGCTGGCCCTCGCGGTGACGGCTGCCCTGGTGGCGCGGGCCCGCGAGCGCGGGGCGCGGACGGTGTTCCTGTCGGCCGGCGACGAGGACGTGGCCCGGATCTACGGCCGCGCCGGGTTCCGCCGGGTGGGAACGGCCCTGATCGCGGAACCGCCGCGGGCGTAGTCCGGCCCCGCACGGGGCCCGGCCCTGCGGCGGCCGCCCCGACCACGTGGTGAAGGTCCGGCGGCTGCCCCAGGTCGTGTCGTCAGGCGATCAGAAGCCGAGCTTGCGGAGCTGCTTGGGGTCGCGCTGCCAGTCCTTGGCGACCTTCACGTGCAGGTCGAGGAAGACCGGCGTGCCGAGCAGCGCCTCGATGTGCTTGCGCGACTTCATGCCGACCTCCTTCAGGCGCGAGCCCTTCGGGCCGATGATGATGCCCTTCTGGCTCGGACGCTCGATGTAGACGTTGGCGTGGATGTCGAGCAGGGGGCGGTCGGCCGGGCGGTTCTCCCGCGGGATCATCTCCTCGACCACGACGGCGATGGAGTGCGGGAGTTCGTCGCGCACGCCTTCCAGCGCGGCCTCGCGGATGAGCTCGGCGACCATGACCATCTCGGGCTCGTCGGTGAGGTCGCCCTCCGGGTACAGGGGCGGGCTCTCCGGCAGCAGCGGCGCGATCAGGTCGGCCAGCAGCTGGACCTGGCTGTCGCCGACCGCCGAGACGGGCACGATCTCGGCCCACTCGAAGCCGAGCTCGGCGCCGAGCTGGTGCACGGCGAGGAGCTGTTCGGCGAGCGCCTTGGACTCGACCAGGTCGGTCTTGGTGATGATGGCGATCTTGGGGGTCTTCTTGATCCCCGCGAGCTCCTTGGCGATGAACTTGTCGCCGGGGCCGAGCTTCTGGTCGGCGGGCAGGCAGAAACCGATGACATCGACCTCGGCCCAGGTGGTCCGCACGACATCGTTCAGGCGCTCGCCGAGCAGGGTGCGCGGCTTGTGGAGACCGGGCGTGTCGACCAGGACGAGCTGCGCGTCCTTGCGGTGCACGATGCCGCGCACGGTGTGGCGGGTGGTCTGCGGCCGGTTGGAGGTGATCGCGACCTTGGTGCCCACGAGCGCGTTGGTCAGGGTCGACTTGCCCGCGTTGGGGCGGCCGACGAAGCAGGCGAAGCCCGCGCGGTGCGGGGCGGTGGGCTCGGGGGAACGATCGCTCATACGGGCCATTCTCCCCGATGCGGCTCCCAGCGCCGACCAGGCCACCGCCAGGAGCACCGAAGCGAGGGCCAGTGCGGTCGTGAGCGGGGGGTGCGCGGTGTGGTCGGCGGCGCCCCGGGCGGTGGCTCCCCCGGCCTCGGCCGCCACCGTCAGCCGGCTCCATTCCAGGTCGGGCGGGTCGTCCCAGTGGGCGCTGAGCGTGACCTGCCGGCCGGGCAGCAGTTCGGCGGGCAGGCCGGTGAGCTCGCGGCGGAGCAGGGTCCGGCCGAGGAATCCGGCGGCGGTGAGGGTGGCGCGGGGGCGCAGGGTGACGTTGCCGAGGTTGTGGAGGGTGTACGTGATCACCGCGCCGCTCCCGCTGCCCGCGACCCGGACGTCCTGGACGGCGAGGGCGGGGGCGGTGGGTCCCGTCACCCGCAGGTACATCCGGGCGGCGACGGCCTGCCGCACGCCGATGCCCCGGGCGGTGGCGGCGGGCAGGTCCTCGACGGCGACGACGGCTCCGGGGTGGTCGCCGGGTGCGGCCCGTTCGGGGACGGTGACGGTGAAGGCGACGTCCGCCGTGCCGCCGGCCGGTACGGTGATCCGCTCCCGCGCGAGCCGGGTCCAGGCGGCGGCGCCGAGCCGCGGCTCGTCGGGGCCGCGCAGGGCGAAACCGCCGTCGCGGGCGGTGTTGTGGGCGTCGGCGGCGTAGAGGAGGAAGGTGCGGGGCCGGTCGGTGCGGTTGGCGACGGTGACCGTGTCCCGGAGCTCACCGCCCGGCGGGGCGGAGAGGTAGAAGTAGGGGCGCTGCCCGACGGTCGTGGCGGCCGGGAGGACGGACCACTGGCCGTTGTCCGCGGCGGCGGCCGGTCCGGCCGTGGCGGCGGACCCGAGCAGGACGAGGCCCAGCACGGCCAGGACGGCCGGCGCGGCCAGGACGGCCCGTACCCGAACGGCCCGGACCGCCGTCACGACAGGGTCAGCGTCAGGACCGCCGTGTACGCGCCCGGCGGGGTGTAGGGCGGCACCCGGAGGGTGACGGCGGCGTCCACCGTGAAGGTGCCGCCGGTCAGCGGGGCGTCGGCCGTGGAGGCCAGTACGGCCCCGTCCGGGCCGACCACGCCCGCGCTGCCCGCCGCGCAGGTGCCGGGGCTGCCCTCGGCGGCGGTGCAGGACGGGGTCCAGGACAGTGAGGCCCCGGGGATGCGGACGTCGCCCGGCCCGGTGAAGTCGGTGACCTTGCCGACCAGTGACCAGCCGGCGGGCCCGCCCCGGGCGTCCTTGACGGTGACGGTGCCGATCCGTCCCGGCGCCGCGCCGCCGTCCCCGTACGGGACCGCGCCCAGGGTCACCGACTCGCCCGCCTGGGTCATGGCGAGGGTGCCCGGTTCGACGGTGGCCGTCACCTTCTGGGCCGCGGCTTCGGGCGCGGGCGGCGGCGGGGCGGGCTCGACGACCGTGTACGCCGCCGGGGCGGTGCCCCGCTGCGCCGACCAGGCCGTGCCCTCGTACGCGACCACGCCGGTCGTCGCGCGGTCCGTCAGGGGCAGCTCCGCCAGCACCGCCCCGTGCGCGTCGGCGGTGGCCGCGACCCGGTCGGCGGTCTCGGCGGCCCCCGCCCGGCCCGCCACGGTCACGGCCGCGCCCGGGGCGAAGCCCGCTCCGGTGACCTTGACGCGGGCGCCGGGTGTTCCGTAGGCCGACGCGAGGGTGACGCCGCGCAGGTTGGCGGTGGGGAGCGGGGCCGCGGTCAGCCGTTCGGAGACCGGGGCCGCCGTCGCCGGGGTGCAGACGGTGTCCAGGTCCAGCAGGTGGCCGGTGTGCAGGGTGTAGGGGCCGGGGGCCAGGGCGATCGGGCCGGGCGCGGTGACGGTGAAGGTGCCGGTCATGGTGACGGCGGGCAGGGCCCCGCCGGGCTGGACCGGCTCGTTGCGCTTGGCGCCGGTGACGGTGACCGCGCCGCTCTGCGCGCCCCCGAGCAGGACCCGTCCGGTGGGGGTGAGCACGTCGGCGGGCAGTTCGGAGGGGAGCGGGTTCACCGCCGGGGTCGCGGCCACCTGGTAGGTCACCGTCACCGTGTCCCCGACGCGCGGCGCCGGGTCGTCGACGGTGATCCGGGCCGTCGTGGGCCCGTCCGCGGGCGGCAGTCCGGCCTGCTGCGGCGGCAGGCAGTGCGTGGGGAACTCGACCTGCCCCGGGGGCGTTTCCCCCACGGCGGCGGCCGGTGCGCTCAGCGCGCCCCCGGTCACCGCGGCGAGTACGGCCATGCCGACGGCCGCCGACCGTCTCCTGCTGCGCGCGCCTGTTCGCACTGCCCGCCCCCCGCGTTCCGCCGCCCCGACAGGGGGCCATTCACGAGCGGGCGGCGGGAGAAGTCAAGGCACGGACCCGGCAGGGTCTGATGGCCCATCAGGAGCTGGCAGGGTGGCGGGAGCCATCCCCTTGCCGGAGGCGCGGAAGGTGCGCCGGTAGGCCGTCGGGCTCACCCCCAGCGCCGCCTGGACGTGCTTGCGCAGCGACTGCGCCGTCCCGAAGCCCGCCTCCCGCGCCACCTGCTCCATCGGCAGCTCCGTGCGCTCCAGCAGCCGCCGGGCCCGCTCCACCCGCTGGCCGGTGATCCACTCCCCCGGGCTGACCCCGGACTCCTCGCGGAACCGGCGCGTGAAGGTCCGTACCGACACGGCCTCCTGCCGGGCCAGATCGCTCAGCCGCAGCGGTTCGTGCAGCCGGTCCAGCACCCAGGCGCGCGCGGCCGTGGTGCTGGCCAGCTGCGGCTCGGGCACCGGGCGCTCGATGAACTGGGCCTGTCCGCCCTCCCGGTGGGGCGGTACGACGGTCCGCCGGGCCACCTCGTTGGCGACGGCCGCTCCGTGGTCGCGGCGCACGATGTGCAGGCACAGGTCGATCCCGGCGGCGACCCCCGCGGAGGTGAGGACGTCCCCGTCGTCGGTGTAGAGCACGCCAGGGTCCACCTTCACGGCGGGGAAGAGCCGCTGGAAGTGCTCGGCGGAGGCCCAGTGGGTGGTGGCCGGACGGCCGTCCAGGTACCCGGCGGCGGCCAGTACGTAGCCGCCCGTGCAGATCGAGACGAGCCGGGTGCCGGGCCGGACGTGCGCGAGGGCCGCCGCGAGCTCCGCGGTGAGCACCCCGTGCTCGTGCACCGCCCCCAGCTCGTACGAGGCGGGCACCACCACGGTGTCGGCCGTGGCCAGCAGCTGCGGGCCGTGCTCGACGTGGACGGCGAAGTCGGCGTCCGTGGACACCGGTCCGGGGGCGAGTCCGCAGGTGAGGATCTCGTAGAGCGGCCGCCCGGACGGATCCTTGGCCCGGCCGAAGATCCGGTGCGGGATGCCGAGCTCGAACGGCAGCAGCCCGGCGAGGGCGAGGACGACGACGCGGTGGGGGTGGTGGGCCCGAGGATTCCGCTCCATGGCCCGATCGTACCGAAGCATGACGGTCAGGCCACTGTCGGCGGGTGCCCCGCAGGCCGGAAGCTGTCGGCGTGACGCAGACAGCACCCACCTCCACCACCCCCGCCGACGGCGGCCCCCGGGCTCCCCGCCGGCCCGGCCGCATCCACCGCGCCTGGTACGCCGCGGCCGTCTCCTTCGTGACGATCATCGGCGCCGCCGCGTTCGCCTCCCTGCCCGGACTCCTCATCGAACCGCTGCACGAGGAGTTCGACTGGTCGCGCGGCACGATCGGCTTCGCCGTCTCCGTCAACCTCGCCCTCTACGGGCTCACCGCGCCGTTCGCCGCGGCGCTGATGGACCGCTTCGGCATCCGCAAGGTCGTCGCCCTGGCCCTCACCGTCATAGCCGGCGGCTCCGTGGCCACGGTGTGGATGACCGCGCCGTGGCAGCTGGTGCTGTTCTGGGGCGTCCTGGTCGGCCTCGGCAGCGGCTCGATGGCCCTGGCCTTCGCGGCCACCGTCACCAACCGCTGGTTCACCGCCCGGCGCGGCCTCGTCACCGGCGTCCTCACCGCGGCGGGCGCCTCCGGTCAGCTGGTCTTCCTGCCGCTGCTGTCCTGGCTGGTCGAACACCACGGCTGGCGCCCGGCGGCGGTCACCGTGTCGCTCGCGGCGCTGTCCGTCGTGCCGTTCGTGTGGCTGCTGCTGCGCGACCACCCCGCGGACGTGGGGCTCGCGCCGTACGGGGGCACGTACGCGGAGAAGCCCGCGCCGGTGCCGGGCGCGGCGCGGCGGGCGGTGACGGTGCTGGCCAAGGCCGCCCGTACGGGGCCCTTCTGGCTGCTGGCCGGTACCTTCGCGATCTGCGGGGCCTCGACGAACGGCCTGGTCAAGACCCACTTCGTGCCGGCGGCGCACGACCACGGCATGCCGGTGACGGCTGCCGCCGGGCTGCTGGCGGTGATCGGGGTGTTCGACGTCGTCGGCACCATTGCCTCCGGCTGGTTCACGGACCGCTTCGAGGCGCGGCGGCTGCTGGCGGTCTACTACGCGCTGCGGGGGATCTCGCTCCTGTTCCTGCCGATGCTGCTGGCGCCGAGCGTGCACCCGCCGATGGTGTTCTTCATCGTCTTCTACGGCCTGGACTGGGTCGCCACCGTCCCGCCGACCATCGCCCTGTGCCGGGAGCACTACGGGGAGGACAGCGCGATCGTCTTCGGCTGGGTCCTGGCCTCGCACCAGGTGGGCGCGGCCCTGGTCGCCTTCCTCGGCGGCGTCGCCCGGGACGTCTTCGGCTCGTACGACCTCGTCTGGTACGCGTCGGGCGCGCTGTGCGCGGCGGCGGCGCTGATGGCGATGGTAATCCGCCGCAGCCCTGGCCGGGCGGGGGCCCGCTGAGGCCGCTGCCCTGGCCGGGCGGGGGTCGGGGGGTGGGTGCCGTGCCCGGCGGCTGCGGGTGGGGGCCGGTCCCATGGCCCGGCGGGCCGGGTGGGCCGTGCGCTCTGGCGGGCGGCTGCGGGTGGGGCGGGGGCGGGGTGGGGTGTCGTCCGGGACGGGCATGATTTATGGCGCCTGTTCCGGGTCCCTCTTGCCGGTCGGCACAGGGCGCCAACAAATCACGTTTGAGTCCCGGCCGACACCCCACCCCGCCCCCGCCCCCGCCCCGGGCACACACCGACCCCGACCGGCCAACCCCGGCGCCGGCCCGGCAACCTCCGGCCCCGCCGGCCGTGGAGGCGGGGACGGGGGCGGGGAGCGGTCGGCTCAGGGGCCGGCCGGCGTCGCCGACTTCAGCGTGCCGTCCGGGCCCGCCAGCAGGACCGGGGTGTCCGGACCGCCGAGGTCCGCGACCGCCGCCCGGTCCGCCTCCGCAGGAGCCCCCGCTTCGCTCACCACGGCCGCCGCCTCCAGGCTCCGCGCCCCGCTCGCCACCGCCATCGCGACCGCGGTCTGCAGCGCGCTCAGCTTCAGGGAGTCCAGCGCCACCGTCCCGGCGACGTACGTGCGCCCGGTCTCGTCCCGCACCGCCGCACCCTCCGGCACCCCGTTGCGGGCCCGCGCGCTCCGCGCCAGCGTGATGATCTTGCTGTCCTCGGGGTCGATCCCCGTGCTCTCGGTCATGGCGAAAGCATAGGGAGCGCCCCGGCGCGGCCGTACGACCGGCCCCGCCGGAGGCCGGCCCCGCGTCAGGGCCGGTCGAGCCGCAGGCGCTCCGCCTTCGGCAGGCCCGCGACCACCAGGTCGTACGAGTCCTCGACCAGCTCCCGCACCAGCGCGTCCGGCAGCCCGCCCACGGTCACCGTGTTCCAGTGCCGCTTGTTCATGTGCCAGCCCGGCACGATCGCCGCGTGCTCCTCGCGCAGCCGCACCGCCAGCTCCGGTTCGCACTTGAGGTTGACCTTCAGCGGCTCCGCGTCCAGCGCGGTGAGCGCGAACACCTTGCCCAGCACCTTGAACACCGAGGTTTCGGGGGTGAAGGGGAACTCCTCGACCGCCGCGTTGAAGCCCAGGCAGAACGCGCGCAGTTCGGCGGGGGTCATGTGCCTTCCTCCCCTTCGGCCGCGACCGCCGCCACCGGCTCCACGAGCACCGTCACGATCTTGTTCCGGCGTCCCGCCGGGGATTCGGCGGTCAGCCGCAGCGGGCGGCCGTCCGGCAGGTCGACCATCGCCGAGGCGCCGGCGATCGGCACCCGGCCGAGCGCCTTCGCCAGCAGCCCGCCGACCGTCTCCACGTCCTCGTCGTCGAAGGCCTCGACCTTGAACAGCTCGCCGAGGTCGGTGATGTCCAGGCGCGCGGTGACCCGGTAGCGGTCGTCGCCCAGTTCCTCGACGGGCGGCAGCTCGCGGTCGTACTCGTCGGTGATCTCGCCGACGATCTCCTCCAGGATGTCCTCGATGGTGACGATCCCGGCCGTGCCGCCGTACTCGTCGATGACGACGGCCACGTGGTTGCGCACGGACTGCATCTCGCGCAGCAGGTCCCCCGCGTTCTTCGTGTCGGGCACGAACACGGCGGGCCGCATCGCCGTCGAGACCAGGTCGGCCTCCGCCTCCCGGCTGATGTGGGTCTTGCGGACGAGGTCCTTCAGGTACACGATCCCGACGATGTCGTCCTCGTTCTCCCCGGTGACGGGGATCCGCGAGAAGCCCGACCGCAGGGCGAGCGTCGTGGCCTGCCGGACCGTCTTGTACCGCTCGATGCACACCAGGTCGGTGCGGGGCACCATCACCTCGCGCACGAGCGTGTCCCCCAGCTCGAAGACCTGGTGCACCATCCGGCGCTCGTCGTCCTCGATCAGCGATTCCTTCTCCGCGAGGTCCACCATCGCGCGCAGCTCGGCCTCGGAGGCGAAGGGCCCCTTGCGGAAGCCCTTGCCGGGTGTGAGCGCGTTGCCGAGGAGGATCAGCAGTTGCGGAATCGGCCCCATGACGCGGGCGAGCGGTACGAGGACGTACGCGGCCGCCGTCGCGGTGTTCATCGGGTGCTGGCGGCCGATCGTACGGGGGGACACGCCCACCGCCACGTACGAGACCAGCACCATGACGGCGATGGCGACGAGCAGCGCGGTCCAGTTCTCGCCGAACGAGTCGAGGCAGACGTACGTGACGAGCACCCCCGCCGCCATCTCGCAGGTGACGCGCACCAGCAGGGCCACGTTGACGTAGCGGGTGGGGTCGCCGGCGACCTGGGCGAGCTTCGCGCTGCCGCGCCGGCCCTCGCGTACGGCCTGCTCGGCGCGGAAGCTGGAGACGCGGGCGATGCCGGACTCGGCGCACGCCGCGAACCAGGCGACCACCACCAGCAGGACCGCCCCCGTGATCAGCTGCGGAGCGGTCACGAGACGGTGGGGGCCGGGGACGGGCCGGTCATGCCGCGCTCACCGCGCCAGCCGTCGACGATGGCCGCCTGGAGGCCGAACATCTCGGCCTTCTCGTCCGGCTCCTCGTGGTCGTACCCGAGCAGGTGCAGCACCCCGTGGACGGTCAGGAGCTGGAGCTCCTCGTCCATGGAGTGCTGCGTCGGCGCGTCCTCGCCCTGCTTCTTGGCCACCTCGGGGCACAGCACGATGTCGCCGAGGAGCCCCTGCGGGGGCTCCTCGTCGTCCTTGGACGGCGGACGCAGCTCGTCCATCGGGAAGGACATGACGTCGGTGGGACCGGGCAGGTCCATCCACTGGATGTGGAGCTGCTCCATGGCGTCCTCGTCGATGACGATGACGGAGAGCTCGGACAGCGGGTGGATCCGCATCCGGGTGAGCGCGTAGCGGGCGATGTCGAGGATCGCCTGCTCGTCGACCTCGGTTCCGGACTCGTTGTTGACGTCGATCGACATGGTGCGCTGAGCTCTACTTCCGCTGGTGGCCGTTCGGGGCCTGCTGGTTGCCGTCGTACTTCTCGTACGCGTCGACGATACGGCCGACCAGCTTGTGGCGGACGACATCCTCGGACGTGAGCCGCGAGAAGTGGATGTCGGGCACGCCTTCGAGGATGTCCTGGACCTGGCGCAGACCGCTCTTGGCCCCACCGGGCAGGTCGACCTGTGTCACGTCACCGGTGACCACGATCTTCGAATCGAAGCCGAGCCGGGTCAGGAACATCTTCATCTGCTCGGTGGTCGTGTTCTGCGCCTCGTCGAGGACGACGAAGGCCTCGTTGAGGGTGCGGCCCCGCATGTAGGCCAGGGGCGCCACCTCGATGGTGCCCGCGGCCATGAGGCGGGGGATGGAGTCCGGGTCGATCATGTCGTGCAGGGCGTCGTAGAGCGGGCGCAGGTACGGGTCGATCTTGTCGAAGAGGGTGCCCGGGAGGAAGCCGAGGCGTTCGCCCGCCTCGACCGCGGGGCGGGTCAGGATGATGCGGCTGACCTGCTTGGACTGCAGGGCCTGGACCGCCTTCGCCATGGCGAGGTAGGTCTTGCCGGTACCCGCGGGGCCGATGCCGAAGACGATCGTGTTCTTGTCGATCGCGTCGACGTAGCGCTTCTGGTTGAGGGTCTTGGGACGGATGGTGCGGCCGCGGCTGGAGAGGATGTTCTGCGTGAGCACCTCGGCGGGCGTCTCCGCCTCGCCGCCTCCCGAGCCGTTCGCCTTGAGCATGGCGATCGAGCGTTCCACTGCGTCCTCCGTCATCGGCTGCCCGGTGCGGAGCACCAGCATCATCTCGTCGAACAGGCGCTGGATCAGGGCGACTTCCGCCGCTTCCCCGATGGCGCTGACCTGATTTCCCCGAACGTGGATGTCGGCCCTCGGGAAGGCCTTCTCGATCACGCGCAGCAGGGCGTCACCCGAGCCGAGCACGGTCACCATCGGGTGCGTTGCCGGAACGGTGAAGTGGGCGCGCGCCTGCCCCGGCGCGGGGGTGTGGGCTGTCGGTGTCTGAGTCATGGGCCGGCACTGTGGCCTGCGCATACCTCCCGCTGAGGGGTCGCGCGGATCGCCGACCTCCGGAGTACCAAGGGTACGTCCACCCCGGCGCATCCCCGAGGGGATTTACGGCCCGGCGCCGGACCTCTCCCCCCGGGGGCCGGGCGTGCGGTCACACGGGGTGCTTGAAGCCGATCGTCGGTACGGCGCGGCGGCGCGGGGAGGGGGCCGCGCCGGGGGGCACCAGGGCGTCCAGGAAGCCGTAGCGGCCCCGCAGGGAGTCGGGGGCCGTGCGCCACCAGTGGGCCACCTCGGGCCATCCCGGGGCGGAGAGGGAGCCGCCGAACTCCTGGACGGACAGTGCGGCGGTCAGGCCGGCGAAGGCCAGCCGGTCGGCGAGCGGCCACCCGGCCAGGCTGCCGGTGACGAAGCCCGCCACGTACACGTCGCCCGCGCCGGTCGGGTCCAGGGCGTCCACGGTGATGGCGGGCACCTCCGCGGTCTCCCCGGTCCGGGCGTCGACCGCGTACGAGCCCTCCGCGCCCATCGTCACCACCGCCACCGGCACCTTCTCGGCGAGGGCGCGGGCGGCGGCGCGCGGACACTCGGTCCGGGTGTAGCGCATCGCCTCGCCCGCGTTGGGCAGGAAGGCCTCGCAGTGCTCCAGGTCGGCCAGGGCGCCCAGGTCCCATCGGCCGGTCTCGTCCCAGCCCACGTCCGCGAAGATCCGCGAGCCCCGGCGGGCGGCCTCGGCGATCCAGTCCTCGCCCGGCCCGTCGCCGAGCGAGGCGACGGCGGCCCGGGCCTTCGGGGGGCAGCGGGGGACGGCTCCGGGGGCGGGGGGCGGGGCCTCGTGGCCGTGGGAGACCATCGTGCGCTCGCCCTCGTAGGCCATCGAGACGGTGACGGGGCTGTGCCAGCCGGGGATGGTGCGGGACATGGCCAGGTCGATGCCCTCGCCCTGTTCGAGGGCGTCCCAGCAGTACTCGCCGTAGTGGTCGTCGCCGAAGGCGGCGGCGAGCGAGGTGCGCAGGCCGAGCCGGGCCAGGGCGGTGGCCATGTTGGCGACTCCGCCGGGGCTGGAGCCCATGCCGCGCGCCCAGGACTCCGTCCCGCGCACCGGGGCGGAGTCGAGGCCGGTGAAGATGATGTCGAGGAAGACCGTGCCGGTCAGGAAGACGTCGCAGCCCGGCTCGTGGGGATCACGCAGCGGACCCAGCGGGTCCAGTTTCCCCTGGCGGCTGATGCGGCTGTCCCGACTGGTCACGGTGTACTCCCCGGTGAGCGAAGTGTCGTTTCTTCTTGCGGGTTTTCGATGGAAAGCTGCCAGCCCTGCCCTTGTCCGCCAGGACCGAAACCCAGTGTGACGCACCTCACCGTGAAATCTCCCGGAAGCAGCCGGGTGACCCCCTACGCCCGCTTGGGCACCGGCACCGTGACCAGGTCCGCCGCGATCGTCAGCTCGCCCTCGAATCCCGCCGCCCGCGCCTCCCGTTCGAAGGCGGAGGGGTCGGAGTACCGCTGCGAGAAGTGCGTCAGCACCAGGTGCCGGACGCCCGCGTCCCGCGCGACCCGCGCCGCCTGCCCGGCGGTGAGGTGTCCGTGGTCGGTGGCGAGCCGCTCGTCGGGCTCCAGGAACGTCGACTCGATGACCAGCATGTCGCAGCCCTGCGCCAGTTCGTCGACCCCGGAGCACAGCCGGGTGTCCATGACGAAGGCGAACCGCTGCCCCGCCCGGTGCTCGCTGACGTCGTCGAGGGTGACCTCGCCGAGCCGCCCCTCGCGCTGGATGCGGCCCACGTCGGGCCCCTTGATCCCGTGCCGCGCGAGCAGCTCCGGCACCATCCGGCGGCCGTCCGGCTCCGTGATCCGGTAGCCGAAGGACTCCACCGGGTGCGAGAGCAGCCGGGCTTCCAGGACGTACGCGGGGCCCTGCGCGAGCACCCCGTCCCCGGCGACCGGCTCCTGGGCGAGCGCGACCGTCTCCCGGTAGGCGGTCGCGTACCGGAGGCGGTCGAAGAACTTCTGCCCGGAGGCCGGGTAGTGCGCGGTGACCGGGTGCGGGACCTGGTCCAGGTTGATCCGCTGGATCACCCCGGCCAGGCCGAGGCTGTGGTCACCGTGGAAGTGCGTGATGCAGATCCGGTTGATGTCGTGCGCCGCGACCCCGGCGCGCAGCATCTGGCGCTGCGTGCCCTCGCCCGGGTCGAAGAGGATGCCCTCGCCGTCCCAGCGCAGCAGGTAGCCGTTGTGGTTGCGGTGCCGGGTGGGGACCTGGCTGGCGGTGCCGAGGACCACGAACTCGCGTACGGACACGTGTTATCCCGGGGGCCATTCGAGGCCGCGGCCGCCGAGGACGTGCGCGTGCGCGTGGAAGACGGTCTGGCCGGCCCCCGCGCCGGTGTTCAGCACGATCCGGTAGCCGTGGCCGTCGACCTTCTCGTCGGCGGCGACCTGTCCGGCCTCGCGCAGCACGTCGGCCGCGATGCCCGGCTCGGCGGCCGCGAGGGAGGCGGCGTCGGGGTAGTGGACCTTGGGGATGACGAGGACGTGCGTCGGCGCCTGCGGGTTGATGTCCCGGAAGGCGACGGTCGTCTCGGTCTCCCGGACCACGGTCGCCGGGATGCCCCCTGCGACGATCTTGCAGAACAGGCAGTCCGCCTGCGGTTCCCCGGCCATTGCTGCGCCTTCCGTGATGTTGATCGGTCCGGGCATCGTATCGGCCCGGGTGCCCCGGGACCGGCTCGGTCCGGCGGAGGTCCACCGGGATCCGCCCGCCGCGGGACCGGCCCTCAGGCGCCGGCCCCCGGCCTCAGGACCAGCGGCCCGTCCGCGCGAGCAGGACCGCGGCCGCCGCCGTGCCGGCGGTGGAGGTGCGCAGGACGCTGCGACCCAGCCGGTAGGGGCGGGCTCCGGCCTGCGCGAAGGCCGCCAGCTCCTCGGGCGAGACCCCGCCCTCGGGGCCGACGACCAGCACGACGGATCCCTTCTCCGGCAGCGGGGCGCTCGCGAGGGCGCCGGAGGCGGCGTCGCGGTCCTCGTGGAGCACCACGGCCAGATCCGCTTCCGCGAGCAGCGCGGCGACCTGCTTCGTGGACAGGGCCTCGGCCACCTCGGGGAAGCGGACCCGTCGGGACTGCTTGCCGGACTCGCGGGCGGTGGCACGCCACTTGGCGAGGGACTTGGCCCCGCGTTCGCCGCGCCACTGGGTGATGCACCGCGAGGCCTGCCAGGGCACGATCGCGTCGACGCCGGTCTCGGTCATCGTCTCGACGGCGACCTCGCCGCGGTCGCCCTTGGGCAGGGCCTGGACGACGGTGATGCGGACGGCCGGCTCGGCCTCCTCGGACACCTCGGTGACGGAGACGACCAGCCGGTCCTTGCCCTCGGCCGCCTTCACGACGGCTTCGGCCCAGCGGCCGCGGCCGTCGGTGAGGACGACCTCCTCGCCCGGTGTCAGCCGCTTCACGGACACCGCGTGCCGGCCCTCGGGGCCGTCCAGCACGAACTCCGGCCCCGCGGGGACCTCTTCGACCACGAACACGGGGGCCGTCATGACGCTCTCCTCATCTGCAACACCTTCAACGCGCTCTGGGCCTCGGCCAGTTCGGCCGCCAGCACCTCGACCAGCTCCCCGGCGGGCAGCGCCCGCGCCAGCCGGTGCCCCTGCCCGGCCCACAGGGACATGCCCTGCGGGTCCCCGGCCGCGGCCGCCGCCTTGCGCAGTCCCGAGGTCATGTGGTGGACCTGGGGGTAGGCGGCCGGGGCGTACGGTCCGTGCTCCCGCATGAAGCGGTTGACCAGGCCCCGTGCGGGGCGGCCCGAGAAGGCCCGGGTGAGTTCCGTGTGGGCGAACAGCGGGTCCGTCAGGGCCTTCTTGTGCAGGGGGTGCGCGCCCGACTCCGGGCAGGCGAGGAAGGCCGTACCGAGCTGGGCCGCCTCCGCGCCCGCCGCGAGGAGCGCCGCGATCTGCGCGCCCCGCATGAGGCCGCCCGAGGCGATGAGGGGGAGGGCGACCGCTTCCCGTACCTGGGCGACCAGGGCGAGCAGGCCGACTCCGGCCGTGCCGTCGGTCTGCGGGTCGTCGCGGTAGGTGCCCTGGTGGCCGCCGGCCTCGACGCCCTGGACGCAGAGGGCGTCGGCGCCGGCTTCCTGCGCGGCGCGGGCCTCGTCGACGGAGGTCACGGTGACGATGCCGTACGTACCGGCCTTGCGCAGGCGGGTGAACACGGCGGGCGCCGGACAGCCGAAGGTGAAGGAGACGACGGCGACGGGGTCTTCGAGGAGGATGGCGAGCTTGGCGTCGTAGCCGTCGTCGCTGGTGCCGATGATGTCCTCCTCGGCGAGCGAGACCTCGTACCAGCTGGCCTCGCCGGCGAGCTGTCCGCGGTAGGCCTCGACGGCGGCCGGGTCGACGTAGCCGGTCTGCGGCATGAAGAGGTTCACGCCGAAGGGGCGGCGGGTGAGCCCGCGCGTCTGTTTGATCTCCTGGTACATGCCGTCGGCCGTCTTGTAGCCGCCGGCCAGGAAGCCCAGCCCGCCGGCCTCGCACACGGCGGCCGTCAGGGGCGGGCAGGAGGCGCCGCCCGCCATGGGAGCCTGCACGATCGGGTAAGGGGAGAGACCGTTCGGTGCGGAGGACATGGACTGCATCGTGCCACGTCCCGCCCATCGGGCCGAATCACGGCATTCGCCTGGCATAGTCCGCTTCCCGCGGCGCCCTCAGGGGCTCCCCGGAACGCGCCGGAGCCCGGTCCGGGGTGTTCCCCGGCCGGGCTCCTGGTGCGGTTCCGCGGGCCGCTCAGCGGCCGTTGAACGCGTCCTTCAGGCGGCTGAACAGGCCCTGCTGGCCGGGCGCGAACTGACCCGTGGGCCGCTCCTCGCCGCGCAGCTTGGCGAGCTGGCGCAGCAGCTCCTCCTGCTGGGCGTCCAGCTTGTTCGGGGTGGTGACCTCGACGTGGACGATCAGGTCGCCGCGGCCGCCGCCGCGCAGGTGGGTGACGCCGCGCCCGTGCAGCGGGATCGACTGGCCGGACTGGGTGCCGGGCCGGATGTCGATCTCCTCCATGCCGTCCAGGGTCTCCAGCGGGCACTTGGTGCCGAGGGAGGCCGCGGTCATCGGGATGGTGACCGTGCAGTGCAGGTCGTCGCCGCGCCGCTGGAAGACGGGGTGCGGCAGCTCGTGGATCTCCACGTACAGGTCGCCGGCGGGGCCGCCGCCGGGGCCGACCTCGCCCTCGCCCGCGAGCTGGATCCGGGTGCCGTTCTCGACGCCGGCCGGGATCTTGACCGTGAGGCTGCGGCGGGAGCGGACCCGGCCGTCGCCCGCGCACTCGGGGCACGGGGTCGGAACCACGGTGCCGAAGCCCTGGCACTGCGGGCAGGGGCGCGAGGTCATGACCTGGCCCAGGAAGGACCGGGTGACCTGCGAGACCTCACCGCGGCCGCGGCACATGTCACAGGTCTGCGCGGAGGTGCCGGGGGCGGCGCCCTCACCGGAGCAGGTGGTGCAGACGATCGCCGTGTCGACCTGGATGTCCTTGGTCGTCCCGAAGGCCGCCTCGTCCAGTTCCAGGTCCAGGCGGATCATGGCGTCCTGGCCGCGGCGGGTCCGCGAGCGCGGTCCGCGCTGCTGGGACTGGCCGAAGAAGGCGTCCATGATGTCGGAGAAGTTGCCGAAGCCGCCCGCGCCGAAGCCGCCCGCGCCGCCGCCGCCCGAGGAGGACAGCGGGTCGCCGCCGAGGTCGTAGACCTGCTTCTTCTGCGGGTCCGAGAGGACCTCGTAGGCGGCGTTGATCTCCTTGAAGCGCTCTTGCGTCTTGGGATCGGGATTGACGTCCGGGTGCAGCTCGCGCGCGAGCCGCCGGAAGGCCTTCTTGATCTCGTCCTGCGATGCGTCGCGGCGCACGCCGAGTACGGCGTAGTAGTCCGTGGCCACTTACGACTCCGCCAGGATCTGTCCGACGTAACGTGCCACTGCGCGTACCGCTCCCATCGTTCCGGGGTAGTCCATGCGGGTCGGTCCGACCACGCCGAGTTTGGCGACTGCCTCGCCGCCCGAACCGTAGCCGACGGAGACGACCGACGTGGAGTTGAGTCCCTCGTAGGCGTTCTCGTGACCGATCCGTACCGCCATCCCCGACTCCCCTGCCTCGCCCAGCAGCTTGAGGAGCACGACGTGCTCCTCCAGCGCTTCCAGCACCGGCCTGATCGTCAAGGGAAAATCATGTCCGAAGCGAGTGAGGTTGGCGGTGCCGCCGATCATCAGCCGCTCCTCCGCCTCCTCCTCCAGCGTTTCGAGGAGGGTCGCGAGGACGGCCTTGACCGTCGCCCGGTCCTCGGTCTCGAACGACTCCGGAAGGTCCTGCACGAGCTGCGGCACGTCGGTGAAGCGACGGCCGACGACCCGGCTGTTCAGCCGCGCCCGCAGGTCGGCCAGGGAGGTCTCCCCGAAGGGCGTCTGGCAGTCCACGAGGCGCTGCTCGACCCGCCCGGTGTCCGTGATCACCACGAGCATCAGCCGGGCCGGGGCCAGCGACAGCAGCTCGACGTGCCGGACGGTGGAGCGGGTCAGGGAGGGGTACTGGACGACGGCGACCTGCCGGGTGAGCTGGGCGAGCAGGCGCACCGTGCGGCCCACCACGTCGTCGAGGTCGACGGCGCCGTCGAGGAAGTTCTGGATGGCCCTGCGCTCGGGCGTCGACAGCGGTTTGACCCCCGCCAGCTTGTCCACGAAGAGGCGGTAGCCCTTGTCCGTGGGGATCCGGCCGGCGCTGGTGTGGGGCTGGGCGATGTAGCCCTCCTCCTCCAGCACGGCCATGTCGTTGCGCACGGTGGCCGGGGAGACGCCGAGGCGGTGCCGCTCGGTGAGCGCCTTGGAACCGACCGGTTCCTCCGTCCCGACGTAGTCCTGGACGATGGCGCGCAGTACCTCGAGCCTGCGTTCACTGAGCATCGCGCACACCTCCGGATGCGGTCGGTCGATCGGTCGTCGGCTGGTCGCCTGCTGGTCGTCGTTGGCACTCTGGGCGTCCGAGTGCCAGAGATCCCCCGGTCAGTGTACGGCCGGGTAGTGCGCCACGGGCAAGGGCGGCCCGCCAGGGTAGCGTCGCGGCATGGACGTACGTTGGGAAGAGGCGGGCTGGGAAAGGCTCACCGGACGGGCCGGCCGGCGCCGCCTTCCGGTGTGGGACTGCACGGTGGGACTGGTGGTGGGGGACGAGTCGGTCCTCCTGATCGACCCGGGTTCGTCCGTGCCGGAGGGTGCGCGGGTGCGCGCCGAAGTGGAGCGGCTCACGGGCCGCGGCGTGACCCATCTCGCATTCACACACGGACATTTCGACCATGTGATGGGCGCGGCCGCCTTCCCGGACGCCGAGGTCTTCGGTGCGGTCGGCCTGGACCGGATGCTGTCGGCCGCCAAGGGCCGCGAGGAGCTGCGGGCGAGCGCGGTCCGGCACGGGCTGGCGGAGGCGGAGGCCGCCGAGGCCGCGGGGCTGCTGCGGGCGCCGGGGCACCTGGTCTCGGGCGAGTGGACGCTGGAGCTGGGCGGGGTGCAGGTGCTGCTGGCCAACCTCGGGCCCGCGCACTCGCAGCACGACCTGACCGTGTTCGTGCCGGGCGAGCGGGAGGTGGTGTTCTGCGGGGACCTCGTCGAGGAGTCGGGCGAGCCCCAGGCGGGGACGGACGCCGTGCCCGGGCAGTGGCCCGCCGCCCTGGACCGGCTGCTGTCCCTGGGCGGGGACGACGCCGTGTACGTGCCGGGTCACGGAGCGCTGGTCACGGCCGCCTTCGTGCGTGAGCAACGCGCCACACTGGCGGACCGGTTCGGCGTGTCGGAGGCGTGAGCGGCGCGGCTCTCCTACCCTCGGCCGGATGCGCGAGTACTCCCCCGACCTGACCCCGCAGTGGAAGCGCCCCCGGGCCGTCCCCGAGGTGCCGGCGGACCCCGGTCTGGTGGTCGAGGCGGCGGGCACCGACTTCTGCGGCGCGGTGACCGGCTGCGAGGCGGGCACCGTGACCCTGGAGGACCGCTTCGGCAAGCGCCGGGTCTTCCCCCTGGAGCCGGCCGGCTTCCTGCTGGAGGGCGCCCCCGTGACCCTGACCCGTCCCGCGCGGGCGCCGGCCGCGCCCGCCCGTACGGCTTCGGGCTCGGTGGCCGTCCCCGGGGCCCGGGCGCGGGTGGCCCGGGCCGGGCGGATCTACGTCGAGGGGCGGCACGACGCCGAGCTGGTGGAGCGGGTCTGGGGCGACGACCTGCGCATCGAGGGCGTGGTGGTGGAGTACCTGGAGGGCGTCGACGACCTGCCGGCCGTCGTCGCGGAGTTCGGCCCGGCGCCGGACGCCCGGCTGGGCGTCCTGGTGGACCACCTGGTGCCGGGCTCGAAGGAGTCCCGGATCGCGGCGGCGGTGACCGGCGCGGACGTGCTCGTCGTCGGCCACCCGTACGTGGACGTCTGGGAGGCGGTGAAACCCTCCGCGCTGGGCATTCCGGCGTGGCCGACGGTGCCGCGCGGCCAGGACTGGAAGACGGGCGTCTGCCGCGCCCTGGGCTGGCCGGAGAACACCGGCGCCGCCTGGCAGCACATCCTGTCGCGCGTGTCCTCGTACCGGGACCTGGAGCCCGCCCTGCTGGGCCGCGTCGAGGAGCTGATCGACTTCGTCACCGCCCCCTGAGCCGGCCCGGGCCCGGGTCCTCAGTCGACCAGGTCCCGGACCACCGCGTCGGCCAGCAGCCGCCCGCGCAGGGTCAGCACCGCCCGTCCCGCCCCGTAGGGGCCGGGCTCCAGGAGGCCGTCGCCCAGGGCCTTGCCGGCCGCGGCGAGGCCGGCCGGGGCGAGGAGGGACAGCGGGACGCCGTCCACGAGGCGCAGCTCCAGCAGGATCCGCTCCACGCGCCGGTCCTCCGCCGAGAGGAGCTCGCGCCCCGCGCCGGGGGAGCGGCCCTCCGCGAGGGCGGCCGCGTAGGCGCCGGGGTGCTTGACGTTCCACCAGCGGACGCCGCCGACGTGCGAGTGGGCTCCCGGTCCGGCGCCCCACCAGTCGGCTCCCCGCCAGTACAGCTCGTTGTGCAGGCAGCGGCCGGCCTCCGAGGTGGCCCAGTTCGACACCTCGTACCAGGAGTACCCCGCCGCGGCCATCACGGAGTCCGCGATCAGGTACCGGTCGGCGTGCACGTCGTCGTCGGTCATCGGGACCTCGCCGCGGCGGATCCGCCGGGCGAGCTGGGTGCCCTCCTCGACGATCAGGGCGTAGGCGCTGACGTGGTCGGGTCCGGCGCCCAGCGCGGCTTCCAGGGAGGCGCGCCAGTCGTCGTCGGACTCCCCCGGGGTGCCGTAGATCAGGTCCAGGTTGACGTGCTCGAAGCCGGCCTCCCGCGCCTCCGCGACGCAGGCCTCGGGGCGGCCGGGCGTGTGGGTGCGGTCCAGGACCTTCAGGACGTGCTGCTTGGCGCTCTGCATGCCGAAGGAGATCCGGTTGAAGCCGCCGGCCCGCAGTTCGGCCAGGTACTGGGGGTTCACCGATTCGGGATTGGCCTCGGTGGTGATCTCGGCGTCCTCGGCCAGGCCGAACTCGTCGCGGATCGCCGCGAGCATCCGTACGAGGTCCCCGGCGGGCAGCAGCGTGGGCGTGCCGCCGCCCACGAAGACGGTCCGCACGGCGCGCGGGTCGTCGCCGAGCACCTTGCGGGCGAGGCGGACCTCGTCGATCAGGGTGTCGGCGTAGTTCTCCCGGGAGGCGAGGACGCCGCCGGTGCCCCGCAGCTCGGTGGCCGTGTAGGTGTTGAAGTCGCAGTAGCCGCAGCGCGTGGCGCAGTACGGGACGTGCAGGTAGAACCCGAGCGGCCGGTCCCCGGCGCCCGCGAGGGCGTGCGACGGCAGCGAGCCGTCTTCGGGCATGGGTTCACCGTCGGGGAGTGCGGAAGGCATACCCCCATTGTCCCGCACCCGTCGCCCCGGCGGCCCCGCCCGCCCGGACGGGCCCGCCGACACCGGCGCGCGGGACCGGCCGGGCGGCGCGGAGAGGGGCCCTCCCCGCCGCCCGGATGCCGTCCGGGGTGGTGTCAGGCCTCGCGGGAGCCCTCGTACATCTCCTCGATGAGGTACTTGAACTCGCGCTCGACGACCGGGCGCTTCAGCTTGAGGCTGGGCGTGAGGTCTCCGTGCTCGACGTCCAGGTCGCGGGGCAGCAGGCGGAACTTCTTGACCGTCTGCCAGCGCTGGAGGCCCTCGTTCAGGGTCTGGACGTACGTCTCGATCAGGCGGCTGGTCTCCGGCGCGGCCAGGACCTGCCCGTACGTCTTGCCCTCCAGCCCGTTCTCGGCGGCCCACACCAGGATCGAGGGCTCGTCGAGGGCGATGAGCGCGGAGCAGAAGTTCCGGTCGGCGCCGTGCACGACGATGCTGGAGACGTAGGGGCAGATGGCCTTGAACTGGCCCTCGATCTCGGCCGGCGCGACGTACTTGCCGCCGGAGGTCTTGATCAGGTCCTTCTTGCGGTCGGTGATGCGCAGGTAGCCGTCGGGCGAGAGCTCCCCGATGTCCCCGGTGTGCAGCCAGCCGTCGGACTCCAGCACCTCGGCGGTCTTGTCGGGCTGCCCGTGGTAGCCCTGCATGATGCCGGGGCCGCGGAGCATGACCTCGCCGTCGTCGGCGATGCGGACCTCGGTGCCGGGCAGCGGCTTGCCGACGGTGCCGGTGCGGTAGGCCTCGCCGGGGTTGACGAAGGAGGCCGCGCTGGACTCCGTGAGGCCGTAGCCCTCCAGGATGTGGATGCCCGCGCCGGAGAAGAAGTAGCCGATCTCGGGGGCGAGGGCCGAGGCGCCGGAGACCGCGGCGCGGAGGTTGCCGCCGAAGGCCTCGCGGAGCTTGGCGTAGACGAGAGCGTCGGCGACCTTGTGCTTGGTGGAGAGGCCGAAGGGCGCGGTCGCCCGGCCCGTGCGGCGGAAGTTGTCCTGGGTGACCTTGGCGTACTCGCGGGCGACGCCGACCGACCACTGGAAGATCTTGTACTTGGCGCCGCCGCCGGCCCGGGCCTTGGCCGCGACCCCGTTGTAGACCTTCTCGAAGATGCGCGGGACGGCCGCCATGTAGGTCGGCTGGACGACCGGCAGGTTCTCGATGATCTTGTCGATGCGTCCGTCGACGGCGGTGACGTGCCCGACCTCGATCTGGCCGGAGGTGAGCACCTTGCCGAAGACGTGCGCCAGCGGCAGCCACAGGTACTGGACGTCGTCCTTGGTGATCAGGCCGGTGGCGACGGTGGCCTTGGCCATGTACGACCAGTTGTCGTGCGGCAGCCGTACGCCCTTGGGGCGGCCGGTGGTGCCGGAGGTGTAGATGAGGGTCGCGAGCTGGTCGGCGGTGATGGCCGCGATCCGCTGCCTGACCGCCTCGGGGTGCTTGGCGAGGTACTCCGCGCCGCGCTCCTCCAGCTCGGCGAGCGAGAGCACCCAGCCCTCGGGGTCGCCCTCGACGGCGACCGCGTCGGCCGTGTCGATGACCACCACGTGTTCGAGGTGCGGCAGGTCGGCGCGGCGCTCGCGCGCCTTCGCCAGCTGCGCGCCGTCCTCGGCGATCAGGATCCGGCTCTCGGAGTCGGCGAGGATGAACGCCGACTCCTCCGCGTTGGTGCTGGGGTAGATCGTGGTGACCGCGCCGCCCGCGCACATCACGCCGAGGTCGGCGAGGATCCACTCGACCCGGGTGTTGGAGGCGAGGGCGACCCGGTTCTCCGGGTGGAGGCCGAGGCCGAGCAGCCCGGCGGCGATGGCGAAGACCCGCTCGGCGGCCTGTCCCCAGCTGAGCGACTTCCAGTCGTCGGGTCCGCCCTCGGGGCCGGCCGCCGGCACGGGGAAGCGGTAGGCCTCCGCGTTCGGCGTGGCGGCGACGCGGTCAAGGAAGAGGGCCGCCACGGTGGGCGGACGGTTCTCGATCATGGTCTGTGTGTCGCTCACGACATCCTCCGGACCGGGTCCACGCGGCAGGGCGTGGGCGTGGGGCGCTTGGGACTGGCGGGGTGCAGCCGCCACCTGCACGGCTGGCGGTTCGACTGGCGCGTTAGAACTGGCGAGTAACCATCGAGCAGTGATCAGACTAAGGGCCGCGTGCCCGGCACGTAAGAGCCCGCGAGCGGCCGGTTCATAACGAAACGGGCCCCCATGCGTACGCATGTGGACCCGTTTCGCACGACTTGGGCGATGCCGGTTCTTGACCCGCCCTTGGTGCTTCCTTGGCGCCGCCCGGGGCGGCCGCCGACGCGGCTACTTCTTCTTGCCGCCGGACTCGTCGCTGGAGAGGACGGCGATGAAGGCCTCCTGCGGGACCTCCACGGAGCCGACCATCTTCATGCGCTTCTTGCCTTCCTTCTGCTTCTCCAGCAGCTTCCGCTTACGGGAGATGTCACCGCCGTAGCACTTGGCGAGGACGTCCTTGCGGATGGCGCGGATGGTCTCGCGGGCGATGACGCGGGAGCCGACCGCGGCCTGGATCGGCACCTCGAAGGCCTGCCGCGGGATCAGCTCGCGCAGCTTGGCGACCAGGCGCACGCCGTAGGCGTAGGCGGCGTCCTTGTGCGTGACGGCGGAGAAGGCGTCGACCTTGTCGCCGTGCAGCAGGATGTCGACCTTGACGAGGCTGCCGGACTGCTCGCCGGTGGGCTCGTAGTCGAGGGAGGCGTAGCCGCGCGTCTTGGACTTCAGCTGGTCGAAGAAGTCGAAGACGATCTCCGCGAGGGGGAGGGTGTAGCGGATCTCGACCCGGTCCTCGGAGAGGTAGTCCATGCCGAGCAGCGTGCCGCGGCGGGTCTGGCAGAGCTCCATGATCGCGCCGATGAACTCGGTGGGCGCGAGCACGGTGGCCCGTACGACCGGCTCGAACACGTCCGAAATCTTGCCCTCGGGGAACTCGCTCGGGTTGGTGACGGTGACTTCCTTGCCGTCCTCCAGGACCACCCGGTAGACCACGTTCGGCGCGGTCGCGATCAGGTCGAGGCCGAACTCGCGCTCCAGGCGCTCGCGCACCACGTCGAGGTGCAGCAGGCCGAGGAAACCGACGCGGAAGCCGAAGCCGAGGGCCGCGGAGGTCTCCGGCTCGTAGACGAGCGCGGCGTCGTTGAGCTGGAGCTTGTCCAGGGCCTCGCGCAGGTCCGGGTAGTCCGAGCCGTCGAGCGGGTACAGGCCCGAGAAGACCATCGGACGCGGGTCCTTGTAGCCGCCGAGGGCCTCGGTCGCGCCGTTGTGCAGGCTGGTGATCGTGTCACCGACCTTGGACTGACGGACGTCCTTCACGCCGGTGATGATGTAACCCACCTCGCCGACGCCGATGCCGTCGGCCGGGGTCATCTCCGGGGAGGAGACGCCGATCTCCAGCAGCTCGTGCGTGGCGCCGGTGGACATCATCCGGATGCGCTCGCGCTTGTTGAGCTGGCCGTCGACCACACGCACGTACGTCACGACGCCGCGGTACGAGTCGTAGACCGAGTCGAAGATCATCGCGCGGGCGGGGGCGTCCTTGACGCCGACCGGCGCCGGAACCGTGGCGACGACCTTGTCGAGCAGCGCGTCCACGCCGAGACCGGTCTTCGCCGAGACCCGCAGCACGTCCTCGGGCTGGCAGCCGACCAGGTTCGCGAGCTCCTCGGCGAACTTCTCCGGCTGCGCCGCCGGCAGGTCGATCTTGTTCAGGACCGGGACGATCGCGAGGTCGTTCTCCATCGCGAGGTACAGGTTGGCGAGGGTCTGCGCCTCGATGCCCTGGGCGGCGTCCACGAGGAGGACCGTGCCCTCGCACGCGGCGAGCGAGCGGGAGACCTCGTACGTGAAGTCGACGTGACCCGGGGTGTCGATCATGTTCAGGATGTGCGTGGCGCCCTTGCCCTCGCCCTCCGTGGGCGCCCAGGGCAGACGGACCGCCTGCGACTTGATCGTGATGCCGCGCTCACGCTCGATGTCCATGCGGTCGAGGTACTGGGCGCGCATCTGCCGCTGGTCGACGACACCGGTGAGCTGGAGCATCCGGTCGGCGAGCGTCGACTTGCCGTGGTCGATGTGCGCGATGATGCAGAAGTTGCGGATCAGCGCCGGGTCGGTACGGCTCGGCTCGGGCACGTGGCTGGGGATCGCGGGCACGCAGTGTCCTGATTCTCGGTCGCAGTCGGAAGCGTTGTCTGAAGCGAAGTTCGGCTCTCGTCGCCTCGCGGCGCGATGTGGGATCTGTACGCAGACTCCCATGGTCCCATGGACGGGGCAGTGCGCTCGGTTTGGGCCGGTCGGAGCGCGCCTGGTAGCCTGGGCAGCTGTGTCTCGTATGCCCTCTCAGCTGTCGGGACACGATCCGAAGAACAAAACTCTGAACCTGAAAAGGCTCTTTCGTGGCGAACATCAAGTCCCAGATCAAGCGGAACAAGACGAACGAGAAGGCGCGCCTGCGCAACAAGGCCGTCAAGTCCTCGCTCAAGACCGCGATCCGCAAGGCCCGCGAGGCCGTCGTCGCCGGTGACGTCGAGAAGGCCACCGTGGCTTCTCGCGCTGCCGCGCGTGCGCTCGACAAGGCTGTCTCGAAGGGTGTCATCCACAAGAACGCCGCCGCCAACAAGAAGTCGGCGCTGGCCACCAAGGTTGCCTCCCTCCAGGGCTGAGCTCTGATGTGATCGCCGGGTAGGGATCCAGCGGGCCCTCTCTCCCGCTCCTGACCGGCACCCCGTGCCGCACACGAAGCGTTCGCCACGCGGGTGCGGCACACCAAAGCAGTAGACGAAGGCCCCGGCCACCACCCTTCCCCAGGGCGGCGCCCGGGGCCTTCGTGCACCCCGACCAGTCCCAATCGCCCCGATCCCGCCTTGGCCGACAGGGGCCCGCCCTGAACGGCAGGGGCCCGCTCTGTACGGCAAGGGCCCGGCCAGGACGGCAGGGGTCCGCCCTGGCCGGCCCGGTCCCGGCCTGGGCGGCAGGGCCCGGCCTCCGGTCAGGGTGCGGGCGCCCGCCGTCCAGGGGTGCGTGCCGGGAACGGCACCAACGCCCCCGGGGCGCGGCCCGCCGGGATCCCGGCCGCCGACCCGGACACTTCCGCTCTTCTACGTCGGCCCCCTGAGCGGGCCGCTCAACCCGGCGGGGCCTCCCCTCAGGCGGAGCCCCGCTCCACCCGGTCGGCATCCCGGCAGCCCGCCCCCTCCCCCGCGGCTCGCGGGACACACCCACCACCCGGGCCCCCGCGCGGGCGGCGAGGCGAGGCGGCGCGACACGTCTGGGGGGCTGAGGCCTGGGCGGGCTAGGGAAGGACCGGGGTCCGGAAGGGACGGCTCAGCGGCGCGCGGGGCGGGCCGCTCGGGCCACGGCCACGACGGCCTTCTCCAGCGCGTACTCGGGGTCGTCGCCGCCGCCCTTCACCCCGGCGTCGGCCGCGGCGACCGCGCGCAGCGCGTCCGCCACCCCGTCCGCCGACCAGCCGCGCATCTGCTGCCGGACCCGGTCGATCTTCCACGGCGGCATCCCGAGGTCCCGGGCGAGGTCGCCCGGGCGGGCCCCGCGCGGGGCGGAGGCCAGCTTGCCGATCGCCCGGACCGCCTGGGCCAGCGCACTCGTGATCAGGACCGGCGCCACTCCGGTCGACAGGGACCAGCGCAGGGCTTCGAGGGCTTCCGCGGCCCGCCCCTCCACCGCGCGGTCGGCGACGGTGAAGCTGGAGGCCTCGGCCCGGCCGGTGTAGTAGCGGCCGACCACCGCCTCGTCGATGGTGCCCTCGACGTCCGCGCACAGCTGCGCCGCCGCACTCGCCAGTTCGCGCAGGTCGCTGCCGATCGCGTCGACCAGGGTCTGGCAGGCCTCGGGGGTGGCGGAGCGCCCCAGCATCCGGAACTCTCCCCGGACGAACGACAGCCGGTCCGCCGCCTTGGTCATCTTGGGGCAGGCGACCTCCCGGGCGCCCGCCTTGCGCGCCGCGTCGAGCAGGCCCTTGCCCTTGACGCCTCCCGCGTGGAGGAGGACGAGGGTGATCTCCTCGTAGGGCGCGCCGAGGTACGCCTTGACCTCCTTCACCGTGTCCGCCCCCAGGTCCTGCGCGTTGCGCACGATCAGGACCTTGCGCTCGGAGAAGAGCGAGGGGCTGGTCAGCTCGGCCAGGGTGCCCGGCTGGAGCTGGTCGGAGGTGAGGTCCCGCACGTCCGTGTCGGCGTCGGCCGCGCGGGCCGCCGTCACGACGTCCCGCACGACGCGGTCGAGCAGCAGGTCCTCCTGCCCCACCGCGAGGGTGAACGGGGCGAGCAGGTCGTCGGTTGAGTTCTTCCTGGTGGCCATCGGCTCCAGCATCCCACGACGCACCGACAGTCCCCCGCGTCCGGTACCCGAGAATGGTCGGGTGAACGTGCGACATGTACTGGTCCTTCCGGACCGCGACGCCGCCGAAGAGGTGGCCCAGGAGGCCGTCGACCGCTTCGGCCTGCCCGAAGAACCCCAGCTGGTGCGCGACGCCCTCGCCGGCGAGGACGACGCCGAGGACGCCCAGTGGCTGGTGGTCGTGGAGGACCCGCGGGAACGGCTCGACGCCGGCGCCCTGGACGACCTCGCCGCCGAGTACGAGGGCTGGCTGGAAGCCCCCTGACCCCGGCCCGGTCCCCACCGGGCGGGGGACGTACGGCTTCAGGCCTTGTGGACGATCTGTACGTCCAGCGTCACGTCTACGCTCGCACCGATCGCCGCGACGCCCTGCGCCAGCATCGACTGCCAGTTCAGGCCGAAGTCCTCGCGGTGCAGTTCCGCCGTGGCCCGGCACGCGGCCCGCGGTTCGCCCTCCAGCCCCGTGCCGTGGCCCAGGTACTGGGTGTCCAGGGTGACGGAGCGGCTGACGCCGTGGAGGGTGAGGGCTCCGGCGACCGCCCAGCGGCTGCCCGAGCGGTGGATGAACCGCTCGCTGTAGAACTCCACCGTCGGATGCCGGGCGGCGTCCAGGAAGTCCGCGGACCGCAGGTGGTCGTCCCGCAGCCGCATCCCGGTGTCGATGCTCGCCGCGTCGATGATGACGTGCATCGAGGAGTCCTCCATGCGCTCCGCGATCCGTACCGCGCCGGCGAAGGTGTTGAAACGGCCGCGGATCCGGGCGAAGCCGATGTGCCGGGCGGTGAAGCCGATCGAGGAGTGCGACGGGTCGAGCTCCCAGTGCCCCGGCTGCGGCAGCCGCGGCGGCTCCACCGCGTCCAGGATGATCTCCGCGGTGCCCAGCTGCGCCGGGTCGCCCACGAGCATCGCCCCGTGGAACGGCGCGTACCCCTCGGCGGTGACGGAGAGGCGGTACTCGCCCTCCGGCATGGCCGCGGTGAACCCTCCGTACGGATCCGTCTCGCCGCTGACGACCCGTCTGCCGATCGGGTCGGTGACCTCGAACTTCGCTTGCCGGATGGGCTGGTGGACCGTGTCGAGAACCCGACAGCTCAACAGCCGCGCCGTTGGCGGCAGCGTGAGCGTCGCGGATCTCTGCGAGTCGACACTGCCGGCCGACTCCATCCCCCGTCGGCGACCGAACATGGCTGACGCACCCCCGTGCTGTGTGGACTTGGACCGCTCTGGCGAAGACGCATTCGATCATGCTGCCGGGTTGTGGGCAAACAGAATGGTCGCGCCCGGTATGCCCGGAGCCGTTCCGGCGGCGTCCGGCGGGAAACGCCCGCAGCCCCGGACCGCTTCCCGAAACCGCCACGGAACCGTCGGTGTCGGTGCGCAGGACGGTCGTCCCGGAGGCCCGCAGCCGTGCGAGCGCGCTCGCCGCGGGGTGCCCGTACCGGTTGTCCGCACCGACCGGCACGATCGCGATCCGCGGCCGCACCCGGTCGTGGAGGGCCGGGTCCTGACGGGCCGAACCGTGGTGGGCGACCTTGAGCACGTCCACCGGGCCCAGCTCCGGATGTTCCCTCAAGAGGGCCTGCTGGGAAGGTGGTTCGAGGTCTCCCAGCAGCAGGAACGTCAGCCCGGAGGTGCGCACCAGCAGGGCCACGCTCGCGTCGTTGGCCCCCTCGGGCGGCGGCCCGGCGGCGGACGGCCACAGCACCTGCCACTCCAGTCTCCCGGCCCGCCGCCGCTCCCCCGCCACGGCCTGGACGACGGGCACCCCGGCCGCCGACGCGACCCGCTTGACGAACGCCGCCTGCCCGGGAGGCTCGCGCACGGTGGTGGTTTGGATCACACCCACGGACCGGCCCTTCAGCACCCCGGGGAGGCCGGCCACGTGGTCGGCGTGGAAGTGCGTCAGCAGCAGGAGTGGGACGCGATTCACACCCAGGGTCCGCAGGCAGGCGTCCACCGGACCCGGTTCGGGCCCGGCGTCCACGACGACGGCGGCACCCGGGCCGACGGCGAGCACTGCGGCGTCCCCCTGGCCCACGGCGCACTGCACGTAGCTCCAGTCGGGCGGCGGCCAGCCGGTGAACGTACGGATCAGCTGCGGCGGCCGCAGCACGGCGATCAGCAGCAGCACGGCGACGGCCGCGCAGACCCCGCGCCGCCGGCCGAACCTGACGCCGAGTCCGACGAGGGCGAGCGTGGCGGCCACCAGCAGCAGGGCTCCGCCGAGCCCGCCCGGCCAGGGCAGTTCCGCCCCCGGCAGCCGCGCCCCGGTCCGCGCCACCGCGGCGATCCACCCGGCGGGCACGCCCGCACACCAGGCGAGCACCTCCGCCACGGGCATGCACAGCGGGGCCGCGGCGAGGACCGCGAAGCCGAGGACCGTGGCCGGGCCGGCCGCGAGCTCCGCCAGCAGGTTGCACGGCACGGCGACCAGGCTCACCCGGGCGGAGAGCACGACCACCACGGGGGCGCACACGGCCTGCGCCGCGGCGGCGGCCCCCAGTGCGTCGGCGAGGCGCGGCCTCGTCCCCCGCCGCTGGAGGGCTTCGCTCCAGCGGGGCCCGAGGGTGAGCAGCGCCCCGGTGGCCAGGACCGAGAGCAGGAACCCGGGGCTGCGGGCGAGCCACGGGTCGTACAGCACCAGCAGCAGCACGGCCCCGGCCAGGGCCGGGATCAGGGAGCGTCGCCGCCCGGTGGCGAGGGCCAGCAGGGTGATCGCCCCGCAGGCGGCGGCGCGCAGCACGCTCGGCTCCGGCCGGCACACCACCACGAAGGCCAGGGTCAGCGCCGCCCCGCACAGCGCGGTGGCGCGCAGCGACAGCCCCAGACGGGGCGCGAGCCCCCGCCGCTCGGCGTGCTGCGCGCGGGCCGGCGGCCCGATGAGCAGGTACAGCACGACCGTCAGGTTCGACCCGGAGACGGCGAGGAGGTGCAACAGGTCGGTGGCCCTGAAGGCGTCGTGCAGGTCGGGCGGGACCCGGGAGGTGTCACCGACCACCAGGCCCGGCAGCAGGGCCCTGGCGTCCGGTGCGAGGCCGTCGGTGGCCTCCCTCAGGCCGGCCCGCAGGCTCCCGGCGACGCGCTGCGCGGTGTCCGGGCCGCCCGTCACCCGGGGCGGCGTGCCGGCCGCCGGGCGGAGCAGCGCCACGGCCCGCTCCCCGCTCCGGGCCGGGGAGAGCCGGGCCACCACCGTGATCCGGGTCGAAGGCTGCAGCCGGGCCCATCCGGGATGCGCGGCCAGCACCCGCACCGGCGTCCGGACCAGGCTCCCCGTCCCGTCCGGGCCCGTCACCCGGGTGACCACCGCGTCCAGCACCAGCAGCGGCGGCCCTGTTCCGGTGCGGGCGGTCCGGGGGTCGGACCCGACGGTGAGCTCCGCCAGCACCCGGGCGTGGTCCCGGGCGAGCCCGGGCACGGGGCCGGCCCGCGCCTCGGCCCGTTCCAGCCCGGCCACCCCCGCCCCGGCGGCCGCGCACAGCAGGGTGGCGGCCGCGGCCACCCCGACCCGCCACAGGGGCTGCGCCCTGCGGGAGCCGGCCGCCAGCAGGGCCCCCGCCGCGACCACCGCGGCCCCTGCCCCGGCGGCGGTCCGGCCACCCGGCGCCGTGAGGGCGAGGGCGGCCGCAGCCCAGGCGGCCAGCGCCGGTACGGCGAGCCGCAGGTCCACCGGACCGGGACCCTCGGGGCCGTGCCCGCCGGTGCCGCTCACGGCCGCACCAGGGGGCGCAGGTCGGCGAACCGCCGCTCGCCGATGCCGTTGACCTGCCGGAGTTCCTCCACGGCCCGGAACCCGCCCCGGGCGGTGCGGAAGTCGACGATGTGCCGGGCCAGCACCGGACCCACTCCGGGCAGCCCGTCCAACTGCTCGACGGTCGCGCTGGCGAGGCTGAGCGGCCCGGCAGCGGACCCCGTCCCGGCCCCGGTACCGGGGGCGCCCACGGCGGGGGCGGGCTGCGCGGGCGCGCCCACCACCACCTGTTCGCCGTCCACCAGGATCCGGGCCCGGTTGAGCCCGGTGGTGTCGGTGCCGGGCCGCACTCCCCCGGCGGCCGCCAGTGCGTCCTCCACCCGCGAACCGGCGGGCAGCCTGCGCACGCCGGGGTCGCGGACCTTGCCGCCGACGTCCACCACGATGCGGCCGCCCGGCCCGCCGGTCCCCGCTCCAGCAGCGGGCACGGGCGCCGCGCCGGGAGCCGGTGCGGGCGCCGGGGTGACCACGGCGGGCGCGGTCACCGGCTGCGGCCGGGCCGACCAGTACTGCTGGGCGGCGAACCCCACCGCCGCGGCCAGCACGACGGCGACGGCGGCGACCGTGCGCGGCTCCACCCCGCAGCGGGCCTGCACCCAGACCGGCAACCGCTCCCGCACGGCCAGCCGCCGCACGACCGGCCCGCTCAGCCCACCGGCCTGCTCCCCCGCGGCCCCCGCTCGCCCCCGACCCCAGGACCCGGCGCCCGGCCCGTCGGGCGCATCGGCACCGCCGGCGACATCGGGAAGGCCGGAACGGCCGGGCCCGTCGTACGCGCCGGAGTCATCGGGAGCTTCGCGGACGCCCGGGACACCCGAATCGCCCGGGACGCCCCGGACATCGGGCGGTGGATCGGGCGCCCGCCGGGCCCCGGGCGCCCGCCCCGCCGGAGGTACGCCGCCGGCCAGCAGCGCCTCGGCGCGGCGTCGCATCCGGTCGGGGTCGGGATGGGCGCGCCGTCGGTCGCGGAGGCGGCCGTCGGAGCAGCGGCGCCGGCCGGGCCCGCTGGTGGCACCGGAGGCTTCGGAGTGGCGCACGGAGCGCGTTCGCAGAGTCATGCCCCGACGCTAGGGGCGCATCCCGACCCCCCGCTCGGAGCCTTCAATTCCGGTGGATACCAGGCCCGTTGTGGACAACCCCACCACCCGTTCCGGTGAGCCCCCGCCCAGCCGGCTCGGGCGCCGACCGCCCACCCGCCCGACGGAACAGGCCCTAGGCCTCGGCCTCCGCCGCCTCCACCGCCTCGACCCCCACCTCCGCGACCCCGCCCCTCCCTACCGGGGCGACACGACCGCCGCCAGCAGGCCCGGCCCGGTGTGCGCGCCGATGACCGCGCCGACTTCGCTGACGTGCAGTTCGACCAGCCCCGGGATGCGCTCCCGGAGCCGCTGTGCGAGCTTCTCCGCCCGCTCGGGAGCCGCCAGGTGGTGCACCGCGACGTCGACGCTGCGCGTACCCGCGCGCTCGACGGCCAGCTCCTCCAGGCGGGCGATGGCCTTGGAGGCCGTACGCACCTTCTCCAGCATCTCGATCCGCCCGCCGTCCAGCGTCAGCAGCGGCTTGACCGCCAGCGCCGAGCCGAGGAGCGCCTGCGCGGCCCCGATCCGGCCGCCGCGGCGGAGGTAGTCGAGGGTGTCCACGTAGAAGTACGCCGACATGTCCCCGGCCCGCTTCTCGGCGGCGGCCACGGCCTCGTCTACGGAGCCGCCCGCGTCGGCCGCTTCGGCGGCCGCGAGCGCACAGAAGCCGAGGGCCATCGCGACCATGCCGGTGTCGACGACGCGCACCGGGACGGGGGCCGTCCGCGCCGCGACCACGGCGGCGTCGTAGGTGCCGGAGAACTCGGCGGAGAGGTGCAGGCTGACGATGCCGGTCGCACCGGCGTCCGCGGCCGCCCGGTAGGCCCGTACGAATTCCTCCGGGCCCGGCCGGGACGTGGTGACCGAGCGGCGCTTCTGGAGGGCGACGGCCAGGCTGCGCGCCGAGATCTCGGTGCCCTCCTCAAGGGCCTCGCCCCCCAGGACCACGGTCAGGGGGACTGAGCTGATCCCGTGCCGCGCCATCGCCGGTGGGGGCAGATAGGCCGTGGAATCGGTGATGATCGCGACATGGCGGGACATGAGCCGGAGGTTACCGCCACCGGGGGTGATCCGGCAGCCCGGCCCCTCCGCTCACACGAAAGGGCAGGTCCGGGCCCGAAGACACGGAGCTCCCGACACCGGCCGAAGACAGACGTGCCGGACCTCCACCGGTCGCAGGCGACCGAGGGCCGGGGGACCGGGAGGCGCCTCAGGTGGTCGCTTCCGGCCTCGGGGCCTTCTGCCAGGGGTACCGCACCTCGGGGGCGGGCGGGTTCAGCGCGGCGGGCGCCGCCGCCTGCTGGGCCCGGCTCTGGGCGGGGGCGGCCGGGGCCGGCCGGCCCGGCGCGGCGGTCTGCTGCGCGTCCCAGGCGGCCGCGGCGGCCGCGAGCTCGTCGACGGATTCCGGGGACCAGTCCCGCAGCGCGGTCGATTCCACCTCGATCTGCGCCGACAGCACGTCCAGTTCGTCTTCCGCGAAGCGACGGGCACGGTCCCGCGCGGCCCAGCGCAGCGCGTCCGCGGCCTTCGTGATCTTGGCGGTGCGTTCCCGCAGGTCGGGAAGGTTGTCCGCGATCCGCTTGCGGTCCGGGTCGTGCTCCAGCCGCTTCAGTTCGTCGTCCAGCTCGTGGCCGTGGGCGCTCAGCCGCTCGAAGAGGCCGATCGACTCCCGCAGCGAGCTGTCCACCTGCACCCCCTGGTACAGCGCCTGCTGCGTGGCCCGCATGGAGTTGCGCAGGTCCAGCCGCAGCTGTGCCAGTGCCCCCGTGACTCCGACCTGACCGAAGCTCTTCGCCTTCAGGGTGGTGTCCTCGACCGTCCTGCGGGCCTGTGTGATCGTACGGTCCACGCCGCGCTTCGCCGCGCCGACCGCCTTCACGGTGGCCCAGGCGCCCAGCCCCAAGAAGGCGAACAGCATCAACAGGGCAAAGATGATCAAAGCGCCCACCTCCATGAGGTTCCCTTCCTCCGCCTGGATCCGTCCCCTCCACCGTAAACGCCAAGGGCAGGTCGGGGGTTCCCGATGAACCCCCAACCTGCCCGTACGGGATGTCCCCTACGCGGGAACGGACCCGTGCGACACCTCCCCGCAGAAGGCGCCGAAGGCGTCAGATGACGATGTTCACCAGCTTCGGCGCCCGCACGATCACCTTGCGGATCTCGGCACCGCCCAGCGCCGCGACCACGCCCGCGTCGGTGACGGCCAGCTGCTCCAGGTCCGCGTCGGAGATCGACGGCGGCACCTCCAGGCGCGCCTTGACCTTGCCCTTGACCTGGACGACGCACGTGACGCTCTCGTCCACGACGTACGCCGGGTCCGCGACCGGGAAGTCCTGGTGGACGACCGAGTCGGTGTGGCCCAGGCGGTGCCACAGCTCCTCCGCGATGTGCGGGGCCAGCGGAGCGACCAGCAGGACCAGCCGCTCGGCGACGGAGCGCTCCAGCGGGCGGCCCGCCTTCGTCAGGGCGTTGTTCAGCTCGGTGATCTTGGCGATGGCGGTGTTGAACCGCAGGGCCGCCATGTCCGCGCCGGCCCCGTCGATCGCCTTGTGCAGCGCGCGCAGGGTGTCCTCGCCGGGCTCTTCGTCGACGACGGTGACCGCGCCGGTCTCCTCGTCCACCACGTTGCGCCACAGGCGCTGCAGCAGGCGGTACTGGCCGACGACGGCGCGGGTGTCCCAGGGACGCGAGACGTCCAGCGGGCCCATCGCCATCTCGTACAGGCGCAGGGTGTCCGCGCCGTACTCCTCGCAGATCTCGTCCGGGGTGACGGCGTTCTTCAGGGACTTGCCCATCTTGCCGTGCTCACGCTTGACCGGCTCGCCCTGGTGGAAGTACCCGCCGTCGCGCTCCTCGACCTCGGCCGCCGGGACGTACACACCGCGCGCGTCGGTGTAGGCGTACGCCTGGATCATGCCCTGGTTGAACAGCTTGTGGAACGGCTCGGCGGAGGAGACGTGGCCCAGGTCGAACAGCACCTTCGACCAGAAGCGGGCGTACAGCAGGTGCAGTACCGCGTGCTCGGCGCCGCCGACGTACAGGTCGACGCCGCCGTGCGGGGCGCCGTCGCGCGGGCCCATCCAGTACTGCTCGATCTCCGGGTCGACCAGCGCGTCCGCGTTGTTCGGGTCCAGGTAGCGCAGCTCGTACCAGCAGGAGCCGGCCCAGTTCGGCATGGTGTTGGTCTCGCGGCGGTAGCGCTTGACGCCTTCTCCGTCGCCCAGGTCCAGCTCCACGTTGACCCATGCCTCGTTGCGCGACAGGGGGGTCTCGGGCTGGGAGGCGGCGTCGTCCGGCTCGAAGGTGCGCGGCGAGTAGTCCTCGACCTCGGGCAGTTCCAGCGGCAGCATCGACGCGGGGAGGGCGTGTGCGACGCCGTCCTCGTCGTAGACGATCGGGAAGGGCTCGCCCCAGTAGCGCTGACGGCTGAACAGCCAGTCGCGCAGGCGGAAGTTGACGGTGCCCTCGCCGATGCCGCGCCCGTCGAGCCAGTCGGTGATGGCGGCCTTGGCGTCGACGACGCCCAGGCCGTCCAGGGAGATGCCCTCGCCGGAGGAGTTGATCAGGGTGGCGTCGTAGGAGACGAACGCCGCGTCCCACTCGGCCGGGTCGGTGCTGCGGCCGTCCGTGGGCTGGACGACGCAGCGGATGGGCAGTTCGAAGGCCCGGGCGAACTCGAAGTCGCGGCTGTCGTGCGCCGGAACGGCCATGATCGCGCCGGTCCCGTAGCCCATCAGGACGTAGTCGGCGATGAAGACGGGGACCTGCTCGCCGCTGACGGGGTTCGTGGCGTACGCGCCGGTGAAGACGCCGGTCTTGTCCTTGGCCTCGGCCTGCCGCTCGACGTCGGACTTCGATGCGGCCTGCTTGCGGTACTCGTCGACGGCCTCGGACGGGGTGGCGTAGCCGCCGGTCCACACCGAGTGGGTGCCCTCGGGCCAGGCCGCGGGGACGATCGAGCCGACCAGCTCGTGCTCGGGCGCCAGCACCATGTAGGTCGCGCCGAACAGGGTGTCGGGGCGGGTGGTGAAGACGGTGATCGCACCGGCGTCGCCGACGGCGAAGTCGACGCGCGCGCCCTCGCTGCGGCCGATCCAGTTCCGCTGCTGCAGCTTGATGGCCTCGGGCCAGTCCAGCGCGTCCAGGTCGTCCAGCAGGCGGTCGGCGTACGCGGTGATCCGCATGTTCCACTGGCTCAGCTTGGCCTTGAAGACCGGGAAGTTGCCGCGCTCGGAGCGGCCGTCCGCGGTGACCTCCTCGTTGGCCAGTACGGTGCCCAGCCCGGGGCACCAGTTGACGGGCGCGTCCGAGGCGTAGGCCAGCCGGAAGCCGTTCAGCACGTCGGCCCGTTCGGCCGCGGTCAGCCCGGCCCAGGCGCGGCCGCCGGGGACCTCACGGCTGCCGTCCTCGAAGGCGGCGACCAGCTCGGAGATCGGGCGGGCCTTCTGCGCGTCCGCGTCGTAGAAGGAGTTGTAGATCTGCAGGAAGATCCACTGGGTCCACTTGTAGTACTCGGGGTCGATCGTGGCGAACGAACGGCGCTTGTCGTGGCCCAGGCCCAGGCGGCGCAGCTGGACCTTCATGTTCTCGATGTTCGCCTCGGTCGACACGCGCGGGTGCGTTCCGGTCTGCACGGCGTACTGCTCGGCCGGCAGGCCGAAGGCGTCGAAGCCCAGGGTGTGCAGGACGTTGTGGCCGCTCATCCGCTGGTGACGGGCGAAGACGTCGGTGGCGATGTACCCGAGCGGGTGCCCGACGTGCAGGCCGGCACCGGACGGGTACGGGAACATGTCCATGATGAACTTCTTGGGCCGCGCGACGACCGCCGGGTCTCCGGCCAGGTCACCGGTCGGGTTCGGGGCCTCGTAGGTGCCCTCGGCGTCCCAAACGTCCTGCCAGCGTGCCTCGATGTCGGCGGCCATGGCAGCCGTGTAGCGGTGCGCCTCGGCCGCCTCGGGGGCCGGGGTGTTCGTCTCGCTCATGATTTCTGAAGCTCCATCGATCGTCTCTGCCGTCTCTGCCTGCCCAAACGAAAAAACCCCTCGCACAGGAGGGGACGCCGCGCCGATGCCGACCATCTCGAAGGGTCGGTACTGATCAGCGCGGCTCGGTAAGCAGAAGGCGTACGGCACGCATGGCGTCAGGGTACCGCAGCGGCCCCCACGGCCGCTCGACCGTTCCGACCGGTGGTCGCCCCGCACACCGCGGGGACCCGCACAGCACGGGAAGCGGGCCACAACGAGAAGCGGACCACCCGATCCGGGTGGTCCGCTTCTTCACTGTGGAGCTAAGGAGAATTGAACTCCTGACCTCCTGCATGCCATGCAGGCGCTCTACCAACTGAGCTATAGCCCCTTGCCCTGCTTGCCGCTTCGGTGTCCCTTGCCGGTTCCCCTTGGCGACGTCCCAAACATTACACGGTCATGGCCCTGGTCCAAAAATCGGTTTCCGCCGACCACGGGCCATGTCCGTTTTGGGATGGATTGCTACTGATCTGTCAGGCGCGGGCGAACTGGTAGAACCGCTTCAACGTGCAGTGCTCGTCGAGCAGCCGCCCGTAGATCGGTTCGCCCTCCAGTTCCCGGTAGGTCTCGATCGGGTCGCCCTTTATGATCAGCGCCCGCGCGCATTCCTCGCACCAGTACTGGTAGTCGGGGTTGACCGGTTCCATGTCCCGCACGATCGGCGTGCCGTTGTCGCACCAGTCGCACCGCCGCCGGTGTGCACCCATCCGTCAGCGACTCCCTCCCGCGTCGGGCCGTCGTGACCCCCTCCGGCCGTCCGATTCTGCCATGCCGGTACCGGCGGGGGCAGCCGTCGCAAAAGGAACAAACGCAAGGATCCCGCCCCCTGTTGGGGACGGGATCCTGATTGTGGAGCTAAGGAGAATTGAACTCCTGACCTCCTGCATGCCATGCAGGCGCTCTACCAACTGAGCTATAGCCCCGCTCTCCGCCGCGTTCCCCCCGTTTCCGGTGTTCTTCGCTGCGAACAAGAAGAACTCTAGCCTGTGACCAGCCGGAAAGTGAAATCCGGGTGGGAGCCCCCGTCCCGGCGCGCTCGACCCGCGCCGGCCGGCCTCCGGCCGGGGCTCGGACGGGGCTCAGTCGTCGTCGCCGAGCACCGGTTCCGGCAGCGTGCCGGCGTTGTGCTCCAGCAGGCGCCAGCCGCGCGCGCCCTCACCGAGGACGGACCAGCAGCAGTTGGAGAGCCCGCCGAGGCCCTCCCAGTAGTACGACTCCAGGCCGAGCAGACGGCCGATCGTCGTACGGATGGTCCCGCCGTGGCTGACGACCACGAGGGTGCCGCCCTCGGGCAGCCGGTCCGCGTGACCCAGCACCACCGGTGCGGCGCGGTCGGCGACCTCGGTCTCCAGTTCACCGCCGCCGCGGCGGACGGGCTCGCCGCGCTTCCACGCGGCGTACTGCTCGCCGTACTTCTCGAGGATCTCGTCGTGGGTGAGGCCCTGCCACTCGCCGGCGTAGGTCTCGCGCAGCGCCTCGTCGTGCTGGACGGGCAGCCCCGTGACGGCCGCCAGCTCGGCCGCCGTGTTCGCGGCCCGCCGGAGGTCGGAGGCCACGATGGCGTCCGGCTGGAGCGAGGCGAGCAGCCGAGCGGCGCGGCGCGCCTGCGCCACACCCGTCTCGGTCAGCTCGATGTCCGTGGAGCCCTGGAAGCGCCGCTCCAGGTTCCACGCGGTCTGGCCGTGCCGCCAGAGGACGATCTTCCTGCTGGTCGTGCGCGTGGTGCTCGTGCTCAGAACAGATCACCGTCCAGTTCGTCGTCGCCGGCCGCCTCGCGCAGCTTGGCGTGCTCCTCGGCCTTGCCGATGGTGAGCTTGGCGTCCTCGGGGAGCTCGATCTCGGGGCAGTCCTTCCACAGGCGCTCCAGCGCGTAGAAGACACGCTCCTCGCTGTGCTGGACGTGGACGACGATGTCGACGTAGTCGAGCAGGATCCAGCGGGCGTCGCGGTCGCCCTCACGGCGCACCGGCTTGGCGCCGAGCTCCTTGAGCAGCCGCTCCTCGATCTCGTCCACGATCGACTTGACCTGGCGGTCGTTGGGCGCGGAGGCGAGCAGGAAGGCGTCGGTGATCGACAGCACGTCGCTGACGTCGTACGCGATGATGTCGTGCGCGAGCCGGTCGGCCGCGGCCTGGGCGGCGGCGGTGATGAGCTCGATGGAGCGGTCCGTGGCGGTCACGTGGCCATGCTTTCGGGTTGGCGGGCAGATCCTTACAAGGGTCTCATGTACCGCCGACACCGCCCGCGCGGAACGTTCCGCGCGGGTGTGGCACCGGATCGGGCCTGGTCGGCGGGGGTTCAGGACGCCTTGTAGTCCTTGCCCAGGGTCACCACGACGTCCGCGTTCACCGCGTTCTCGGCCTTCTTCACGGCCGTTTCGGGCAGGCCGAGCGTCTTGGCCACCTCGATCGCGCGGTCCCGCTGCGCGTCGTCCTGGTAGGTGATCTGCGAGGTGGCGGCGGTCCTGTCGGCCTTGCCTCCGTCGACGAAGCCGTAGCCGCCGTTGAGCAGGGCCGCCTTCGCCGCGGTCCCGGTCCGCTCGTCGCCCGTGGCGTCCTTGAGGCCGACCCGGGGGGCGGCGCCGGGCTGGGCCGCGGTGAAGGAACCGCCGAGGACCTCCTTGACGACCTGCTGGTTCGCCTCGTCGGTGAGGCCGCCGTCGGGCTTCACCCCGAGGACCTCGGTGCGGTACGCGCCCACCTTGGCGTGCTCCCCGATCCGCGACAGCAGCGCGCCGAGGTTCTGCGCGTCGAGGCCCGGGTCCAGGATCTGGCCCATGCTCTCCACCGTCGTCGCGGCGGACTTCGGGTCGCCCGGGATCTTGCGCAGGACGGCGTAGAGCACCCGGCCGGTGCGCTCCAGCTGCTTGGTCTCCGGTTCCCCCGGTGCGCGGTGGGTGGCGTAGGCGACGGCCATCGCGCCGGTGAGGCTCTGCTTGGGGCCCTGGCCGACGGCCGGGGTCTTGGCCTGGTCGTCGGCCGGGACCGCGGTGTCGGTGTCCGTCTCGATGCCGCCGACCAGCTCGACGAGGCGTTCCAGGAAGGGGGTGTCCAGGCGCCAGGTTCCGCCGATGTGGGTGCCGAGCACCGTGTCGAGGGATTCGCGGGTGCCGAGGGCGCCCTCCTCGACCGCCTTGCCGAGGGCGGTGCCGGTGCCGTCCTGCTTCGGGACGGCGAGGGTGTTGGGCAGCAGGACGGTGGCGCCCCGGCGGGTGGTGACGTTGTCCACGAGGAGGGCGGTGGAGGTGCCGCCGCGCTTGGTGTTGTGCAGGTGGACGACGATCATGTCGCGCTTCTGTTCGCCGGCGGCCGCCGCGGCGGTCTTCTCCCCGCCCGGGCCGTCGAAGAACGGGAGCCTGCCCGCGTACCAGAGGTACCCGATGCCTCCGACGACGAACAGGGCGAGGGCGACGGTCAGCGCGACCACCCGGTTGCGGCCCTTGCGGCGGGCCTCCTCGCGGCGTTCGGTGCGGCTCTCGGTGAAGGCGAGCCAGTCGATGACGTCCTCGGAGTCCTCGTCCGGCTGGTCGATGAAGGCGAACTGCTCGGTGCGGTAGTCCGGGGCCCCGGCGTCCGGCTCGCGGCGCGGCTCGGGGACCTGAGCCGCCTCGTGCCCCGGCCGCGGCTGCGGCTGCGGCTGTGACTGCTGCTGCTGCGGCTGGGCCTGGGCCTGGAACTGCGGCTCGGGGGCGGTCTGCTGCGGGATCCACTGCTGCGCCTGCTGGGTGTCGTACCCGTAGCCGGGGGCCTGCGGGTACTGCTGCCCCTGCTGGTAGGCCTGCTGCGGCTGCCCGCCGTAGTCGTACGGCTGCTGGTGCTGCTGCGCGTACGGCTGCTCGTACTGCTGTTGCCCGTACACGGGAGCGGGCGGAGGGGCGGGCCGCGCGGAGGCCGGCCCGTACACGGGCCTGCCGTACGGGTCGTAGCCGATGAGCTGCTGCTCCTGGGCGGCGTACGGGTCGTACGGATCCTGTGGGTCGTTCACCGCGGGCCCCTCTCTTCCGGAAGCTCAGGCTCCCCGGTACAGCTCACGCTTGTCGATGTAGCGCACCACACCGTCGGGAACGAGATACCAGACCGGATCGCCCTGGGCGACCCGCGCGCGGCAGTCCGTGGAGGAGATGGCCAGCGCGGGCACCTCGACCAGGGAGACGCCGCCCTCGGGCAGCCCGTCGTCGGTGAGCACGTGGCCGGGGCGGGTCACTCCGATGAAGTGCGCGAGGGCGAAGAGCTCCTCGGCGTTCCGCCAGGTCAGGATCTGCGCGAGGGCATCGGCGCCGGTGATGAAGAACAGGTCGGCGTCGTCGTTGAGCGCGCTCAGGTCCCGCAGGGTGTCGATCGTGTACGTCGGGCCGCCGCGGTCGATGTCGATGCGGCTCACCGAGAACTGGGGGTTGGACGCCGTCGCGATGACCGTCATGAGGTAGCGGTCCTCGGCGGGGGACACGGCCCGCTGCGACTTCTGCCACGGTTCGCCGGTCGGTACGAACATCACCTCGTCGAGGTGGAACAGCGCGGCCACTTCACTGGCGGCCACCAGGTGTCCGTGGTGGATCGGGTCGAATGTCCCGCCCATCACGCCGAGCCGGCGCTTGACCGGGCCCGTAGGCATTTCCTGCTCTCCCATGAGCGCAGAGCCTACTGGCCCGGTGCCACGTCCACGGAAGGGCTTAGCGGTCGCGGTTCAGGCGCGTGGTCACCCAGAGCATCAGCAGCAGGATGACGAGCGCAGCGCCACCGGTCAGGTACGGGTTCAGGCTGTCGTGGTTGCCGCCGTGCTCGGCGCCCCCCGATGCGAGAACGACCATGTTGTGGGTGGTGGTGGAGAGGCTCATCAGGCAGGTACCTATCGAGTCGGGGAGCTGTGGAGACTTCGCTCACATCGTATGCGGGGCCCCTGGGCACGCTCACGCCGACTCAGGCGTTGGAGAGGATGGACACCGGACAGACAGGCCGATCGAGGGGGAGGCGCTATGACGGACACAGGATTCGAGAAGGCACCGGCACGCAATCGCAGGAGGTTCCCCGGAATCTCCTCACGGGCGTACGAGCACCCCGCCGACCGTTCCGCGCTGGTGGCGCTGCGGAAGCTGAGCGGGTTCGACACGGTGTTCAAGACGCTCAGCGGGCTGCTTCCGGAGCGCAGTCTGCGGCTGCTGTTCCTGTCGGAGTCGGTGCGGGTGGGCGAGACGCAGTTCGCGCACCTGCACGAGATGCTCCGCGACGCGTGTTACATCCTGGACCTGGAGAGGGTCCCGCAGATGTACGTGCAGCAGGACCCGAAGCCCAATGCCATGTGCATCGGGCTGGACGAGCCGATCATCGTGGTGACGACGGGCCTGGTGGAGCTCCTCGACGAGGAGGAGATGCGGGCGGTCGTGGGCCACGAGGTGGGTCACGCGCTGTCCGGGCACTCGGTGTACCGCACGATCCTGCTGTTCCTGACGGGGCTGGCGCTGAAGGTGGCGTGGATCCCGCTGGGCAACGTGGCGATCATGGCGCTGGTCACCGCGCTGCGCGAGTGGTTCCGCAAGTCGGAGCTGTCCGCGGACCGGGCCGGTCTGCTGGTGGGGCAGGACGTGAACGCCTCGATGCGCGGTCTCATGAAGATCGCGGGCGGCAACCACCTCCACGAGATGAACGTCGACGCGTTCCTGGAGCAGGCGGACGAGTACGAGAAGAGCGGTGACCTGCGCGACTCCGTGCTGAAGATCCTCAACGTGCTGCCGCGGACGCACCCCTTCACGACGGTGCGGGCCGCCGAGCTGAAGAAGTGGTCCCAGAACCGGGACTACCAGCGGATCATGGACGGCCACTACCCGCGGCGGGAGGACGACAAGGACACCTCGGTGTCCGACTCCTTCCGGCAGTCCGCGACGCACTACGCGGACTCGGTGCGCACGAGCAAGGATCCGCTGATGAAGCTGGTCGGCGACATCGCCGGCGGTGCGGGTGACCTGGGCGGCAAGCTCCGCGACAAGTTCACCGGGGCGGGCGCCGGTTCGGGCAGCGGCGCGGGCGCCGAGGGCAAGGGCTCCGGGGGCGCTACGGAACGGGGCTGACGGAGGCCGCCGCCCCCGGCGGGGCGGGCGTGACGGGTGCCGGGGCGGTCGGCGGCGCGGGCGCCGTGGCCGTGGGCGTGCCCGTCGGCGCGAGTACGCCGCACAGCCCGGCCGTGCGGCGGGGCTGACCGCTGGCGTACGGGTCGCTCGCGGGCGGGCCCACCGTGGTGGGCGGTGTCCCGGCCGTCAGGGGGCGGAAGCCCGTCGCGGGGTCGGTGGCGCAGTCCTGCGGGCCGGCCATCACGTAGGCGGAGGTCAGCTCGGTGCGGCGGGCCGTGAGGTCGTCCTTGTCGAAGCGCATGCGCAGCTCGCGCCGGACGGTGAAGAGCGAGGCCCCGTCGGCGGCCGAGGGGTGGGCCACCGGGCGCACGGCGTACACGAAAGTGTGGTCGGTGGTCACTTCCAGTACCTCCGGGGTGACCTCCCTGAAGGCGAGGGTGCCGTTGACCCGGACCCTGGAGTCGGCCACGAGGACCACGGCGGGGTCGAAGCGGACCAGCCAGCCGGTGGCGGCGTGCCGGCCGTCTCCGGAGGGCGCGGCCATGCTCTCGTCGAACTGGGTGAGCTGTCCGGGGTCGAGCAGGACCCGTACGGGCCGTGAGGCGGCCCCGGAGAGCACGTCGGGGTCCAGTGAGGACTGGACGAGGTAGTCCTTGGCGATGGACAGCGCGGCGACGACCTGCCCCTCGGTGAAGTGGTGGGTGCGGCGCAGGGCCGGAAGGGTGATTCCGGCCGCGCCGATCCGGTAGGTGTCCGCCGGGCTCTTCTCGTAGAGGTCGGCCGGTTTTCCGCCGGGCACGGTCTCGCTCGGGGCGAGGGGTACGACGACGGCGGCCAGTGGCTCGGCGGTGCCGCCGGGCGGGGGCACGTACGGGTTGCGCAGGCCCATGTAGACGGCGACCGCGAAGGCGGTGGCGATGAGCAGGACGAGCAGCATGCCCTGGCGGGCCCCGCGGCCGGGGGTGCCCGTGCCGTGGCCGGAGGAGGTGCCGCCGGCCGACCAGAGGGAGCGGCTGCGGACGGCGCGGGCGTGCTCGCCCATGCGTTCCTCGGCGGAGTACTCCTGGAGGCGGGCAGCACGGACGAAGTCCTCGTCGAACACCACGGACCTGTACTCGTCCGGACGCAGCTCGTCATCACCCTCGCCGATGCCGTCGGGGGTGCCGCCTGGTGGATCTCCTGGAACGGCCATCGCTTCTCCCCGCTGTCCCCGCTTCAGAGAAGCCCCCGGCTCCGGTTCGCGCGAGCGGGGTCGTACCTTCAGGGTTGGCGGCCGACCGGGTACGTAAACGCGCCGACGCCTCCGACTTCCCTGAGCGGAGTACTGGCGGGCGCCGGGGCGGGTTCCGCCTCGCCGGAGGCGCTGCGGTAGACGGCGCTGAAGGCGAGGGCGACCATGCCGAGTCCCATGACGAAGGCGAGCACCCAGGCGACCGGGCGCAGCCAGGGCGAGCGGCCGCGGTAGGGGCGCAGGCTGCCGCCGTAGGCGCCGTACGGGCCCTCGGCGTAGCCGTAGCCGTAGTGGCCGGGCTCCCAGCCGGGGTCGTCGAGCCCGTACCCGTCGGGATGGCCGTAGCCGTAGTCGTCGTCGCCGTTCCAGCCGCCGGCCACGCGGGCGGCCTCGGCGTCGGCGCGGGCCCGGTCGGCGGCCCGCTGGCGCTCGGCGGCGCTCGGTTCATGGATCTCGGCGTTCCGGACGAAGGCCTCGTCGAACACCACGGAGGCGAAGTCCTGATCCGCGCCTCCGCGGTCGTCGTCGGGCTCCCCGTCGTCCGGGAACGGCTTGCCCCCCACGTCGTCCGGCACGGCTACAGCGTAGACCTGGGGGGCCGCTTTGGGCAGGGTGTAAGCCGAGATCCGGCCACCCCGTGTTCGGGGGGCGGTTACCGGATGTGACCGTCGCCGGTGACGATGTACTTGGTGGAGGTCAGCTCGGGAAGGCCCATGGGGCCCCTGGCGTGCAGCTTCTGGGTGGAGATGCCGATCTCGGCGCCGAAGCCGAACTGGCCACCGTCCGTGAAGCGGGTGGAGGCGTTCACGGCGACCGTGGTCGAGTCGACCAGCTGGGTGAAGCGCCGTGCCGCGGCCTGGGAGGTGGTGACGATCGCCTCGGTGTGGCCGGAGGTCCAGCGGCGGATGTGGGCGACGGCGTCGTCGAGGGAGTCCACGACGGCGGCGGCGATGTCGTAGGACAGGTACTCGGCGGCCCAGTCCTCGTCGGTGGCGGGCAGGGCGGTGGCCTTGGTGCCCTCGGCGGCGGCCAGGACCCGCGGGTCGCCGTGGACGGTCACGCCGGCGTCGGCGAGGGCGTCGAGGGCGCGCGGGAGGAAGGCGGCGGCGATGTCGCGGTGCACGAGGAGGGTCTCGGCGGAGTTGCAGACGGAGGGCCGCTGCGCCTTGGAGTTGACGAGGATGTCCACGGCCATGCCGAGGTCCGCCTGGGCGTCGACGTAGACGTGGCAGTTGCCGGTACCGGTCTCGATGACCGGGACGGTGGACTCCTCGACGACGGTCTTGATGAGGGAAGCCCCGCCGCGCGGGATGAGGACGTCGACGAGGCCGCGGGCGCGCATCAGCTCGCGGACGGAGTCGCGGGACTCGCCGGGGACGAGCTGGATCGCGTCGGCGGGCAGGCCGGCGCTCTCGACGGCGTCGCGCAGGATGGCGACGAGGGCGGTGTTGGAGGCGTAGGCGGAGGAGCTGCCGCGCAGGAGGACGGCGTTGCCGGACTTCAGGCAGAGGGCGGCGGCGTCGACGGTGACGTTGGGGCGGGCCTCGTAGATGATGCCGACGACGCCGAGGGGGACGCGGATCTGGCGGAGGTCGATGCCGTTGGGGAGGGTGGAGCCGCGGACGACCTCGCCGACGGGGTCGGGGAGGGCGGCGACGTCCCGCACGTCGGAGGCGATGGCCTTGACCCGGTCCGGGGTGAGGGTGAGGCGGTCGATGACCGTCTCGCTCGTGCCGGCCTCGCGCGCCTTGGCCGTGTCCACGGCGTTGGCGGTGACGATCTCGGCCGTACGGGCCTCCAGCGCGTCCGCGATGGCCAGCAGGGCCGTGTCCTTGGCGGACCGCGGGAGGGGGGCGATGGCGGCGGCGGCCGTGCGGGACCGCTGCGCGGTGGCGAGGACGGGCGAGGTGGCGGTGGCGTCGTCGAGCGTGGTCATGCGGCCAGGGTAAGCCCCGGCCCGGCGGGCCCCGAAGGGGTTCCACCCCGCGAGACGGCTGGCGCGGGGTGGGTGTGCGGGGCCGTGCCGCTGCGGGTGGCCGTACCCCTGGCCGTACCCCTGGCCGGGCCGTGCTGCTGCGGGGTGCCGTGCCCGTGGCGCTGCGGGTGGCCGTGGCGCTGCAGCCGTGCCGCGCTGGGAGGCGTACTCCTGCGGGTGGCTGTACCCCTGCCCAGGGCCGGGTGCCGCTGCCTGCGGGTGGCCGTACCGCTGCGCGGGGCGTTCCCTGCGGGTGGTTCGTACCGCTGCGCGGGGCTGTGCCGCCGCCCGGAGGCCGTGTGCGTCGTGAGCGGGTGGTCGCCGGTGCCGCTGCGCGGAGCTTCACCCCGCCCCGCCCTTTCTCCGTTTCCCGGGCTCCGCCCGGACCCCGTGGGCCCGGGGCTTCGCCCCAGACCCTTCCGGGGCTCCGCCCCGGACCCCGCGCCTCAAACGCCGGCGGGGCTGGATTTCCCCCGCCCGAGCCGAGCGCCCCGCCGGCTGGCCCGGCCGGCTGGGTTTCCCCCGCACGGGCCCAGCGCCGCGCGGGCTGGCCCGCGGGGGGCTGGGTTTCGCCCACCCGCGCCGGGCGCCCGGGGGGGGCTGGGGCCCCGCTCGGGATGAGTGCCGCGTGGGATGACCCCTGCCGGGGGCCGGGCCCGCCTGGGGGTTAGTACGGGTGTACTCCTACCGGGTGGGCCGGGGGTGGGCCGTAGCCCTCTGCCACGCGTTGGTGGTAGGTGGCGCGGTCGATGACCTCCAGGCCGACGATCTCCCACGGCGGCAGCTGCGCGGAGGAGCGGTGTTCGCCCCAGAGCCGCAGGGCGACGGCCGCCGCGTCGTGGAGGTCGCGGGCCTCTTCCCAGTACCGGATCTCCGCGTGGTCGTCGGCGTACCGGCTGGTCAGCAGAAAGGGGTGGTCGTGCGCGAGCTGTTCCAGCCCGCGCCGGACCTCCGAGAGGGGCGCGGGCTTGCCGGAGACGCTCAGGGTGATGTGCCACAGACGGGACTCGTCCCGGTCCCCGCGGCCGTCGTCCCCGTTTCCGTGCCCGGTCCCCTGCCCGTGGCCGTCCCCGGTGCCGACGCTGGTCAGCGCTCGTCTCACCAGCCGCCTCCTGTCTGCGCTACGCGTGTCCGCCCCTCACAGTTGACCAGTCCCCGGCCCCCCGCGCGGCGGTTTTGCCGAACCTCAGCCCTGGAGCAGCACCAGATCGTCACGGTGTACGACCTCCCGCTCGTACGCGGGTCCGAGCTCCCGGGCAAGCTCGCGGGTGGAGCGGCCGAGGAGCTGCGGGAGTTCCTTGGCGTCGAAGTTGACCAGTCCCCTGGCCACGGCGCGGCCGTCGGCGGAGCGCAGTTCCACGGGGTCCCCGGCGACGAACTCGCCCTCGACGGCGGCGATCCCGGCGGGCAGCAGGGAGCTGCCGCGTTCGGTGACGGCGCGGACCGCGCCGTCGTCCAGGACGAGGTGGCCCTGCGGGGTCGAGGCGTGCTGGAGCCACAGGAGCCGGTCGGCGGAGCGGCGGCCGGTGGCGTGGAAGTGCGTGCCGGTCGGGCCGCCGGACAGGGCGTCGGCGGCCTGGCTGGCGGAGGTCAGGACGACGGGGATGCCCGCGGCCGCGGCGATGCGGGCGGCTTCGACCTTGGTGACCATGCCACCGGTGCCGACCCCGGCCTTCCCGGCGCTGCCGATGGAGACGTGGGCGATGTCCTGCGGTCCGTGGACCTCGTCGATGCGGGTGGTGCCGGGCTGCGAGGGGTCGCCGTCGTAGAGGCCGTCGACGTCGGAGAGGAGCACCAGCAGGTCGGCGCGGACCAGGTGGGCGACGAGGGCGGCTAGCCGGTCGTTGTCACCGAAGCGGATCTCGTCCGTGGCGACGGTGTCGTTCTCGTTGACGACGGGCAGCGCGCCCATGGCCAGCAGCTGGTCCAGGGTCCGGTAGGCGTTGCGGTAGTGCGCGCGGCGGCTGGTGTCGTCGGTGGTGAGCAGGACCTGGCCGACGCGGATGCCGTAGCGGGCGAAGGAGGCGGTGTACCGGGCGACGAGCAGGCCCTGGCCGACGCTGGCGGCGGCCTGCTGCCGGGCGAGGTCCTTGGGGCGGCGGCGCAGTCCGAGGGGGGAGAGTCCGGCGGCGATGGCTCCGGAGGAGACGAGGACGATCTCCTTCTCGCCGCCGCTGCGGGCCTTGGCCAGTACGTCGACCAGTGCGTCCACCCGGTCGGCGTCGAGTCCGCCCGCCGCGGTGGTCAGGGAGGAGGAGCCGACCTTGACCACGATCCTGCGGGCGTCCCGCACGCCCTGCCTTGCCGCTGACACGTCTTTCCCCTTGCCCCTTGCCGACCGGCCGGCCGGAGATCCGGCCGGACCTCCTCAATCTACGGGGTGGCCGGGAGCGCGCGCTCGGCGGTTTCAGACCCTGGACCGCCCGGCGGTTTCAGACCCTGGACGACGAAGGCTGCGGTTCGGGCTCCGCCGCCCCGGCGGCCGCGCCGGGGACGAGGATCTTGCGGGACAGCAGGAAGGTGAAGGGGATGGCGACGACGGCGGCGACGAGCGGTGCGATCCGGGTGTCGAGGCCGGCCCAGGTGACCAGGGCGTAGAGGCCGACGGACTGGATCACGTAGTTGGTGACGTTCGTCAGCGGGAAGAGCAGGAACTTCTTCCAGGTGGGCCGGGTGCGGTAGGTGAAGTAGGTGTTCATGAAGAACGACCCGATCATCGACAGCACGAAGGCCAGGGTGTAGGCGGCGAAGTACGGCATCCACGGGTGGAGCAGCAGGTACAGGGCGAAGAAGGTGCCGGTGTTGACGCCGCCCACCAGGGCGAACCGGAATATCTGGCCGAGCTGGTCCTTCTTGGTCATCAGCGGCTGCGCTCCGCGATCACTGCGTCGGACACTCCGGGCACTCCTTCGGCGCCGTGCGCTTCCTTGACGAGGAAGTGGGGGCGGCGCTTGGTCTCGTAGTAGATGCGTCCGATGTACTCGCCGATCAGGCCCAGCATGATCATCTGGACGCCTCCGATTCCGGCGATCATCGCGACGATGGTGACGTAGCCCGGGGAGTCGATGCCGTTGGTGATCGCCATGATGGTGATCCACAGGGCGTACAGGCCGGTCAGTCCGACGAGCGACACGCCGAGCCAGATCCCGATCCGCAGCGGGCGGTTGTTGAAGGAGATCAGCCCGTCCATGCCGTAGTTCAGCAGGGAGCCGAACTTCCACTTCGTCTCGCCGGCCTCGCGCTGGGCGTTGCGGTAGTCGAAGTGGACGGTGTCGAAGCCGATCCAGGAGAAGAGGCCCTTGGAGAAGCGGTTGTACTCGGGCAGCGCGAGGAGGGCGTCCACGGCCGGCCGGGACAGCATGCGGAAGTCTCCGACGCCGTCGGCGAGCTCGACGTCGACCCAGCGGTTGACGCCCCGGTAGTAGAGGCGGCTGAGGGCCGAGCGGAGCTTCTTGTCGCCCTCGCGGGTGCGGCGGGCGATGATCTGGTCGTGGCCCTGCCGGTAGTGCTCCAGCATGGTGGCGATCAGCTCGGGCGGGTGCTGGAGGTCCGCGTCCATGATGACGACGGCGTCGCCGGTGGCCTCGCGCAGCCCGGCGAGCATGCCGGCCTCCTTGCCGAAGTTCCGGCTGAAGGAGACGTACCGCGTCCGGTCCGCGTGTTCGGAGGCGATCTTGCGGAGCTTTCCGAGGGTGCCGTCACGACTGCCGTCGTCGACGTAGCAGACCTCGTACTCGACGGGCAGGGCGTCCAGGACCCGGCGGATCTCCACGTCGAAGCTGTCGATCACCGCTTCTTCGTTGTAGCAAGGGACAACTACCGACAGCTTGGTCATGAGCACTTCCTGCTGGGTCCGAACGGGTGATTGTCGGCGACCGGACCCGCCACTCACCTCTTCCTTAGAAGTATGCACGCCGGTGGCCGGCCTGCCCGAGTCGCGTGCGGCACACGGTAGCTTTGACGGGATAAGCGGAATGGAACGAAGGGATCGAGGTGCACGTGCCTGACGTCTCCGTGGTCGTCATCGTCTACAACGACGCAGAGCGTCTGCCGACAGCCGTCCAGTCGGTTTTGGACCAGACCCTGCGCGGGGTCGAAGTCGTGATCGTGGACGACTGCAGCAAGGACGGGTCGTTCTCGGTCGCCAAGGAGCTCGAAGCGGCGCACCCGGGACGGGTGCGCGCCTTCCAGCTGCCCGAGAACAGCGGCGGCTGCGGCGCGCCCCGCAACCACGGCATCAAGCAGGCCACGGGCACGTACGTCATGTTCCTGGACAGTGACGACGTGCTGGAGCGCAACGCCTGCCGGAACATGCTGGCCGCCGCCGAGCGGACCGGCTCCGACCTGGTGTCGGGCCTGTGCGTGCGCGTGCACCTCGACAACCGGTGGAACAAGACCACCGAGTGGTACCCGTGGATCTACGCGCGGACCCGCACGCTGGAGTCGATCACCGAGTACCCGGACCTGCTGGTCTACGACACCCTCTCCACGAACAAGTGCTACCGGCGCGCGTTCCTGCTGGAGCAGGGCCTGGAGTTCCCGGTCGGCATCCACTACGAGGACCTGCTGTTCTCCGCGCAGGCCTACGTGGCAGCCCGCCGGATCACCTTGATCCCCAACCGCGTCTACTTCTGGAACGTGGTCGAGAAGGCCTCGGCGAAGTCGATCAGCAACCGGCGGCACGAGATCGCGAACTTCGTCCACCGGATGGAGATCCACCGCCGCGTCGACGAGCTGCTGGCCTCCAAGGGCCACACCGCGATCAAGTCCGCGAAGGACGCCAAGTTCCTCAAGCACGACCTGGTGCTGCACCTGCGCGACCTGCCGCTCCTCGGCGACGCCTACCGCCAGCAGTTCGCCCGGCTCGCGAACGGCTACCTCGCGGGCATCGACCCGGCCGCGTACGAGAACGTCACCCACCTCCAGGCCATCTGCGCCTACCTGCTGGGCAAGGAGGACTGGGACAACCTCCTGCCCGCCGCCGACGCCATGACCAACAAGGGCCGGCTGTCTTCCCCGCTCGCGGAGCGCGACGGCCGTGTCTACTGGTGTGCGCGGCACCTCGACGACGCCGAGGGCCGCCGCATACTGGACGTCACCGAGCAGGGCTTCCACACCACCCCGCTCGCCTCGCTGTCCCTCGGCAACCGGCTGTCCTCGTACGAGGACGACGGACGCGGCACGGTCAGCCTGTCCGGCTCCGTCGTGAACCCCCTGGGCCGCATCGAGGCCGGTACCGAGCTGAAGGCGACGCTCGAATTCCGGGCCCGCCGCCAGATCGGGGTGCGCTCCTTCAGCTTCCCGGTGGCAACCGTGCGCCACGCCGGTGACACGATCGAGTGGTCCACCACGGCCGACATCGGCAGCACCGTCCGCCCGCTCGGCATCATCGACGCCGTCTGGGACGTCCGCCTGAAGCTGACGGCGGGCGCCGACCGGATGACCACCCGCGTCTCCGTCGGCGGCGTCGACCTGGACTCGGCCGCCCGGCTGCGCGTACGCCCCCGCCTGACCCGGCTGGTCTCCGACCGCTTCGAGCCGGAGATGACCAAGAAGGGCAACCTCTCCTACGTCCTGACCGCCGAGGGTCCCGCCGCCGTCCGCACCCAGACGCTGATCAGCAGCGCGATGCACGGCAAGGCCGCCGGAGTCGTCAAGCGCGGCCTGCGCCGCGCGCTGAAGGCCCGCCGCAACCTCGGCTCGGGCGAGCAGAAGGTGAAGGTCTACCACGAGGTCTTCTCGAAGCTGCCCGTCAAGAAGGGCACGGTCGTCTTCGAGAGCCACATGGGCAAGCAGTACAGCGACAGCCCCCGGGCCATCTACGAGGAGCTGGTCCGCCAGGGCGCGCCCTTCGAGGCGATCTGGTCGTACGCGGGCGGCAAGCCCACCGGCTTCCCCAAGGAGGCCACCCTGGTGCGGCGCTGGAGCTGGCCGTACCTGCGCGCGCTCGCGCAGGCCGAGTACTGGGTCGACAACCAGGGCTTCCCGCTGGCGCTGGCCAAGCGCCCGGGGACCACGTACATCCAGACGTGGCACGGCTCCGCGCTGAAGCGGATGGGCTTCCACGAACCGCGCACCAAGGCGCAGGGCAAGGCCGGACAGGACCGTTTCCAGGCGGCCGTCGACCGCTTCGACCACTTCCTGATCCGCTCCGAGCACGACACCCGCACCCTCGCCAAGGGCTTCCGGCTGCGCGACGAGGTACTGCTGCGCACCGGCTACCCGCGCAACGACGCGCTGGTCGAGGCGCACCGCGCCGAGGCGCAGAGCGGGGAGCGGGTCCGCGGGCCGCTCGCCGCCGAGCTGGGCATCGACCCGGACAAGAAGGTGCTGCTGTACGCGCCGACCTTCCGGGCGAACGCGGACGGCACGGTGGAGAACTTCGAGTTCCCCTTCGACGTGGAGGAGTTCGCCGACCGGCTCGGGGACCGCTTCACGCTGCTGGTGCGCACGCACTACCTCAACAGCGTCTCGCTGCCGCCGTCGGTCGCGGGCCGGGTCGTCGACGTGTCCCGGCACCACGACGTGACGCCGCTGCTGGCCCTCGCCGACGGGCTGATCACCGACTACTCGTCCGTGATGTTCGACTACGCGGTACTGGACCGGCCGATGCTGTTCTTCGCGTACGACTACGACGCGTACCGCACGGACATCCGCGGCACGTACTTCGACCTGAAGGAGAAGGCTCCGGGCCCGGTCGTCGGCACGGCGGACGAGCTGATGCAGGCCGTCGCCGCGTTCGACGAGGCGGACGCCAAGTACGCCGAGGCCCGCCAGCGTTTCCTCACCGAGTTCGGCGAGTACGACCGCGGGGACGCCGCCCGTCGGATCGTCGAGAAGTTCTTCACCAGGAGCGGCAAGTGAGCCAGCAGCCAGGCGCGACCACGGCACCGGGCGGCCGCGACGTCTTCCTCGTCTCCAACAGCGTGGACGAGCTCGGCGGGGTGACCACCTGGTCGCACCAGATGGCCCGGCTGTTCACCGACCGCGGTCACCGGGTCCACATCGTCGGCATCGCACCCGTCGCCGACGAGATCCGGCAGAAGCTGCCCGCCGGCCTCCCGTACGCGACGACGACGCTCTACGACACCCACCCGCCGAAGGCGCGCCGCCTACAGGGCCTCAAGGGCCGGCTCAACGCCCCCGAGCGCCGCCGCCAGGCGGCCCGGCGGGCGGGGATGCGGGAGAAGGCGGAGACGCTGAGCGGTCTCTTCCGCGCGGCCCGGCCCGGCGCCGTGGTCATCGTCACGCAGGTCTGGGCGATGGAGTGGGTGGCCCTCGCCGACACCAAGGGGCTCTCGGTGATCGGCATGAGCCACGAGTCCTTCGAGGCCAGCCAGAAGTCGACCCGGGGAGAGCGGGTCCGCCGCAACTACGCGGAGGTCGACCGGCTGCTGGTGCTGACGCCGGAGGACGCCGACCTGTGGATCCGGGCCGGCATGGAGAACGTCGACAGCATGCCGAACCCGCTGCCGTTCATGCCCGGCTCCCCCGCCCCGCGCACCGCGAAGGTCGTCGCGAGCGTCGGCCGCCTCGCCTTCGAGAAGGGCATGGACCTGCTGCTCGACGCGTGGGCGGACGCCGCCCCGCACCACCCCGACTGGACCCTGCGGATCTACGGGGCCGGTGTCGAGGAGGAGGCCCTGCGGGCGCACTGCTCCGCGCTCGGGCTCGACGACTCCGTGGAGTGGATGGGCAGCACCGACGACGTGCTGGGCGCACTGCGGGACGCCTCGGTCTTCGCCCAGGCCTCGCGCGCCGAGGGCTTCCCGATCACCCTGCTGGAGGCGATGGCGGCGGGTCTGCCGGTCGCCGCGTTCGACTGCGCGCCGGGCGTGCGGGAGATCGTGGACCACGGCGAGGACGGCCTGCTGGCCCGCCTCGGCAACACGATGGAACTCGCCCAGCACCTGGACGCGCTGATGTCGGACGCCGCGCTGCGCGACCGGCTCGGCGACGCCGGTTTCCGCAACGTGCGCCGCTACTCCAGCGGTGAGATCGCCGACCGGTGGGAAGCCCTGTTCGCGTTCCTGGAGCGCTGAGCCTCCGGGCCCCTACGAAGCCGCCCGCCCCGGACGCGTTCCGGGGCGGGCGGCTTCGTGTGCGGCGGACGGTCAGACCGTGCGGACGTCCTTGTGCGGGTCCCGGTGGGCGCCCGCCTTGTTCGCCTCCCAGCCCGCCCAGGCCGAGGTGATCATCTCGCGGACGTCGTGCCGTGCCTTCCAGCCCAGCTCGGCGGCGATCAGGTCGGCCGAGGCCACGACCTTCGCCGGGTCGCCGGGCCGGCGCGGGGTCACGACCGGCGCGTAGGTGTGCCCGGTGCCCTCGTTGAGCAGCTCCACCATCTCCTTGACGGAGACGCCCTCGCCCCGGCCGATGTTGACGGTGAGGTCCTTGTACTCCCCCGCCGCGCCCCATTCGGCGAGCCGGCGCGCGGCCACCACGTGGGCCTCCGCGAGGTCATCGACGTGGATGTAGTCGCGGATGCAGGTGCCGTCCGGCGTCGGGTAGTCGTCGCCGAAAATCCGCGCTCCCTCACCGGCGTCGTAGCGCTCGAAGACCATCGGGACCAGGTTGAAGACCCCGGTGTCCGCGAGCTCGGGGGCGGCCGCCCCCGCCACGTTGAAGTAGCGCAGGCAGGCGGTGGAGATGCCGTGGGCCTTGCCGGCGGCGCGGACCAGCCACTCGCCGGCCAGCTTGGTCTCGCCGTACGGGCTCAGCGGGCGGCAGGGCGTCTCCTCGGTGACCGAGTCCACGTCGGGCATCCCGTACACGGAGGCGGAGGAGGAGAAGAGGAAGTTGCGGATGCCGGCCTCGGCCACGGCTTCGAGCAGCACCGTCAGGCCCTGCACGTTCTCGCGGTAGTAGTACAGCGGCTTCTCCACGGACTCGCCGACCTGCTTCTTGCCCGCCAGGTGCACGACGCCCGTGATGTGGTGGCGGCGCAGCGTGTCGTCGAGCACCAGCCGGTCCAGGACCGAGCCGACGACCAGGCCGACGCCCTCCGGGACGCGGTCCTCGTTGCCCGTGGAGAGGTCGTCGAGAACCACGACCTCTTCCCCGGCCCGCAGCATCGCGCGAACGACGTGCGCGCCGATGTATCCGGCGCCACCGGTGATCAGAAATGTCATGCGTATCTCCCGAGCTCTAGCGTGACCGGCGCGTGCGGGCGCGGTCGAGGCGGTTGCGTACGAAGGTCAGGGCGCCCCCGGCGCCGGGCGCGAGGCGCAGGGCCAGGGCTCCGGCCGCCGTCCGGTAGGGCTGCGCCAGCAGAACACCGTACCGGCTGCTGGGCAGGGCGCGGCGGCGGAGCAGTCCGCCCAGGGGGCGCAGGGAGGTGATCAGGGAGCTCCCGTCGGCGCACCGCACGCCGGCCCGGACGTCCCAGGCCTGCAGGCCGCGCAGTCCCCGGCGGCGCCCGAGGGCCGCCAGCGCGGCGACCTTGAAGGGGACCACGGCGGTCCAGCCGTCACCGTCGGCGGCGGGCTCCAGCTCCACGGGGTGCCCCTGGACGGGCTCCGTACCGGTGCGGGGGTGGAAGGTCAGCCGTACCGTCTGCGGCCCCGCAGCGGCGAGGCGGCCGTACAGGTCGCGGACGCGGACGCGGACGGCGCCGCTCCCGGCGGGTTCCGCGTCGACGGTGACGGGCAGTTCCGCGACGGGCAGGGCGTCCAGGCCGTCGAGCGGGATGGGCAGCTCCGCGCTCCACACGGGCAGCCCGTCCGGGTCCGCGGCGTACGGGGGCGGCAGCCGGGGCGGCTCGGCGGCGAGGCCGGCCAGCCGTTCGACGTCGGCCGGCGGGGCCTCGGTGGCGAGCAGGACCCGCGCGATCCACCGGGCGCGGGCGGGGGCGGCCCCGATGTCGGCGTCGGCGAAGCCGGCCACGTAGTCGCGAGTCAGGGTCCACCAGGCGGAGCGGTAGCCGGGGTCCTTGCCGAGCTCGCGCAGGTACATGCGCAGGTCGTAGTCGAGGAACTTGGCCTGGCAGGCGCGGCCCAGCTCCGGGGAGGCGCCGGCGAGGGCCGCGGATGCCGCGCGGTGGGCCTCGACGCGGGAGCGCCAGTTGCCCACGTCCGCGCGGGCCAGCGAGATCGACTTCTGGGCGGCGCTGCGGCGCACGTGCCACACGTAGACGAGGTCGCCGATGACGGCGATGCGGGGGGCGGCGGCCAGGACGCGGGCGGTGAAGAGGAAGTCCTCGTAGACGAAGCGGCCGTCGGGGAAGCGGATGCCGTGCTCGTCGAGGAAGGCCCGCTCGTACAGCTTGTTGACGCAGAGCGTGTCGCGGACCAGTTCGGGCCGGTCGGCGGGCCGTTCGATGACCTCGCCCGGCGTGTGGAGGCCGGGCATCCACGGCACGTCGCGGCCCTCGGGCAGCTCGCGGCGCACGCACGCGCCGACGGTGACCGGCGCGCGGTGCTCCTCGGCGGCCGCCAGCAGGGCCGCGGCGGCGCCGGGCGGCAGGACGTCGTCGCTGTCGAGGAAGAGGACGTACCGGGAGCTCGCGGCCGCGATCCCGTCGTTGCGCGGGGTGCCGCAGCCCCCGCTGTTCTCCGTGCGGTGCACGACCTTCAGCCGGGGGTGGGCGGCGGCCAGTTCGTCCAGCACCCGCCCGGTCCCGTCCGAGGAGGCGTCGTCGACGGCGATGACCTCGGCGACCACCGGGCCCTGGGCGAGGGCCGAGGAAACGGCCTCGCCCACGAGCGCGGCGTCGTTGTACGCGATCACCACCACGGAGACGGCGGGGTCCGTGGTGGCGTCACTGCCGGAATTGCTGCTGTTCACCCGCAGGATCCTAGGCGAACGGCATAAGGCCGGCTTCAAGTCCCCGGGCCACCCGGATCAGAACGGGCGGAACTCGTCGTACTCCTGCTGCGCGGAGTCGCCGCGCTTGGCGTCCTTCTCCTTGCGGCGCTGGGTGGCCGGGCGCGGGGCGTCCATGCGGTGGTCCTCGCCGCGGCGGCCCAGCATCTCGGCGCCGGCCATCATGGTCGGCTCCCAGTCGAAGACGACGGCGTTCTCGTCGGAGCCGATGGCGACGCCGTCACCCGCACGGGCACCGGCCTTCTTCAGCGCGTCCTCGACACCGAGGCGGCTGAGGCGGTCCGCGAGGTAGCCGACGGCCTCGTCGTTGTTGAAGTCGGTCTGGCGCACCCAGCGTTCGGGCTTCTCGCCGCGCACCTGGTAGACGTCCTCGACCTCGTCGTAGGCGACGGTGAAGCCGGAGTCGTCCACGGCCTTCGGGCGGATGACGATGCGGGTCGCCTCCTCCTTCGGCTTGCGGGACCGGGCCTTGGCGATGACCTCGGCCAGGAAGTACGAGAGCTCCTTGAGGCCCGTACGGGCGACCGCGGAGACCTCGAAGACCTTGTAGCCGCGGGCCTCCAGGTCCGGGCGGACCATGTCGGCGAGCTCCTGGCCGTCCGGGATGTCGACCTTGTTCAGGACGACGAGGCGCGGGCGCTTCTCCAGGCCGCCGCCGTAGAGCCGGAGCTCCTCCTCGATGACGTCGAGGTCCGCGATCGGGTCGCGGTCCGACTCCAGGGTGGCGGTGTCCAGCACGTGCACGAGCACCGAGCAGCGCTCGACGTGGCGCAGGAACTCCAGGCCGAGGCCGCGGCCCTGGCTGGCGCCGGGGATCAGGCCCGGGACGTCGGCGATGGTGTAGACGGTCGAGCCGGCGGTGACCACGCCCAGGTTCGGGACCAGGGTGGTGAAGGGGTAGTCCGCGATCTTCGGCTTGGCCGAGGAGAGGACCGAGATCAGCGAGGACTTGCCGGCGCTCGGGAAGCCGACCAGCGCCACGTCGGCGACGGTCTTGAGCTCCAGGACGATGTCGCCGGTGGTGCCGGGGACGCCGAGGAGCGCGAAGCCGGGGGCCTTGCGGCGGGCCGAGGAGAGCGCGGCGTTGCCGAGGCCGCCGCGGCCGCCCTCGGCGGCGACGTAGGTGGTGCCCTGGCCGACGAGGTCGGCGAGGACGTTGCCCTCCTTGTCGAGGACGACGGTGCCGTCCGGTACGGGCAGGACCAGGTCCTGGCCGTCCTTGCCGGAGCGGTTGCCGCCCTCGCCGGGCTTGCCGTTGGTGGCCTTGCGGTGGGGGCTGTGGTGGTAGTCCAGCAGGGTGGTGATCGCCTGCTCGACGACCAGGATCACGTCGCCGCCACGGCCGCCGTTTCCGCCGTCGGGGCCGCCGAGCGGCTTGAACTTCTCCCGGTGAACGGAGGCGCAGCCGTGGCCCCCGTTACCCGCGGCGACGTGCAGCTCGACGCGGTCCACGAAGGTGGTCATGGTTGTTCCTCCAGATACATGCGGGAATGTCCCGGGCAGGCCTTGCTGCCCATTAAACGTGTCTATGTGACAACGCGCCGAGGGCGGACCTCTCTTCCCGGCCTGCGCCGGGAAGAGCTGAGATCCGCCCTCGGGGAGTTCAGTACGCCTTGATCAGCAGGAAGCTGGATCAGGCGGCCGGAACGATGTTGACGACCTTGCGGCCACGGTGCGTGCCGAACTCGACCGAACCGGCCTGCAGCGCGAACAGCGTGTCGTCGCCGCCACGGCCCACACCCGAACCCGGGTGGAAGTGGGTGCCGCGCTGGCGGACGAGGATCTCACCAGCGGAGACGACCTGACCGCCGAAGCGCTTCACGCCGAGCCGCTGAGCATTGGAATCGCGCCCGTTCCGGGTGGACGATGCGCCCTTCTTGTGTGCCATGTCTCAGTCCCTCTTACTTCGCAGCCGTGGGGATACCGGTGACCTTGATCGCCGTGTACTGCTGGCGGTGACCCTGGCGACGGCGGTAGCCGGTCTTGTTCTTGTAGCGCAGGATGTCGATCTTGGCGCCCTTGTGGTGGTCCACGATCTCGGCCTGAACCTTGATCCCGGCCAGCACCCACGGGTCGCTGGTCACGGCGTCGCCGTCGACAACGAGCAGGGTCGAGAGCTCGACCGTGTCGCCAACCTTGGCAGTGGAAATCTTGTCAACCTCAACGATGTCGCCGACAGCAACCTTGTGCTGGCGACCACCGCTGCGCACGATGGCGTACACGCGGATCTCTCTCTCACTCGGGACGGATGCTCCTGAAGCCAGCCGCTCACGCGGGCCGGGGCCCACGGTGATCCGGAATTGGACGAGCGGCCTCTCCCGTGACCCGGCCGCTTGCGCGGACGATGCGGGAGGAAGGTGCTCAGGAGCGCGACGCACGTTGAACGGTAATCGTTCAAGACACGCCGACGGTCTAGGTTACGGGGCTGGTTCCGGGGGGTCAAACCGGGCCCCGCACGGCCGTGGGCCCCGCCTCTCGGCGGGGCCCACGGCCGTCGGTACGGGTCAGGCTTCGGTGGGAGCCGAGACGGACGGGAGCGTCTGCTCCGCCGCCGCGGTCTTCTTCGTCGCCCTCTTCGCCACGGTCTTCTTGACCGTCGTCTTCTTCGCGACGGTCTTCTTCGCGGCCGCCGCCTTCTTGGCCGGGGCCTTCTTCGCCGTGGTCGCCGCCTTCTTGGCCGGAGCCTTGCGGGCGGCCTTCTTGGCGGGGACCTCGGGCTCGGCCGCGGCCTCGGGCTCGGCCGGGGCCGGCTCGGACTCCGCCGGGGCGGCCTCGACGACCACCACGGCCGCCTCCGCCGCTCCCGCCGGCGAACCGGCGGGTGCGGTGGCCTTGCGGGTGGCACGGCGGCGCGGACGGGCCGGAGCGGCCTCCACCACGGGCTCGGGCTCCGCGACCGGCTCGGCCGGGGCGACCGCCGGGGCCTCCTCGGCCACGGCTTCGGCGGCCTCGGCCGCGACCGGGGCGACGGGCTCCGGCTCGACGACGGCCGGCGCGGCCGCCTCGGTGGCCGGGGCGCCCGCCGGAGCGGTCGCCTTACGGGTCGCACGGCGACGGGTCCGGCCCTTCGGCGCGGCCTCCTCGACGGGGGCCTCGGGGGCGGCCGGAGCCGCTTCCACGGCCTCCGGCACCGGGGCGGCCTCGGGGGCCGGCTCCAGGACCGTGTCGGCCGGCTCCAGGACCGGCGCGTCCTCGGCGACCGGGGCCACCGGGGCCTCGGCGGCCCGCACCGCACCGCGCGGGGCGCCCGCCGGAGCGGTCGCCTTGCGGGTGGCACGGCGACGGTTGCGCCGGCCGCTGACACCGGCGGCCGCCTCCGCCTCGGCGGGGCTGCTGTACAGCTCCTCGTCGGCGACGAACTCCGGCTCCGGCAGGGCCCGCGGCGCGGCGGCCTCGGCGGCCACCTCGGCCTCGGTCTCCGCGTCGGCCTCGAACACGTCGGTCTCGACGGTCTCGATCGCCTCGGCCTCGTGGTCGTGCTCCAGGCCACGGCCGCCACGGCGCTTGGAACGCTTGCCGTTGCCACCGCCGCCGACCACGGTCGGGGTCTCCATGTGCACGATGACACCGCGGCCGTTGCAGTGGACGCAGGTCTCGGAGAAGGACTCCAGCAGCCCCTGGCCCACCCGCTTGCGGGTCATCTGGACCAGGCCCAGCGAGGTGACCTCGGCCACCTGGTGCTTGGTCCGGTCGCGGCCCAGGCACTCCAGCATGCGCCGCAGGACCAGGTCGCGGTTGGACTCCAGGACCATGTCGATGAAGTCGATGACGACGATGCCGCCGAGGTCGCGCAGCCGCAGCTGGCGCACGATCTCCTCGGCCGCCTCCAGGTTGTTCCTGGTGACGGTCTCCTCGAGGTTGCCGCCCTGACCGGTGAACTTGCCGGTGTTGACGTCGATGACGATCATCGCCTCGGTCTTGTCGATCACGAGGGAACCGCCCGAGGGCAGCCACACCTTGCGGTCGAGCGCCTTGGCGAGCTGCTCGTCGATCCGGTACGTCGCGAAGACGTCGACCTCGGAGGTCCAGCGCGAGAGCCGGTCGGCCAGGTCCGGGGCCACGTGGTTCACGTAGCCGTGGATGGTCTCCCAGGCGCTGTCACCGCTGACGATGACCTTCGAGAAGTCCTCGTTGAAGATGTCGCGGACGACGCGGACGGTCATGTCCGGCTCGCCGTACAGCAGGCTCGGCGAAGAGGTCGAGATCTGCTTCGACTTCTTCTGGATGTCCTCCCACTGGGCCTGCAGACGCTCGACGTCGCGGCGCAGCTCGTCCTCGCTCGCACCCTCGGCGGCGGTGCGCACGATGACGCCCGCGTCCTCGGGGACGATCTTCTTGAGGATGGTCTTCAGGCGCGCGCGCTCGGTGTCGGGCAGCTTGCGGCTGATGCCGGTCATCGAGCCCTCGGGCACGTAGACCAGGTAGCGGCCGGGCAGCGAGACCTGGCTGGTCAGGCGGGCGCCCTTGTGGCCGATCGGGTCCTTGGTGACCTGCACCAGGACCGACTGGCCGGACTTGAGGGCGGACTCGATGCGGCGCGGCCCGTTGGCCATGCCGAGCGCCTCGAAGTTGACCTCACCGGCGTACAGGACGGCGTTGCGGCCCTTGCCGATGTCGATGAACGCGGCCTCCATGGACGGCAGCACGTTCTGGACCTTGCCCAGGTAGACGTTGCCGACGTACGAGGTGGCTTCTTCCTTGTTGACGTAGTGCTCGACGAGCACGTTGTCCTCGAGGACGCCGATCTGGGTGCGCTCGCCGGCCTGGCGGACGACCATGACGCGCTCGACGGCCTCGCGGCGGGCCAGGAACTCGGCCTCGGTGATGATCGGGACGCGGCGGCGGCCCTGCTCGCGGCCTTCGCGGCGGCGCTGCTTCTTCGCCTCCAGGCGGGTCGAGCCCTTGATGGACTGGACCTCGTCCGAGGAGGTGGACTCGCTGCGCTCGCGGGCCGGACGCGGCTCGCGGACCTTGACGACGGTGCGTACGCCGTCCTCGTCGGCCGCGTCGGCGTCGGCGGCGCCGTCACCACTGCGGCGACGACGGCGACGGCGGCGACGGCTGGAGGAGGAACCGAGCTCGGCCTCCTCGGCCTCTTCGGCCTCGTCCTCTTCCGCCTCTTCGGCGGACTCGGTCTCTTCCTCGGCGGACTCGTCGAGGTCGGCGGCCTCACCGCGGCGACGGCGACGGCCACCACGACGGCGACGGCGCGAGGGACGCTCGCCCGACTCGTCGGCCTCGTCCTCGTCCAGGTCGGCGGCCTCCGGCTCCTGCTCCTCGTCCACCAGCTCTACGTCGGCCAGCGACACGGGGGCGGTGGGGGCGGGCGCGGCGACGGGCGCGGCGACCGGCTCGGCGGCCGCGCCACGGCGACGGCGGCGACGGCCGGACGGCTGCTCGACGGGGGCGGGGGCCGGGGCCTGCACCTCGGCCTCCAGCTCGTCCTCTTCCTCCTCGGCCTCTTCGGCCTGGGAGGCGGCGGCGGCCGCGGCGGCCATGGCCGCGGTCTCCGGGGTCTGGAACATCGGCTCGGCGAAGACCGGGGCCTGGAAGACGGCCACGGCGGGACGCGCGGCGCGGCGGGCGGCACGGTTCGGCGCCGGGGCGGCGGGCGCCTCGGGCTCGGCGGCCGCGGCCACGGGCTGCGCGGGGGCGGCCGGGGCGGTGGCCCGGGTGGCGCGGCGGCGGCCGCCGCGCTTCGGGGAGTCGACGGCGTCGGCGACGGTGACGGAGCGGGCGGCCCTGGGGGCCTCCTGCGCGGCCGCCGGGGCCTCCTCGGCGGCGGGCGCCTCGACGGCGGCCGGGGCGGTCACGGCGCGGGTGGCACGACGACGGGCACGCGGAGCGGGAGCCGCGGCAGGCTCCTCCTCGACGACCGGAGCGGCGGCCGGGGCGGCGACCGGAGCGGCCTCCACCACGGACTCGGCGGCAGACGCCTCCACGGCAGCCGGAGCCGCCACGGCACGGGTCGCACGACGACGGGCACGCGGAGCGGGAGCCGCAGCAGGCTCCTCCGCCACCACGGGAGCGGCGACCGGGGCGGCCTCCACCACGGACTCGGCGACGGGCGCCTCGACGGCGGCCGGGGCGGTCACGGCGCGGGTGGCACGACGACGGGCACGCGGAGCGGGAGCCGCAGCAGGCTCCTCCGCCACCACGGGAGCGGCGACCGGGGCGGCCTCCACCACGGACTCGGCGGCGGGCGCCTCCGGGGCGGCGACGGCGCGGGTGGCCCGGCGACGGGTACGCGGGGCGGGAGCGGCCGGAGCCTCCTCCTCGACCGCGGGGGCCGCGACCGGAGCGGTCTCGGCGACGGCCTCGACGGCGGCCGGGGCGGTCACGGCGCGGGTGGCACGACGACGGGCACGCGGCGCCGGAGCGGCGGCGGGCTCCTCGGTCACCGGCGCGGGGGCCGCGGCGACGGGCGTTTCGGGGGCCGCGGCGACACCGCCGGGCGGGCCGGCGGGCCGGGAAGCGGCGCGGCGACGCCTGCGCGGGGGCAGGTTGTCGCTGGGGCTGCCGTTCTCGGCGGCGGGGGTGTTCTCGTTTTCGGTGTGGGGCATGCGGGCGGTTCTCCCGTCACGCTCCCGGGCGCCGCGGCTGACGTCCGGTCCGGCACGGCCCCGCGTAATGAGCGCGGAGCCGGCCTCCGGGGCGCGTTCGCCACACGGGAGCTGTAGTCCATGGCCGCCGGTTCCGTACGTGTTGTCCGTACGGCCTGGCGGAAGTCTTCAGGTCAGTGCGCTGCCCGACCCAGGTGGCTCCGAGTGCCAGGGCGGCGCGACGACGACGATCCCTACGCGGCGGGACCTTCCGGCGCCTTCGCGTCGGCCGTTACGGCGGCCGTGGGTGGGGCGGCCGTGACGGCCTCGCGGTCGGGCGCGAGCGGGTCGGTCACCGTGCCGGACTCCTCGTCGAAGAGCCCCTGCGCCAGCCTGGTCACCGCTGCGGGGACCGGCGGCGCCAGGTCGGCCACAGCGTGGAGACCGGACAGGACGTCGTCGGGTCGCACGGCAGGTGTCAAATGCCGAACAACCAGCCGCAGTATCGCACAGGCATTGTCCAGCGGCCTATCAGCCGGAGCCGGAAGTGCTTCGAGAGTGACCACCGCGGATCGGGTGTCGAAGGTTCGCATGCCGTTCTTGGTACGTCGCTGCACCTCCACGGTCTCGGCGGCGAGGAACGCCGTCACGGCCCGCTCGGCCTCCGCGGGCTCCACGCCCTCCAGGCGCAGCTCCCACACGGACGCGGTCAGCCGGTCCGCGAGCCCCGACGTACGGGCCTCGACGGCTTCGGTGATGTCCAGGCCGACGGGCATCGACTCGTCGAGCAGCTCGCGGAGCTTCTCGGGGTCGCGGGCCGCGGCGAGGGCGATCTCCAGGTACTCGGCCTCGCTGCCCGTCCCGGTCGGGGCGGCGTTCGCGTACGAGACCCGGGGGTGCGGGGTGAAGCCCGCCGAGTACGCCATGGGCACCTCGGCGCGGCGCAGGGCCCGCTCGAAGGCGCGCTGGAAGTCTCGGTGGCTGGTGAACCGGAGGCGGCCACGCTTGGTGTAGCGCAGTCGGATGCGCTGCACCACCGGTGCGGGAGGCGGGCCTTCGGGCTGTCGCTTGCCCAGTGGTTCTTCTCCTTGTGCGGGGCGTCGCGGCTCGCACGTCGCCCTGAGTGTCTGTGGAGCCTGCCGGCCGCGCCCTGCCTCCGGCTCACCCCCGCGTCTTGTGCGGGGAGATCTCGGGGGCGGGCGTGTTGCCTGCGGCTGTCGTACTACCCAGAGTACGCGCCCGTGACCTCGCCGGTTCCCCGGGAGGAGCACCGAACAGCAGGCGTCGTGCCTCGGCACGGGCCTCCCGGACCGAGGCGCGGGCGGTGTGCCACAGCCTGCGGACGGCGTGCCCGGCCGGTGTGGCGATCCGCCGGTGGGCCCAGGCGCAGGGCCGGGCGACGCAGCCGCGCCAGAGCCAGAGGAGGCCCCGGCCGAGGGCCCGGCTGACCCGGCCCGCGAGGTGCCAGGCGCCGGCGAGGAGGTGTCCCAGGGGGGTGAGCGCGTACCGGTACAGCCCCCGGCCGAGCGGGGCCAGCAGGAACCGGTACGCCCCGGCGGCGATCGGAACCACCAGATACCGCCACAGACCCACCCACGGCCAGTAGCAGACGCCCAGCGCCAGCCACCTCAGCAGCAGCCCGGCGCCCCGCGCCAGCCAGGCGATCCCCTGCCCGGCCGGGCGCAGGACGTACCGGTGGGCGGCGGTCGCGACCGGGACGAGCACGTACCGCCACAGGGCCGCCCAGGGCCACACGAAGACGGCGGCGAACGCCCTCGGCAGGAACCACCGCAGCCCGTGCCCGACCGGGGTCAGCGCGTACCGGTACAGGCGCCGCGCCAGCCAGGCCAGGCCGGCGGCGGGCGGAACCAGCAGGTGGCGGTACGCGGCCACGGTCAGCCATACGAGTCCGGCGCCGACGGGCACGAGCACGTGCCGGCCGAGGGCGAGGACGGCCAGTTCGACGCCGCGCCCGAGCGGGACCAGCAGGTACCGGTACACGGCGCCGCCGACCGGAACCACGAGATGGCGCCACAGCCCCACCCACGGCCAGTAGAAGACGCCCAGCGCCAGCCACTTCAGCACCAGCCCGACCCCCCGCCCGAGCCACGCCAGGGCCTGCCAGACGGGTGCCAGGACGCGGCGGTGCACGGTGCGCGCGGCGAGCACGAGCAGGTCCCAGACGAGCCGTACGGGCAGGACGACCAGCACGGCCACGACCTTCACGGGCACCCTGACGACCCCCACCAGGCACCCTTCACCCCCGCGCCCGCCCCGTACCTCCTCGGTTTCCATACCCCTAAGGACACCCCCCGCCCCCAACCCGTTGCGGCCCGGCGCAAACAAACGCGTCCCCCACCGTGCACGGTGGGGGACGCGTCGCGGGATCAGCGGCCGGTACGGCCGGAGGTCACTTCACGACCGACAGCGGCAGCAGCTTCTTGCCGGTCGGGCCGATCTGGATGCTCGTGTCCATCTGAGGACACACGCCGCAGTCGAAGCACGGGGTCCAGCGGCAGTCTTCGACCTCGGTCTCGTCGAGGGCGTCCTGCCAGTCCTCCCAGAGCCAGTCCTTGTCGAGGCCGGAGTCCAGGTGGTCCCAGGGCAGGACTTCCTCGTACGTCCGTTCGCGGGTCGTGTACCAGGCCACGTCCACGCCGTAGGCGGGCAGCGCCTTCTCGGCGGCTTCCATCCAGCGGTCGTACGAGAAGTGCTCGCGCCAGCCGTCGAAGCGGCCGCCGGACTCGTACACGGCGCGGATGACGTCACCGATGCGGCGGTCACCGCGCGAGAGCAGGCCCTCGACGATGCCCGGCTTGCCGTCGTGGTAGCGGAAGCCGATGGAGCGGCCGTACTTCTTGTCGCCGCGGATCTTGTCGCGGAGCTTGGTGAGGCGCGCGTCCGTCTCCTCGGCCGACAGCTGCGGGGCCCACTGGAAGGGGGTGTGCGGCTTGGGCACGAACCCGCCGATGGAGACGGTGCAGCGGATGTCGTTCTGCCCGGAGACCTCGCGGCCCTTGGCGATGACGTTGACCGCCATGTCACCGATCTGGAGGACGTCCTCGTCGGTCTCGGTCGGCAGGCCGCACATGAAGTACAGCTTCACCTGGCGCCAGCCGTTGCCGTAGGCGGTGGCGACGGTGCGGATCAGGTCCTCTTCCGAGACCATCTTGTTGATGACCTTGCGCATGCGCTCGGAGCCGCCCTCGGGGGCGAAGGTGAGGCCCGAGCGGCGGCCGTTGCGGGTCAGCTCGTTGGCCAGGTCCACGTTGAACGCGTCCACGCGGGTCGACGGCAGGGACAGGCCCACCTTGTCGTCCGAGTAGCGGTCCGCGAGGCCCTTGGCGATGTCGGCGATCTCGGTGTGGTCCGCGGAGGACAGCGAGAGGAGGCCGACCTCTTCGAAGCCGGTCGCCTTGAGACCCTTCTCCACCATTTCGCCGATGCCGGTGATGCTTCGCTCCCGCACGGGGCGCGTGATCATGCCGGCCTGGCAGAAACGGCAGCCACGGGTGCAGCCGCGGAAGATCTCCACGGACATGCGCTCGTGGACGGTCTCGGCGAGCGGGACCAGGGGCTGCTTGGGGTACGGCCACTCGTCGAGGTCCATGACGGTGTGCTTGGACACGCGCCACGGCACGCCGGAGCGGTTCGGCACGACACGGCCGATGCGGCCGTCCGGCAGGTACTCGACGTCGTAGAAACCGGGGACGTAGACGCCGCCGGTCTTGGCGAGGCGGAGCAGGACCTCCTCGCGCCCGCCGGGCCGGCCTTCGGCCTTCCACGCGCGGATGATCTCGGTCATGTCGAGGACGGCCTGCTCGCCGTCGCCGATGACGGCGCAGTCGATGAACTCCGCGATCGGCTCGGGGTTGAAGGCCGCGTGACCGCCCGCGAGGACGATGGGGTGGTCGACCGTACGGTTCCTGGCTTCCAGCGGGATGCCCGCGAGGTCCAGGGCCGTCAGCATGTTCGTGTAGCCGAGCTCGGTGGAGAACGACAGTCCGAACACGTCGAAGGAGCCGACCGGGCGGTGGCTGTCGACGGTGAACTGCGGGACCTGGTGCTCGCGCATCAGCTCTTCGAGGTCCGGCCACACCGAGTACGTGCGCTCGGCGAGCACTCCCTCGCGCTCGTTCAGCACCTCGTAGAGGATCATGACGCCCTGGTTGGGCAGCCCGACCTCGTACGCGTCCGGGTACATCAGCGCCCAGCGGACGTCGCAGGAGTCCCACGGCTTGACGGTGGAGTTGAGCTCACCACCGACGTACTGGATGGGCTTCTGCACATGCGGGAGCAGAGCTTCGAGCTGTGGGAAGACCGACTCGGACATCACGCGACTTTCGTGAAGCGGGCAGGGGGCGACTCTCAAGCGTACCCCGAGGCCCACTGGCCCCTGCCCACATGATCACTTGAGGGCGGCCCGCAGGCGTGGGTCCGCGGCCTTCGCCCAGACGCCCGGGAGCTCGTCCTCCTGCCGCTGCGCCAGGGCCTCCTCCCGGGCGTACAGGACGCCCCAGGTGAAGGAGGGCTCGCCGGCGCCCGCGGCCTGGTCGGCGAGGCCGCGCAGGGCGGCTCGGGCCACCACGCTGTCCTGGTGGCCGCCGAGCAGGGTCTGGACCTTCTTCATGGCCTTCGCCTGGTGTTTCGCCGGTTTGCCGAGGGCCGGTACGGCCGCTTCCGCCGCGTAGCGGGCCCGTTTGGCGGCTTTGCGCGCCTCGTGGAGGGCGAGGTCGCGTTCGTGGCCGGGGGCGAGTTCGAGCGCGTGTCCGACGCGCTCGGCGAGCCGGTCGTAGTCGTGGAGGACGGCCTTGGGCAGGACGCTCTCCGCGGGGCGGTCCGCGGCCTTGAGCAGCGGCGGTCCGGCGAGCAGGGCGTCGAGCGCGTCGAGGAGGCTGATGTGGCGCGGGCTGTCCAGGGCGGCCAGGGCGCGGCGCCGGGAGTCGCGGCGGCGGGTCTCGTTCCAGGTGCGCAGGCGGCCTCGGACGGGTCCGACGACGAGGTCGCGGGGCAGTTCCCGGATGTGGGTCCGGAACCTCTCCCGCAGGACCTCCCGGTCGCGGTCGACGCCGAGTTCGCCGCCGAGCCACTTCAGTTCCTCGCCGAGGGGGTCCGTGACGGTCCGGTCGAGGACCTTGCGGTGGGTCTTGAAGGCGCTGCGGGTGCGGCGGACGGCGACGCGCATCTGGTGGACGGAGTCGGGCAGGTCGCGGCGGACCGCGGGGTCGAGGGCGACGATCACGTCGCGCTGTTCGCGCAGGTAGGCGAGCACGTACGCGGCCGCCGTGCCCTCCGGGGGCTCGGCGTCGGTCTCGGCCCCGGTCCCGGTCTCGGCGTCGGCGTCGGCGTCGGCGTCGGCGTCGGCCCCGGCCCCGGCCCCGGCGTCGGTCTCGGCGAGGGCGCGGGCGAGTTTCGAGGGGGCGTCGGAGGCGCGGAGTCCGGCCTTGAGGAACTTCTTCCCGATGGTGTCGAGGAGGGCGGTGCCGGTCTCTTCCCCGGCCGGGTCGCCGTCCGCTCCCGCGGTCCCGTCGGCGAGTTCCACCTCGACCTCGGTCCAGGTGGCGACGGCTTCGCCGCGCTCGGCCCGTACGGCGTCGGTGCACAGTTCCGCGAGGGGGTTCCCGTCGCCGTCGAGGAGGTCGCGGAGGTGGCGCTCGGAGCGCAGCCGGACCAGCGGTTCGAGTGCGGCCCCGCGGACCCGGGAGCGGACCAGGGCGGCGAGGTCGTGCGGGACGGCGTCGGAGAGGGGGGCGTGGACCTCTTCGCGGATTCCCGGGGAGACGGGCAGTTTGAGGTGCCAGCCCGCGTCGTCGCCGCCGGTCCTGCGCCGCAGCGTCAGCCCGTCGGCGGCGAGGCGCCGGTCGGGGGTGTCGTAGTAGACGGCGTCGAGGTGGACGGTGCCGCGGTCGCGGACCTCCGCGATCCCGGCGGTGCCGGTGAGGTCCGGCAGGGGTAGGGGGCCGGCCCCGGCCTTCGCGCGCTTCCCGGGTTTTTCGCCCTTGCCGGCCTTCCCGGGCGCGAACTCGAATTTCCGCTCGATCTCACGCTTGCTGTCCGCCATGAACCGAATCTAGACCGGTTCGGCGCGCGGCGGCAGTACGCCCGGTCGTGGCGGAGGCGGGCCGGGAACGTCCCGGCCCGCCTCCGTCGCACGTCCGGGCGGCGCCGGACCCGTGTCAGGCCGACATGGGCCGCTGCACCCGGATGGACTGGAGCAGGCCGACCGCGATCCACACGGCGAACATCGAGGATCCGCCGTAGGACACGAAGGGCAGGGGCAGTCCGGCCACCGGCATGATGCCGAGGGTCATGCCGATGTTCTCGAAGGACTGGAAGGCGAACCAGGCGATGATCCCGGCGCAGACGACGGTGCCGTAGAGCTCGGTGGTCTCCCGGGCGATCATGCAGGCGCGCCACAGCACGACGGCCAGCAGGAACAGGATCAGGCCCGCTCCGATGAAGCCCAGTTCCTCGCCCGCGACGGTGAACACGAAGTCGGTCTGCTGCTCGGGGACGAACTGCCCGGTGGTCTGGGAGCCCTTGAAGAGTCCTGAGCCGGTGAGGCCGCCGGAGCCGATCGCGATGCGCGCCTGGTTGGTGTTGTAGCCGACGCCCGCCGGGTCGAGCTCGGGGTTGGCGAAGGCGGCGAAGCGGTTGATCTGGTACTCGTCGAGGACGCCGAGCTGCCAGATGAGGATGGCGCCGGCGGCGCCCGAGCCGAGGAGTCCGAGGACCCAGCGGTTGGAGGCGCCGGAGGCCAGCAGGACGCCGAGCACGATGACGACCATCACCATGACGGAGCCGAGGTCGGGCATCAGCATGACGATGCCCATCGGGGCGGCGGCCAGGCAGAGCGCCTTCACCACGGTGCGGTGGTCGGGGTGGTCGAGGTCGCCCGCGTCGACCCGGGACGCCAGCAGCATCGCCATGCCCAGGATGATCGTGATCTTCACGAACTCGGAGGGCTGGAGCGAGAAGCCGCCGCCGATCACGATCCACGCGTGGGCGCCGTTGATGGTGGCGCCCAGCGGGGTGAGGACCGCGATGATGAGGACCAGCGAGAGCCCGTACAGGATGGGCACGGCGCCGCGCAGGGTGCGGTGCCCGAGCCAGACGGTGCCGATCATCAGCACGAGGCCGATGCCGGTGTTCATGGCGTGCCGGAAGAGGAAGTAGTACGGGTCCCCCTGGTTCAGGGAGGTCCGGTTGCGGGTCGCCGACCACACCAGCAGGGCCCCGATGAAGGACAGTGCCAGCGCGGAGAGCAGTATCGGCCAGTCGAGCCGGCGCAGCACGGAGTCCCGTGCGGTGAGCCGGGCCACCGGTCCGCGCTGGGGCGCGTACCGGGAGACGGAGAACTTGTTCGCGGTCTGCATGTCGGTGTGTTCTGTCCTCAGTCGTGCCAGGCGGGAGGCGCAGCGGGAGGCCCGGCGAGTACGGCCGGCGCCAGGTCCTCCGGAGACGGTGGCACGTACGGCCGGATCTCGGGGGAGTCGATGGATCCGTCGGGCCGGATCCTGGGGAGTTTCGCCTCGGGCCTCGGCAGCAGGGCCTTCTTCGGGTCCTGGTTGCCGGCCATGTCGAGGCCGTAGATGGCGTTGTAGAGGTTGCGGACGGCGGGTCCGGAGGCTCCGGAGCCGGTGCCGCCCTGGGAGATGGTCATGACGATGGCGAAGTCGTCGGTGTAGGTCGCCAGCCACGAGGTGGTCTGCTTGCCGTACACCTGGGCGGTGCCGGTCTTGGCGCGCATCGGGATCTTGTCGAGCGGCCAGCCGCCGAACCGCCAGGCGGCGGTGCCGCCGGGTGCGACGACGGAGCGCAGGCCCTTGTCGAGGTCGTTGACGGTCTTGGCGTCGATGGGCAGCCGGCCGTGCGACGCGGGCTTGATCATGTCGATGTGCTTGCCGTCGGGGCTGATCACGGCCTTGCCGACGGTGGGGTTGAAGAGGGTGCCGCCGTTGCTGATGGCCGAGTAGGCGGTGGCCATCTGGATGGGGGTGACGAGGACGTCGCCCTGGCCGATGGCGAAGTTGATGCTGTCGAACGCCTTCAGCTGGTTGCCTTCGAGGCAGCTCTCGTAGGCGATCTGCTCGACGTAGGTGCCGCCCTTCTTGCCCTGCTTGCACCAGGAGTCCTTGTTGGCCGCCCAGAAGCTCTTCTTCCAGCCGCGGTCGGGGATGCGGCCGGTGACCTCGTTGGGCAGGTCGACCCCGGTCTCCGCGCCGAGTCCGAATTCGCGGGCGGTGCGGTAGAACCAGTCGTGGGCGTCCTTCTTGGGCTTGAGGCCGCCGTCGCGCTGCCACTCCTTGTGCCCGAGTGCGTAGAAGACGGTGTTGCAGGAGAACTTGAGTGCGTCGCCGAGGGTGATGGGGCCGTGGCCCTTGGACTCGAAGTTCGCGAAGCTCCGGCCGCCGAGGCTGTAGGAGCTGCTGCAGTTGTACTTGTCGTCGAAGTCGTAGCCGGCGCGCACGGCCGCGCTCGCCGAGACCACCTTGAAGATGGAGCCCGCGGGGGCCTGGCCCTGGATGGCCCGGTTGAGCAGCGGGTAGTTGGAGCTCTTGGTGGTGAGTTTGGCGTAGTCGGCGCCGGAGATGCCGCCGACCCAGGCGTTGGGGTCGTAGTCGGGCTGGGAGGCCATCGCGACGATGCGGCCGGTCTTGGTCTCCATGACGACGACGGCGCCCGAGTCGGCCTCGTACTTGCGGCCGGTGATCTTGTCGGTCTCCTGGCGGACGGTCTTCATCGCGGCCTGGAGTTCGAACTCGGCGACGGCCTGGACCCTGGCGTCGATGCTGGTGACGAGGGTGGATCCGGGGACGCCGGGGTCGGACTTGGTCTGTCCCATGACGCGGCCGAGGTTGTCGACCTCGTAGGAGGTGACTTCGGCCTTGCCGCGCAGCTGCCTGTCGTAGGTGCGTTCGATGCCGGAGCGGCCGACCTGGTCGGAGCGCAGGTGGGGCGAGTCGGTGTCCTTGGCCTTCTGGATCTCTTCGTCGGTGACGGGCGAGAGGTAGCCGAGGACCTGGGAGGTACGGGCGCCGCCCGGGGCCGGGTAGCGGCGGACGGCGGTGGGCTCCGCGGTGATGCCGGGGAAGTCGGCGGGTCGTTCGCGGATCTGCAGCGCCTGTTGCGTGGTGGCTTCGAGGGTGACGGGGATCGGCTGGTACGGGGAGCCGTTCCAGCAGGGCTTGGGGGTTTCGGAGTCGCAGAGGCGGACCTTGTCCATGACCTCCTTGGGACCCATGTCCAGGACTCCGGCGAGGCGGGTCATGACGGCCTTGCCCCTGTCCTTCATCTTCATCAGCTGGGTGCGGCTGGCGGACACGACCAGGCGCGTCTCGTTGTCGGCGAGCGGAACGCCGCGGGCGTCGAGGATCGAACCGCGGACGGCGGGCTGGACGACGCGCTGGACGTGGTTGCTCTTGGCCTCGTGGTAGTACTCCGCGCCGTTGCGGATCTGGAGGTACCACAGACGTCCGCCGAGGGTGACGAACATCGAGAGGACGAGTACCTGGATCATGACGAGGCGGATCCGCACCCGGGGGGTGCGGCCGGTGTCGGGGGTGTTGGTCACGTCCGCTCCCTCCTCACAGTTTCTTCACGCTCTTCACCGCCTTGACGCCCTTTATCCGGCCGGCCCGGTTGGCGCGGACGCGCGAGCCCCGCAGGCGCAGGCCGCCGCGCTGGCTGCCGATGCGCAGTCCCGTGCCGCCGGCCAGCCAGCCGGAGGACACGTCGTTGCCCTGGGCCGGTCCGCCGGCGGCGTCGACGGCCATCGGGTCGTTCTCGGCGCGCCGGGCCAGGGCCATGATGAAGGGCACCGTGAAGGGCGCGAGGAGCAGGTCGTAGAGGGTCGCGGTGAACAGCAGGCCGGTGAGGCCCACGTGCCGGGCGGCGGTGTCGCCGACGAGGGCGCCCACTCCGGCGTAGAGCAGGGTGGAGCCGATCGCGGCGGCGACGACGGTGAGCATCGGGCCCCAGGCCGAGCGGAACCGCCCGCTGTCGGGCCGGGCGAGGCCGACGAGGTAGCCGATCAGGCACAGCACGAGCGCGTACCGCCCGGCGGCGTGGTCGGCGGGCGGGGCCAGGTCGGCGAGGAGTCCGGCGCCGAAGCCGATGAGGGCGCCGCTGAGGTGCCCGTAGACCAGGGCGAGGGCGACGACGGTCAGCAGCACGAGGTCGGGGACGGCGCCGGGCAGCTGGAGCCGGCCGAGGACGCTGACCTGGATGACGAGGGCGACCACGATGAGTGTGGCCGAGAGCAGGATCCGGTTGAAGCGCATGACGGTCAGCTCCTACTCGTCGGCCGGCTTGCCGGACACGCCGGCGGACGGGGTGACGGTGACCGTGACGGTCGGGGTGGGCTTGGGTGCCTCGGGCTTGGGCGGCAGGACCGCGTCGCGCGGGTCCTCGCGCGGGGGCATCACCACGACGCCGACGATGTCGAGGCGGGAGAAGCCGACGAACGGACGGATCCAGACGGTGCGGGTCAGGTCGCCGCGCGAGGGGTCGACCTTGACGACCTCGCCGATCGGGACGCCGGGCACGAAGGGCTTGTTGCCGCGCGAGCCGAAGGTGACGAGGCGGTCGCCGGGGTTGATCTTGGCTTTGCCGTTGAGCATCTGGACGGACAGGGCGCGGTCCCCCTGGCCGGTGGCGAAGCCGAGCTCGCCGGTCTTCTCCAGGCGGGTGCCGACGGTGAAGTCCGGGTCGTTGGCGAGGACGACGGTGGCGGTGTCGGGGCCGACGGTGGCGACCCGGCCGACGAGCCCGTCCCCGTTGAGGACGGTCATGTCGCGCTCGATGCCGTCCTTGCTGCCCGCGTCGATGGTGACGGTCCAGGAGAAGCCCTGGGCCGCTCCTATGGCGATGACCTCGGCGCCCTTGATGCCGTACTGTCCGGCGCCGGCCCGCTTGAGCATCTCGTCGAGCTCGCGAATCCGGCTGCGGGTCTGGTCCTCGCTGCCGAGCTTGGCCTTCAGCATGCTGTTCTCGCGTTCGAGCGTCGCGATCCGGTTGTGGCGCTCACCGGAGTCGCGGACGGCCCCTATGGCGTTGGCGACCGGGTCCACCGCGGTCGCGACGCCCTTCTCGACCGGGCCGAAGACCGCTGCGGCGGCCTGCCGGGCACCGTCGACCGGCGACTCCTCGCCCGCCCTGATGTCCACCGTGATCAACGCGAACGCGATGGCGATCAGAAGCACCAGGAGCAGCCGGCTTTCTCGTGTGTCCCTCACGTGCGGCGGCCGTGCCTTCCTCGTAGATACCCGTGCGGCGGAGCCGCTCCGGCGGAACCGGGACTCCGACCGGACTGTGCCTGTATATCAACGATCCGCCGCACGGGCGCGGTAGCACCCGTACGGCGGATCCTTGTGTTCCGCTTGCCCCTTCGACGGGGATCCGGTCATCGTCGGGGCTGGGCGTCCAGGACCTGCTGGAGGGCCTCGAACTCCTCCACGCACTTGCCGGAGCCGAGTGCGACGGAGTCGAGGGGATCCTCGGCGATGTGGATCGGCATGCCCGTCTCGCGGCGCAGCCGCTCGTCCAGGCCGCGCAGCAGGGCTCCGCCACCGGTCAGGACGATGCCGCGGTCCATGATGTCGCCGGAGAGTTCCGGCGGGCACTTGTCGAGGGTCGTCTTGACCGCGTCGACGATGGCGTTGACGGGCTCCTCGATGGCCTTGCGCACCTCGGCCGCGGAGATGACCACGGTCTTGGGCAGGCCCGAGACGAGGTCGCGGCCGCGGATCTCGGTGTGCTCGTCCTTGTCGAGGTCGTACGCCGACCCGATGGTGATCTTGATCTGCTCGGCGGTGCGCTCGCCGAGGAGGAGCGAGTACTCCTTCTTGATGTGCTGGATGATCGCGTTGTCCAGCTCGTCGCCGGCGACCCGGATGGACTGCGCCGTGACGATTCCGCCGAGGGAGATGACGGCGACCTCGGTGGTGCCACCGCCGATGTCCACGACCATGTTGCCGGTGGCCTCGTGGACGGGCAGGCCCGAGCCGATGGCGGCGGCCATGGGCTCCTCGATGATGTGCACCTGACGGGCGCCGGCCTGCGTGGACGCCTCGATGACGGCGCGCCGCTCCACTCCCGTGATGCCGGAGGGTACGCAGACCACCACGCGGGGGCGGGCCAGGTAGCGGCGCTTGTGGATCTTGAGGATGAAGTACCGGAGCATGCGCTCGGTGATCTCGAAGTCGGCGATCACGCCGTCCTTGAGGGGGCGTACGGCGACGATGTTGCCGGGCGTCCGGCCGATCATCTTCTTCGCCTCGGAGCCGACCGCCAGGATGCCACCGGTGTTCGTGTTGATGGCGACCACGGACGGCTCGTTCAGGACGATTCCCCGGCCCCTCACGTACACCAGCGTGTTGGCGGTCCCGAGGTCGATCGCCATGTCACGGCCGATGAACGACATGTTGTTCCCCTTGTTCCCCATGAGGAGCGTCTGGCCTTCCAGTTGATAGCGGCTGCTGTCAGGTCGGCGAGGTGGGTGTGTGGGTGGAGGCCCCATCGTAGTGCCGCAAGTACGGACACCGCGCGACGGGACTCCGGCAATCCCGCCGGAACGGATACCCGCCCCCTTAGTGGTGACGTCGCGTCCTGCCCATGCGTTCCCGGTGGGGCCCGGTAATACCGAAGGGCGACCGAAATTACTTCGGTCGCCCCAGGTCATGAGCGCTATTCGGCTGATGTCGCGTCAGGAAAGAGTAATCAGAGCGCGGGGAAGAACAGCTTCAGCTCGCGCTCCGCGGACTCCTCGGAATCCGAGGCGTGGATCAGGTTCTCCCGGGTGATGGTCCCGAAATCCCCCCGGATGGAGCCGGGCGCCGCGGCGATCGGGTCGGTGGGTCCGGCCAGCTGGCGGACACCCTCGATCACGCGTTCCCCTTCGACCACCAGGGCGACGACCGGACCGCTGGACATGAAGCCCATGAGCGGCTCGTAGAAGGGCTTGCCCTTGTGCTCGCCGTAGTGGGTCTCCAGCGTCTCCGCGTCCAGCGTGCGCAGCTCCAGCGCGGGAACGGTCCAGCCGGCCTTCCGCTCGATGCGACCGATGATCTCGCCGATCAGGCCGCGCCTGACGGCGTCCGGCTTGAGCAGGACGAGGGTGCGCTGGGTCATGGTGGCAACTCCTTGCGGCATACGGGTGCGGTAGGGCGAATCTACAGGGCCGTCACGGTGAACCGTCACGCAGCGTCAGGAGCAGCGGCTTCCGCCTGCTCGGCCCAGCGGGCCTTGATGGCGTCGATCCGCCGGCCGTAGTGCACCGAGCACCACCACAGGGCGGCGAAGACCGCGCCCAGGAAGAACATCGTCGGCACCACGAAGCCGCTCGCGATCAGCCCGACCTGGAGCGCCCAGCCGAGCTGCACCGCGCCCGGGCGGGAGAGCATCCCGCACAGCAGCACCGACAGCAGCATCGTCACGCCGCAGACCGTCCACACCTGGGCCTGGGTCAGGTCCGGGTTCTTCATGGCCACCAGGCCCGCGAAGCCGACGATGAAGAACTCACCGATCAGCGTGCTCGCGCAGAGCGTGCGCATCGATCCCTCAGCCTCTCTTGAACAGCAGGCGGGCCTCGCCCACCGTGATCACGGAACCGGTCACCAGGACCCCGGCCCCTCCGTACTCCGCCTCTTCCTCCGCCAGGGTGACGGCCGCCTCCAGCGCGTCGTCCAGCCGGGGCTCCACCTGCACCCGGTCGGTGCCGAAGACCTCGACGGCCACGGCCGCCAGCTCGTCGGCGCCCATCGCCCGGTGGCTGGTGTTCTCCGTGACGACGACCTCCGCGAAGATCGGCTCGAAGGCCTCCAGCACCCCCTTGACGTCCTTGCCCTCGCTGGCCGCCACGACCCCGATCAGCCGGCTAAAGCCGAAGGCCTCGGTGACGGCCTCGGCGGTCACCCGCGCTCCCGCCGGGTTGTGGGCGGCGTCCAGCACCACGGTCGGGCTGCGGCGCACGACCTCCATGCGGCCCGGCGAGGTCACCGAGGCGAAGGCCTTCCGCACGGTGTCCGCGTCGAGCTCGCGGGCGTGCTCCCCGCCGATCCCGAAGAAGGCCTCGACGGCCGCCAGCGCGACGGCCGCGTTGTGCGCCATGTGGGCCCCGTACAGCGGCAGGAAGATGCCGTCGTACTCGCCGCCCACCCCGCGCAGGGTCAGCATCTGGCCGCCGACCGCCACCTCGCGGGAGACGACTCCGAACTCCATGCCCTCGCGGGCCACCGTCGCGTCGACCTCGACGGCCTTCTTCAGCAGCACCTGCGCCGCGTCCACCGGCTGCTGCGCCAGGATCACCGTCGCGTCCTGCTTGATGATGCCGCCCTTCTCCAGGGCGATCTCACCGGGCGTCGTGCCGAGCCGGTCGGTGTGGTCGAGGCTGATCGGGGTGATCACCGCGACCGTGCCGTCGATGACGTTCGTGGCGTCCCAGCTGCCGCCCATGCCGACCTCGACGACGGCCACGTCCACGGGCGCGTCCGCGAAGGCCGCGTACGCCATGCCCGTGAGCACCTCGAAGAAGGACAGCCGGTACTCCTCGGCGGCGTCGACCATCTCCACGTACGGCTTGACGTCGTGATAGGTCTCGACGAAGCGCTCGGCGCTGATCGGGGCGCCGTCCAGGCTGATCCGCTCGGTGACCGACTGCACGTGCGGGCTGGTGTAGCGGCCCGTGCGCAGCTCGAAGGCGTTCAGCAGGGCCTCGATCATGCGGGCGGTGCTGGTCTTGCCGTTGGTGCCGGTCACGTGGATCGACGGGTACGCGCGCTGCGGCTCGCCCAGGACGTCCATCAGCGCGGAGATCCGGCTGACGGAGGGCTCCAGCTTGGTCTCGCCCCAGCGGGTGGCCAGCTCCTGCTCCACCTCCAGCAGCGCCTTCGCCACCTCCGGGTCCTCCGGACGGGACGGCACCGGGTCGCCCTGCGGCGGTCCGGCCTGCGCGCGCAGGGTACGGCTGCCGGCCTCGATCACCGCCAGGTCGGGGTCGCGGTCGGCCTCCTCCGCGACTATCTGGTCGAACTCGTCGGAGGCGTGGTCTCGGTCGTGGCTCTCGGGCTGCTGCTCACTCACGGGACCCAGTCTACGGACGGGGACCCCGGGGACTTTCGGCCCGGCCGTTTCGGGACCTTCGGCGGCGATTGCGACCGGATCGTTATGCAAGCCTTGCGGGCAGGAGATTGGGGAACAAATGCCGCAGGCCAGCACCGAAAAGACCGCTTCCAGCCGCGACATAGGAATGGACCTGGGGACCGCCAACACCCTCGTCTACGCCCGGGGACACGGGATCGTCCTCAATGAGCCGTCCGTGGTGGCGGTCAGGGCGGGCACGACCACGGCGCTCGCCGTGGGGACGGAAGCCAAGGAGACCATCGGCCGCACCCCGGGCTCCATCACCGCGATCCGCCCCCTGAAGGACGGGGTGATCTGCGACTACGAGGCCGCCGAGGAGATGATCCGGCACTTCGTGCGCAAGGCCGTCCCCGGCCGCCGGACGCGCACCCGGATGGTGATCTGCGTGCCGTCCGGAGTGACCCCGGTCGAACGGCGGGCCATCGTCCACGCCTCCACCCGGGCCGGGGCGAAGTCCGTCCACCTGATCGAGGAACCCATGGCCGCGGCCATCGGCGCCGGGCTGCCGGTGGCCGAAGCCCGCGGATCGATGGTCGTCGACATCGGCGGCGGCACCACCGAGGTGGCCGTCATCTCGCTCGGCGGCATCGTCACCGCCCAGTCCCTGCGGATCGGCGGCGACCGGCTCGACGCGGCGATCACGGACCACGTGCGCAAGGAACACTCCCTGCTCATCGGCGAGCGGACCGCGGAGGACGTCAAGGTCGGCATCGGCTCCGCCTGGCCCGTCCCGGACCGGCCCGAACTGGAGACCCGTACCTTCACCGTGCGCGGCCGCGAGCGCGTCGGCGGCATGCCCAAGACGCTCGAACTGACCGCCCTCGACGTACGGGCCGCGCTCGACGAGCCGGTCGAGGCCGTCATCGCCGCCGTCCGCACCACCTTGGAGGAGTGCCCGCCGGAGCTCTCCGGCGACGTGATGGAACACGGCATCGTCCTCACCGGCGGAGGCGCGCTCCTGCCCGGCCTGGACCTGCGCATCGCCTCCGCGACCGGCATCCCCGTCTTCGTGGCGGACAACCCCCTGGACTGCGTCGCCCTCGGCTCGGGCCGCTGCGTCGAGGACCTCGACACGCTGAACGGCCTGCTGGCCCCGGCCAGGGCCTGAGCGGGCCCGGCGCCGCCCGTCAGGCGCGCGGCAGGACGGCCACCACCAGGTACGAGCCGTCCGTACGGGTGGCCGTCAGGCTGCCGCCCAGGCTCCGCACGCGTTCGGACATGCTCGCCGTGCCGGAGCCCGCCGAGACGGGGGCGCGGCCCGGGGCGCCATCCGGGAGGCCGTTGCGGACGGCGATCCGCAGCTGCGGCCCGTCCGTCGCGATCGACACATCGATGGTCTCCCCCCGCGCGTGCTTGGCCGCGTTCGTCAGGCACTCCTGCACCACCCGGTACACCGCCGCCTGCCGCAGCGGCGACAGCCCGTGCACGTCGGGGTCGAGCGTGAGCCGCACCGGCGAACCCGCCCGGTCGCTCTCCCGGGCCAGCGCGGCGAGCCCCTCCACGCCCGGGGTCGAGTCCCGCTCCCCGCGCTGCACGATGATCTCGTTCAGCACCAGGTGCGCGCGCCGCGCGGTGTCGGCGAGCTCCTCGAAGTCCTTCGCGTACGCCGTCTCCCGCGCCCGGACGGACAGCACCTCGGAGCGCACGGTCAGCAGCGTCAGCTCCCGCCCGACGAAGTCGTGGACGTCCCGGGCGACCGAGGTCCGCTCCTGCTGGACGGCGTTCTGCACCGCCGACTCCGCCCGCCTCGCCTCCAGCTCCCGCACCAGGTCGCTCCGGTAGGCGGCGATGCCCACGGCCGAGGCGAGCACCCCGATCGGCACGACCAGGCTGAGGAAGGAGCTCAGCGTCTGGATCCTGGGCTCGGGCCAGCCCGGCACGCTGAACACCGCGAACGCGAAGGCGACGTAGCCGACGGTGGCCAGGACCCCGGCCCGGCGGCCCCGGTAGCGGCCGACCGAGTAGAGCGCGAACTGGATGAGGGTGAGCTCGTGCAGCCAGCCGACGAACAGCAGGGCCGTCACGTACGCCACCCACGGCGCCCGGCGCCGCACCAGCAGGCTCGAACAGCCCGCGGCGAGCACGAGGGCGGCCATCCAGCCGTTGAGGGAGTTGTCGGCGGCGGCGAGGCCGGGCAGGTCCAGCGCCATCAGGGCCAGGCAGCTCAGCGCCGTGATGACGTCCAGCGCCCGGGGCGAGGCCGCCCAGCCGTCGGCCCGCCGGCGGCCCGAGGCCGCGGCCCGGTGGAGTGCCGCGAGGACGACGGGCTTGACGCGCATGTCCCCCATCATCCGTGGTCGCCGCCCCGGGATCGGATCGAGCCGGGGGACATATGAAGTGATATGCGGCACTCCGGTTGGCTCCGGGCAGGGGCCGGACGACCCGCCACACCCGTGACCTTCCGCCCTGGGGGACCGCCCCGCGCCCTCGTAGCGTCGGGGGAATGACCACCCCGAAGGCCGCCGCGCGGACCACCCGGCACATCACCGAGGACCACCGCACCGGACTGCTCCTCCTGATCGGCGGCCTCATCGGCACCCTCGCCTCCGGGGTCCTCGCCCACGACCGCGTCCGCACCCTGGAGGACCCCCTCTTCACCCCGGGCTGCAACGTCAACGCGGTACTGAGCTGCGGCGACGTGATGACCACCTGGCAGGGCAACCTGCTCGGCTTCCCCAACATGCTCCTCGGCCTCGCCGGCTTCGGGGCGCTCGCGGCCCTCGGCGCGGCGCTCGTCGCCGGGGCCCGGTTCCCGCGCAGGCTGTGGCGGCTCCTGTGGGCGGGCACCGCGGCCGGCTTCGCCCTCACCGTGTGGCTGATCGGCCAGTGCCTGTACGTGATCGGCGCGCTCTGCCCGTGGTGCGCGGCCGTCTGGGCGGTGGTGATCCCGCTGTTCTGGTACGTCACCCGGTACCTGTCCCGCCCCGGCTCCCCGCTGCGCGCCCTCCCCCACTGGCTGGTCCCGGTGACGCTGTACGGGGTCGTCGCCGTCCTCGTCCTGGAACGCTTCGGCACCCGGCTGCTCTGAGGCCCGGGTACGCGGAAGGCCCCCGTACGGCCGGACAGCCGTACGGGGGCCCCTCGCTCGCGGTTACGCCGCGGGCAGCGCGTCCAGCTGGGCCTGGAGCCGGGCGATGTCGGCCTCGGCCTTGGCCAGCCGGCCCTTGATCTTGTCCACGACGTTGTCGGGGGCCTTGGCGATGAACGCCTCGTTCCCGAGCTTCGCCTCGGCCTGCTGCTTCTCCTTCTCGGCGGCGCCCAGGTCCTTCGTCAGGCGCTTGCGCTCGGCGGGCACGTCGATGGTGCCCGACAGGTCCAGCGCGACGGTGGCACCGGCGACGGGGAGGGTCGCGGTGGCGCTGAAGGAGTCGCCCTCCGGCTGGAGGCGCAGCAGCTGCCGGATGGCGCCCTCGTGCGCGGCGAGCGCGGTACCGGACAGGTCCAGGCGGGCCGGAACCTTCTGGCCGTCCTGGAGGCCCTGCTCCTTGCGGAACCGGCGGACCTCGGTGACCACGGCCTGGACCTGGAGGATCTCGGCCTCGGCGGCCTCGTCGCGGAAGCCGCTGTCCGTCGGCCAGTCGGCGATGACGAGGGACTCGCGCCCGGTGAGCGTGGTCCACAGCGTCTCGGTGACGAAGGGGACCACCGGGTGCAGCAGCCGCAGCATGACGTCGAGGACCTCGCCCAGGACCCGGCCGGAAACCTTGGCCTGGTCGCCGCCCGCGAAGAAGGTCGTCTTCGACAGCTCGACGTACCAGCTGAAGACCTCGTCCCACGCGAAGTGGTAGAGCGAGTCCGACAGCTTCGAGAACTGGTAGTCCTCGTAGTACGCGTCGACCTCGGCCACGGTCTTGTTGAGCCGCGACAGGATCCAGCGGTCGGTCGCCGACATCGCCTCGGGGGCCGGCAGCTCGCCCTCGATGGTGGCGCCGTTCATCAGCGCGAAGCGCGTGGCGTTCCAGATCTTGTTGGCGAAGTTGCGGGAGGCCTGGACCCAGTCCTCACCGATCGGGACGTCGACGCCCGGGTTGGCGCCGCGGGCCAGGGTGAAGCGGACGGCGTCGGAGCCGTACTCGTCCATCCAGTCCAGCGGGTTGACGGCGTTGCCGAACGACTTCGACATCTTCTTGCCGAACTGGTCGCGGACCATGCCGTGCAGGGCGATGGTGTGGAACGGCGGGGTGCCGTCCATCGCGTAGAGGCCGAACATCATCATCCGGGCGACCCAGAAGAAGAGGATGTCGTAGCCGGTGACCAGGACGGAGTTCGGGTAGAACTTCGCGAGGCTCTCGGTCTGCTGCGGCCAGCCGAGCGTGGAGAACGGCCACAGGCCGGAGGAGAACCAGGTGTCGAGGACGTCGGTGTCCTGGTGCCAGCCCTCGCCCGTCGGCGGCTGCTCGTCCGGTCCGACGCAGACGACCTCGCCGTTGGGGCCGTACCAGACCGGGATGCGGTGGCCCCACCACAGCTGACGCGAGATGCACCAGTCGTGGAGGTTGTCGACCCAGTCGAAGTAGCGCTTCTCCATCTCCTGCGGGTGGATCTTGACCCGGCCGTCCCGGACGGCGTCGCCCGCCGCCTTCGCGAGCGGGCCGACCTTGACCCACCACTGCATCGACAGCCGCGGCTCGATGGTGGTCTTGCAGCGCGAGCAGTGGCCCACGGAGTGGCTGTACGGGCGCTTCTCGGCGACGATCCGGCCCTCGGCGCGCAGCGCGGCGACGATGGCGGAACGGGCTTCGAGCCGGTCCAGGCCCTGGAAGGGGCCGTGGACGGTGATGACGGCGTGCTCGTCCATGACGGCGAGGTTCGGCAGGCCGTGGCGCTGGCCGATCTCGAAGTCGTTCGGGTCGTGCGCCGGGGTCACCTTGACGGCACCGGTTCCGAACTCGGGGTCGACGTGCTCGTCCGCGACGATCGGGATGCGGCGGCCGGTCAGCGGCAGTTCGATCTCGGTCCCGACGAGGTGCTTGTAGCGCTCGTCCTCCGGGTGGACGGCGACGGCCGTGTCACCGAGCATCGTCTCGGCGCGGGTCGTCGCGACGACGATGGCGGAGTCGCCCTCGCCGTACCGGATGGAGACGAGCTCGCCGTCGTCGTCCTGGTACTCGACCTCGATGTCGGAGATCGCGGTGAGGCAGCGCGGGCACCAGTTGATGATGCGTTCCGCGCGGTAGATCAGCTCGTCGTCGTAGAGCTTCTTGAAGATCGTCTGGACGGCCTCGGACAGGCCCTCGTCCATGGTGAAGCGCTCGCGCGACCAGTCGACGCCGTCGCCGAGGCGACGCATCTGGCCGGAGATCTGGCCGCCCGACTCGCCCTTCCACTGCCAGACGCGCTCGACGAACGCCTCCCGGCCGAGGTCGTGACGGGACTTGCCCTCCTTGGCCAGCTCGCGCTCGACGACGTTCTGGGTGGCGATGCCGGCGTGGTCCATTCCGGGCTGCCACAGGGTCTCGAAGCCCTGCATCCGCTTGCGTCGGGTGAGGGCGTCGATCAGCGTGTGCTCGAAGGCGTGACCCAGGTGCAGGCTGCCCGTGACGTTCGGCGGCGGGATGACGACGGTGTAGGCGGGCTTGTCGCTCTTCGCGTCGGCCTCGAAGTAACCGCGCTCTACCCAGCGCTCGTACAGCTTCCCCTCTACCTCGGCCGGCGCGTACTGGGTCGGCAGTTCGGAGCTGGGGGCACTGGGTGTCTGCGTGTTCTCGGTCACGGGGCACAGGATACGGGGGCCGCCGCCCGCGTCACGAATCCATTCCACGACGGGGCACGCCGTTGACCCCGGTCCCCGCGGGCCCGTCTGACGAGGACCTGGGGCGGTGCGCTGCGCTGCGGGAGGCCATGGAGGTCCCGGCGGCGTCGTAGTTCGGTAACGCCTGGGACCCCGATGCCCCGGCCGGGCCCCGCTTCAGACAGGATGTGAGGAACGGATAAGCAAACCTCACAGGGGGACGCGGGATGAGTTTCAACCAGCCGGGGCCGTACGGCCAGCAGCCTCAGCAGCCGGGGCCCTACGGGCAGCAGCCCCCGCCGCCGCCCGGCCCGTACGGCCAGCCCGCCCCGCAGCCGGGCTACGGCTACCCGCAGCAGGCCCCGCCCCCGCCGGGCTACCCGCAGCAGCCCCCGGCCTACGGCCAGCAGCCCGGCTACCCCCAGCAGCCCCCCGCGTACGGCTACCAGCAGCCCCAGGGCCAGCCCCCGTACGGCGGCATGCCCCCGCAGAACCCCCCGAAGAAGTCCAAGGCCGGCGTCATCATCGGCGTCGTCGTGGCAGTGGCGGTCATCGCGGGCGGCGGCTGGTACTTCCTGGGCAGCGGCTCGAGCGGCTCGGTCTCCGACGCCACCAAGGGCTACAAGCTGGTCGCGCCGGAGACGGTGAACGACTTCAAGAAGGATCCGAAGTACCAGCAGAAGGACATGACCGACAAGGACCGCCAGGAGGCGGAGGCCGCTGGCATCAAGAACGCCACTTCGGTGGGCATGAACTACCAGTCGGGTGACCCGACGAACCCCATGTCGGCCAAGGCCCTCAACTTCTCCGGCCTCTACGGCGACATCGCGGACCCCGAGAAGACGGTCGACGGGTACTTCGCCATGGCGAAGCTGAACATGGGCAAGGACGGCAAGTCGTCGGCCGAACTCATCGGCAGCCCCAAGTCGGTGACCCCGGCAGGCTTCGAGGGCGCCGTCATGAAGTGCCAGGAGGTCAAGTTCGTCTCGAAGGACACGACCACCAAGGGCCCCAAGGAGGCGACCCTCCCGATCTGCATCTGGGGGGACTACAGCACCCTGGGCGTGGTCACGGCGAGCGACGTGGCCGCCCTGTTCGCGGGAAAGCCGGGCTACACCCTGGAGCAGAACGGCGAACTGGCCGCGAAGCTCTACAACACCGCCCGCGTCAAGAAGTAGCGGGCCCGCGGGACATCGGAAAGGGGGCGCTCCCCACGGGAGCGCCCCCTTTCACGTGCGGACCGCGGCAGCGGCTACGCCGACTTCTCGTGCGGGCCCTGGTCCTTCGGGACGATGCGCGGCACCAGCGTCGGGTTGACGTTGGAGCGGACCACGTCGGAGGTGATGACCACGCGGGCCACGTCCTTGCGGGACGGGACCTCGTACATCACCGACATCAGGACCTCTTCCATGATGGCGCGCAGGCCGCGCGCGCCGGTCTGGCGGAGGATCGCCTGGTCCGCGATGGCTTCGAGGGCCTCGCGCTCGAAGTCCAGCTCGACACCGTCGAGTTCGAACAGCCGCTGGTACTGCTTCACCAGCGCGTTCCGCGGCTCGACGAGGATCTGGAGCAGCGCCTCGCGGTCCAGGTTGTGCACCGAGGTCAGCACGGGCAGACGGCCGATGAACTCGGGGATCATCCCGAACTTCACCAGGTCCTCCGGCATGACCTCCTGGAACTGGTCGCTCGCCTCGATCTCCCGCTTCGAGCGGATCGTCGCCCCGAAGCCGATGCCCTTGGCACCCGCACGCGACTCGATGATCTTCTCCAGGCCGGCGAAGGCGCCGCCCACGATGAAGAGCACGTTCGTCGTGTCGATCTGGATGAACTCCTGGTGCGGGTGCTTGCGCCCGCCCTGCGGCGGCACCGAGGCCGTCGTGCCTTCCAGGATCTTCAGCAGGGCCTGCTGCACGCCCTCGCCGCTGACGTCGCGCGTGATCGACGGGTTCTCGCTCTTGCGGGCGACCTTGTCGATCTCGTCGATGTAGATGATCCCGGTCTCGGCCTTCTTGACGTCGTAGTCCGCCGCCTGGATCAGCTTCAGCAGGATGTTCTCGACGTCCTCGCCGACGTACCCGGCCTCCGTCAGCGCCGTCGCGTCGGCGATGGCGAACGGGACGTTCAGCATGCGCGCGAGCGTCTGCGCGAGGAGGGTCTTGCCGGAGCCCGTGGGGCCCAGCAGCAGGATGTTGGACTTCGCGAGCTCGATCGCGTCGTCCCGGCCCTGCGCGCCGCCGTTCTCGCCGGCCTGGACCCGCTTGTAGTGGTTGTAGACCGCTACCGAGAGCGCCTTCTTCGCCGGCTCCTGGCCGACGACGTAGCTCTCCAGGAACTCGTAGATCTCACGGGGCTTGGGGAGTTCCTCCCACCGGACCTCGGAGGTCTCCGCGAGTTCCTCTTCGATGATCTCGTTGCAGAGGTCGATGCACTCGTCGCAGATGTACACACCGGGTCCTGCGATGAGCTTCTTCACCTGCTTCTGGCTCTTTCCGCAGAACGAGCACTTGAGCAGGTCGCCGCCGTCACCGATGCGTGCCACGAGGTGCTTCCCCTTCGCCTGGGAGACGCCTGGTTCAGCGCTCCTGGTGCCTCATATCCGACGGTACCTTGCCGGGGGCCCCGTGCGGGGCCCCCTTGACGTGGTTCACATCGCCGAATGCGACGACGCTGCCACGCCAACTGGCGGCAAGGATCAGGCCGAGCTCTTGCGGGTCGAGATGATCTGGTCGATCAGCCCGTACGCGAGAGCGTCCTCGGCCGTGAGGATCTTGTCGCGCTCGATGTCCTCGCGGATCTTCTCCAGCGGGGTGGTCGAGTGCTTGGCCAGCATGGACTCCAGCTGGTCGCGCATGCGCAGGATCTCGTTGGCCGCGATCTCCAGGTCGGAGAGCTGCTCGCGGCCGGTGCCGCCCGAGGGCTGGTGGATCAGCACGCGGGCGTTCGGCAGCGCCATGCGCTTGCCGGGGGTGCCGGCGGCGAGCAGGACCGCGGCGGCGGACGCCGCCTGGCCCATGCAGACCGTCTGGATGTCCGGCTTCACGAACTGCATCGTGTCGTAGATCGCGGTCAGCGCGGTGAAGGAACCACCCGGGCTGTTGATGTAGATCGAGATGTCGCGGTCCGGGTCCATCGACTCCAGGCACAGCAGCTGCGCCATGACGTCGTTCGCGGACGCGTCGTCGATCTGCACGCCGAGGAAGATCACGCGCTCCTCGAAGAGCTTCGCGTACGGGTCGTACTCGCGCACGCCCTGCGAGGTGCGCTCGACGAAGCGCGGGATGACGTAGCGGTTGTCCACCTGCGGACCGTTGTGGAGGCCGCTCGCGGGAGAGAGGTTGTTCATGTACATCGAGGTTTTCACCATCCTGGTGGCGTTCTGCGGGCTGTCGACTGCTGGCTGGTGACGGTGGTGCGGGGATCAGGCCCCGGTGCCGCCGCCGCCCGGAACGTTGGACGCGGCCGAGATGATCTCGTCGATGAGGCCGTACTCCTTGGCCTCTTCGGAGGTGAACCAACGGTCGCGGTCACCGTCGCGGATGATCGCCTCGACAGTCTGACCCGAGTGGAACGCGGTGATCTCGGCCATGCGCTGCTTGGTGCGCAGCAGGTACTGGGCCTGGATCTTGATGTCGGACGCGGTGCCGCCGATGCCGGCGGAACCCTGGTGCATCAGGATGTCGGTGTTCGGCAGGGCGAAGCGCTTGCCCTTGGCGCCGCCGGTGAGCAGGAACTGGCCCATGGAGGCCGCCATGCCCATACCGATGGTGACGACGTCGTTCGGGATGTACTGCATGGTGTCGTAGACGGCCATGCCGGCCGTCACCGAGCCACCGGGGCTGTTGATGTACAGGTAGATGTCCTTCTCCGGCTCGGCGGCCAGGAGCAGGAGCTGCGCCGTGATCTTGTTCGCGATGTCGTCGTCGACCTGCTGGCCGAGGAAGATGATGCGCTCGCCGAGCAGCCGGTTGTAGACATGGTCGCCGAGGCCGCCACCGATGGACGGCTCACCCGCGGCGTAAGGCTTCAGATTCGTCACGTATCCACCTGCTCGTCTCCGACGGCCACATGCCGTCTCAGCGTCTCGTTCTGGGGCGCGGACCTACCGGCGGGGCGATGCCCTCCGGCTTCGGGTACTCCCGTGCCCTCGTATTCATGGACCCTAACGCGCAGGTAGGACAACGCCATCCCGCTTCCCGAACTGTTCGCTCGGAGCGCAAGGTCCGGCCCCCTCTTGGCGGGTGTGCGGAAGGGCCCGGACGCGGCTGCGTCCGGGCCCTTCACGGCACTGCTCAATGGGCTGGGCCCAAGGTGTTACTTGGCCTCGTCGGCCGCCGGCTCGGCGTCCGCCGCGACGTCGGCGTCGGCCGCGGCCGGGGCGGCCTCGGTCTCGTCCTCGTCGTCGGAGAGGTCGATGACCTCACCGTTGGTGTCGGTGACCTTGGCGGCCTCGACGACGACCGCGAGGGCCTTGCCGCGGGCGACCTCGCCGACCAGCATCGGGACCTGGCCGCCCTCGACGACCGCCTGGGCGAACTGGTCGGGGGACATGCCGGAGGACTGCGCGCGGCGCATGAGGTGCTCGGTGAGCTCCTCCTGGTTGACGCCCAGCTTCTCCTTGTTGACCAGGGCGTCCAGGACGAACTGGGTCTTGATGCCCTTGACGGCCTGCTCGCTGGTCTCGGCGTCGAACTCCTCGACCGTCTTGCCCTGGAACTCCAGGTACTTCTCGATGGTCAGACCCATCTGGCCGAGCTGGTGGTGCTCCAGGTTGTGCTTGCGGGTCTGGACCTCGTCCGCGAGGAGCTTCTCGGGGATCGGGACCTCGACGAGCTCCAGCAGCTTCTCCAGGACGCGCTCCTGGGCCTGCGTGGCCTGGTCGTACTGCTTCATGTTCTCGAGGCGCTTGCGGCTGTCCGCCTTGAGCTCGTCGAGGGTGTCGAACTCGCTCGCCATCTGGGCGAACTCGTCGTCCAGCTCCGGCAGCTCGCGGGCGGAGACCTTGGTGACCTTGACGGTGACCTCGGCGTCCTTGCCCTCGGCGGAGCCGCCCTTCAGCTGGGAGGTGAAGGTGGCCTCGCCACCGGCCTCCAGGCCCTTGACGGCCTCGTCGATGCCGTCGAGGAGCTCGCCGGAGCCGATGGTGTAGGAGACGTCGCTGGCGACGCCGTCCTCCAGCACCTCACCGTCGACCTTGGCCTCAAGGTCGATCGTGACGACGTCGCCGTCCTGGGCGGCGCGCTCGACGTCCTTGGTGGACGCGAAACGGCCGCGCAGCTGCTCGACCGACTTCTCGACGTCCTCGTCGGACACCTCTACGGCGTCGACCTCGACCTCGATGCCGGAGTAGTCCGGGATCTCGATCTCGGGGCGGACGTCCACCTCGGCGGTGAAGGACAGCAGCTCGCCGTCCTTCAGCTCCTTGATGTCGACCTCGGGCTGGCCCAGCGGGTTCAGGTCGGCCTCGTTGACCGCCTCGGTGTAGAACTTCGGGAGGGCGTCGTTGACGGCCTCCTCCAGCACCGCACCGCGGCCGAAGCGCTGGTCGATGACGCGGGCGGGGATCTTGCCCTTGCGGAAGCCCTTCACCGTGACCTGCTGGTTGATCTTCTTGTACGCCGCGTCGAGGCTGTCCTTGAGCTCCTCGAAGGGCACCTCAACAGTGAGCCGAACCCGAGTCGGGTTCAGGGTCTCCACGGCGCTCTTCACGGTTCGGTCTCCTTGTGGCTGACTGCTGGGGGTTCTGCCGTCTCGCTGCGATTCAGCGGTTCGGCGGACTTCGGCCCGGTACATCAGACACACGGGCACGCAGCTTGCATAGTAACCGCAAGCGGCAATCAGCCCACAACGCGATCATCGCGGAGGCGGTACTCGTGGTCGGGGTGGCCGGATTCGAACCGACGACCTTCCGCTCCCAAAGCGGACGCGCTACCAAGCTGCGCCACACCCCGTCGGTGCGACACGTAGGGTACATGCCCGGAGACCCTCCGACACGCGCGTTTTCCCTGCGGGCGGACGCGCGCGCGACGCGGGACTCCCGACCCGGCGGCGAAAGCGGTGTGACTCCCCCGGTGCGACCCGCTAGGATGCTGTCCGTGCCGCGGTCCCCGGACCTGCGGCGCACGCGTTGCGGGTGTAGCTCAATGGTAGAGCCCTAGTCTTCCAAACTAGCTACGCGGGTTCGATTCCCGTCACCCGCTCTTCATGGCTCAGGGCCAGGTCGAAGGATGTTTCCTCCGCCTGGCCCTGAGTCGTTTCCGGGGTTCCGGAGTCCTACAGCTTGATGCCGGCGATGGTGTCGGCGAGGGAGTTCAGGAAGCGGTTGACGTCCGGGGCGATGGAGCTGGACGCGAGGAAGAAGCCGAAGAGGACCGCGACGATCGCGGGGCCGGCCTTCATGTGCTTGCCGCGGATCAGGATCACCAGGATGATCGCCAACAGAACCACGACTGACAGCGAAATGGCCACTACTGATCACACCTTCGGTCGTCCCCTGGTCGGCCCGGGGTGCACGGCCGGGCGCGCCCCCACACGCACCATCCTCCCACCAACCGGCCCCTGCTACCCGTCTCGTGACGAATCGCCATCGCATCTTTGCCGCCAGGCGGGCGTGTTGCGGCGCTCAAGGCGTGGTGATGCCGAGGAGAGAGCGGACATACGCGTACTTCGCGGACAGCCGGTCGCGGGTGGGGCCGTCCAGGACGGAGAGACGGACGGGGTCCGCGTTGTGCGCGAGGTCGGCCTCCTTCACCAGGACGGCGCCGGGGGTGGCCAGGATGCGGGCGGCGTACTCCTCCAGCGGCTCCCCGGGGCGTTTGGTGAGGGCCAGGACCATGGCCTTGACCGGGTCCGGGAGGGCCGCGGAGGCGAGCCACTCGGCGCTGAGGGCGTCGTCCTCGACGGAGTCGTGGAGCCAGGCCGCCGCCTGCTGTTCGGCGCTGCCGCCGCGCAGGCGGACCCCCTCGGCGACGGCCGCCAGGTGCTCGGCGTAAGGCCGGCCGGCCTTGTCGGTCTGGCCCTCGTGCGCCTCGCGGGCCAGGGCCTCGACCTCGATGAGGGTCAGCGGCTCCCGGGTCATGCGATCTCCTTCGCTGCCGTACGGAGGGCCTCGGCGGCCCGGCGCACATCGGCTTGCGTGGTACGCCAGTTGGAGAACGCGGCGCGGAGCGCGGGGGTTCCCTCGTAGACGGTGGGGGTAACGAACACCTCGGCGGCAACGGCCTCCCGCAGGGCGGTGAGGCGGTCCGGGGTGGGGTCCTGGGCGAGGGTGAAGCAGACGACGTTGAGGCGGACCGGGGCGAGGAGCCGGAAGGCCGGGTCGTGGTCGAGGCGTTCGCCGAGGGCGCGGGCGCAGGCGATGTCGCGTTCGACGATCTCGCGGTGGCCGCGGCGGCCGTAGGCGCGCAGGGTGAACCAGGCGGCGAGGGCGCGCAGCCGGTGCGAGTTCTCGGGGGTGAGGTGGACCAGGTCGGGGAGGTCGCCGAGGGGGCCGAGGTAGGCGGCGGCGTTCTGGAAGACGCGGGCCTGGAGGTCGCGGCGGCGCGTGAACTGGACGGCGCTGTCGTAGGGGACGTTGAGCCACTTGTGGAGGTCGACGCAGAGGGAGTCGGAGGCGTCGAGGCCGTCGGTGAGGTGGGCGTGTTCCGGGGAGAGGGCCGCGAAGGCGCCGAAGGCGGCGTCGGTGTGGAGCCAGAAGTCGTGGCGGTCCTTGAGCGCGGCGAGGGCCCGGAGGTCGTCGAAGTCGACGGTGTTGACAGTTCCGGCGTTGGCGACGACCACGGCCGGGCCGGGGGTGTCGGCGAGGGCCCGTTCCAGGGCGGCGGGGTCGACGGCCTCGCGGCCGGGCAGCGTGGGGACCCGTACGAGGGCGGACCGGCCGAGGCCGAGGACGGAGAGGGCCTTGGCGATGGAGGAGTGCGGGGCGCCGGAGAGCACCCGGACGGGGCCGAGCGCGGCGGCGCCGTCCTCGGCCGGGGAGACGCCGAGGCGTTCGCCGAGCCATTCGCGGGCGATCGCGAGGCCGGTGGTGTTGGACATGGTGGCGCCGCTGACGAAGGTGCCGGTGTGGGCGTCGGAGAGGCCGAAGAGCTCGCGGAGCCAGCCGACGGTCTCGCGTTCGAGGTGCTGGCCGGCGCCGTCGAAGGAGGAGTTGGAGTTCTGGTCGTGGGCGGCGGTGAGCCAGTCCCCGGCGAGCGCGGCGGGGGTGGCGCCGCCGGTGACGAAGCCGAGGTAGCGGGGTCCGGCGGAGGCGGACAGGCGCGGGGCCCAGCGGTCCTGGAACGCGGCGAGGGCCTGCTCGGTGCCGTCGCCGTGCTCGGGGAGCGGTTCGGGGGCGGGCGGGGCGGGGGCGGCCGGTACGACGGGCCGCGCGTCCAGGGTCGCGAGGGCCTCGGCGGCGGCGCGGCGGGTGGCGTCGAGGAGGTCGGGGAGGCGGGCGAGGTCGCCGGCGAGACTGCGGTCCATGCGCGCACGGTAGCCCCGGCCGGCGGTCGGAAAACGTGCCAATCCCGACCGATTGGCCCAGCTGGGCGTCTCCGCCCCGGGCGGTCCGTGGCCGGGCCTGCGACCCGGCGGGACGGGGGCGCGGGGCCCGCTTCGTCAGGGGGAGCGGCGGATGAGGAGGAGGGCGCGGTCGTCGTTGACGTCCTTGGCGACCTTTTCGATCAGGTGCCAGGCGGCACCCTCCCAGCCGGAGGCGACGTAGCGGTCGGCTTCGCCGGTGAGGCGGTCGATGCCCTCGCTGATCTCGCGTTCGGAGGTCTCGACGAGGCCGTCGGTGAAGAGCATGAGGACGTCGCCGCGGCGCAGGTTGCCGCTGGCGGGCTCGAACTCGGCTCCGTCGTAGACGCCGAGGAGGGGGCCCTCGCCGGAGACCTCCCGCCAGCGGCCGGTGCCGGCGGAGAGCTGGAGGGCGGGGAGGTGGCCGGCGGAGAGGAGTTCGTAGTCCCCGGTCTCCAGGTCGAGGACGAGGTGGATGGACGTGGCGAAGCCCTCGTCCCAGTCCTGGCGCAGCAGGTAGCCGTTGGCGGCGGGCAGGAAGCCGTGCGGGGGCAGGGCGCCGAGGAGGCCGCCGAACGCGCCGGAGAGCAGCAGGGCGCGGGAGCCGGCTTCCATGCCCTTGCCGGAGACGTCGGTGAGGACGATCTCCAGGGTGCGGCCGCCGTTCGTCCTGGCCGCGACGACGAAGTCCCCGGAGAAGGACTGGCCGCCGGCCGGACGCAGGGCCATCTCGCGGTGCCAGCCGCGCGGCAGGGCGGGCAGTTTGCTCTGGACGCGGATGCGTTCGCGCAGGTCGAAGAGCATGGTGCCGCCGCGTCTCCAGGGCACGCCGACGCGGCTGCGGAACTGGGCGATGACCAGTCCGAAGAATCCGCAGGCGGCGACGACGAGGACGGTGCCGGGGGTGACGCGGGCGGGTCCCTGGGTATAGGGGCCGAGGACGAGGGCCTCGACGATCAGGGCGGCGGCGGACGCGGCGTACAGGGCGAGGAGGCTCGCGGGGCGCAGCAGCAGGCCGCCGGCGACGATGGGCAGGACGAGCGCGGAGGGCGAGAACCAGACCGGCAGCATGATGGTGCCGCAGGCGATGGCGGGGACGGTCAGGAGCAGTCCGCCGAAGGCGAGCCAGTCGGATCCGTCGCCGCGGAAGTAGTCGACGGCGGATTTGCGCAGGGCGGTGCGGGCCCGGTGCGACAGCATGCGCGTCCGGGCCATGAGCGTCTCCACACGTGCTCCGGCCATTGTCCGGGACCCTATCCATCCTGGCTGTGTGCGCGCAGGGGTACCCCCGCACGGTGGTCACGTTCCGGGGGAAAATCGCTTCGTGCGGGCCGGAATGCCCTGGTAGGGATGGCCTCATGGCTCTTGTTACGCGCGTATTGCAGTCTGATGAGTGGGATGTCTGGTACGACCACCTGGAACTGGCGTTCGGTGGCGTGCCGGAGACCCCGGAGGAGCGCGACCTGTACCGGTCCCTGACCGAGCCCCGGCGTTCGCTGGGGGTGTGGGACGGCGCGACGTGCGTGGGCTCGGCCGGCGCGTTCAGCTTCCGGCTGTCGGTGCCGGGCGGCGCGGTGGTGCCGGCGGCGGGGGTGACGATGGTCGGGGTCGCGCCGACGCACCGCCGGCGCGGGGTGCTGACCTCGCTGATGCGCCGCCAGCTGGACGATGTCCGTGCGGGTGGTGAACCGATCGCCGTGCTGACGGCGTCGGAGCCGGAGATCTACGGGCGGTTCGGCTACGGGACGGCCGTGTACTCCCTCGCGGTGGACGTGGACACGACCCGGGTACGGCTCTCCGTGCCGCCGGGGACGGACGGGGTGCGGCTGCGGCTGGTGGATCCGGAGAAGGCGCTGGCCGACTGCGAGCGGGTCTACGCGGCGCTGGTCGCGGCCCGGCCGGGGATGCCGGCCCGGCAGCCGGGCTGGGAGCGGCAGGCGCTGCTGGATCCGCCGGGGCGGCGCGACGGCGCGTCCCCGCTGAAGTGCGTGGTGGCGGAGGCGGCGGACGGCGAGGTCGTCGGGTACGCGCGCTACCGGGTCAGGCCGGACTGGGAGCTGACCGGTTCGGACGGCAAGGTCGAGGTCTACGACGTCGACGCGACGGACCCGGCGGCGTACGCGGCGCTGTGGCGCTACCTCTTCGAGATCGACCTGACCTGGCACGTGCGGGCGTACGGGCGGCCCGTGGACGATCCGCTGCTGCACCTGGTCAGCGACATCCGGCGGACCCGGACCCGGACCCGGGACGCGCTGCACCTGCGGCTGGTGGACCTGGGGGCGGCGCTGGAGGCGCGGACGTACGGGGCTCCGCTGGACGTGGTCGTGGAGGTCGAGGACGCGTTCTGCCCGTGGAACGCGGGCCGGTGGCGGCTGACGGCCGACGCGCGGGGTGCGGCGCGGTGCGTCCGGACCGGGGACGCGGCGGAGCTGGAGCTGTCCGTGCGGGAGCTGGGCTCGGCGTACCTGGGCGGGGTGACCCTGACCTCCCTGGCGGCGGCGGGCCGGGTGCGCGAGCTGCGCCCGGGCGCGCTGCGGGAGGCCTCGCGGGCCTTCGCCGGGGACGTGGCGCCCTGGCTGTCGCACCGGTTCTAGTGGGACGGCGCTCCCCGGCGCTCCCTGGCGCTGAAGCTGGCGCTGTCGGCTAGCGCTGCTGGCAGGAAGGGCACCAGAAGAGGTTGCGGGCGGCGAGGCCGGCGGTGCGGATCTCGCCCCCGCAGATGTGGCAGGGCATGTTCGCCCTGCGGTAGACGTACACCTCGCCGCCGTGGTCGTCCACCCTCGGGGGGCGGCCCATGGCCTCGGGGAGGTGTTCGTCGCGGACGGTGTCGATGCGGTTGTGGCGTACGCCCTCGCGCATCAGGGCGGCGAGGTCCGTCCACATCGCGTCCCATTCGGCGCGGGTGAGGTCCTTGCCGAGCCGGTAGGGGTCGATGCCGTGCCGGAAGAGGACCTCGGCGCGGTAGACGTTGCCGACTCCGGCGACGACCTTCTGGTCCATGAGCAGGGCCGCGATGGTGGTGCGAGAGCGGGAGATCCGGGCCCAGGCGCGGCCGGGGTCGTCGGCCGGGCGCAGCGGGTCGGGGCCGAGCCGGTCGTGTATCGCCTTCTTCTCGCCCTCGCCGATCAGCGCGCAGGCGGTGGGGCCGCGCAGGTCGGCGTGGTGGTCGGCGTTCAGCAGGCGCAGCCGGACGGTGTCGGTGGCCGGCGGGGCGGGGGCGGGGCCGAAGCCGAGCTTGCCGAAGAGGCCGAGGTGGATGTGGATCCAGGCGTCGCCGAGTTCGAGGAAGAGGTGCTTGCCGTGTGCCTCGGCGCTTTCGAGGGTGCGCCCGTCGAGCAGGGCGGCGCTGTCGGCGAAGCGGCCCTGGGGGCTGCTGACCCGGACCGGGCGGGCGGCGAACCGTTCCGTGTGGTCCTGGGCGAGGCGGTGGATCGTATGCCCTTCGGGCACGGCTGTTCTCCTCGGCGTGAACTCGGCCGTGGGGGGGGGGGCCCCCCCCCGCCCACCGCCGGAGCCTCGACCCCGGAGCCGAGTGGGTGGGGCGGCGCTTCGGGAGGGGGCAGGCGCGAGCGC